>CAYXTN010000012.1:0-39312 GCA_964468085.1 uncultured Clostridia bacterium | reverse complement strand
CCGAAAGGGGAACTTCCGCGTCCACTACCTTTGCGCCCGCTCTGTCGTCGGTGGAGATAATCGTGCCGCGGCGTGCGGTTACGTTACCCATAATGTCGCCGAAATAGTCGTCGGGAACGATAACTTCAACCTTCATAATGGGCTCTAAGAGTACGGGCTTAGCCTTGGTCATACCGTCTTTGAACGCCATCGAACCTGCAATCTGGAACGCCATTTCCGAAGAGTCGACTTCGTGGAAGCTTCCGTCGTAAACCTGTACCTTGAAGTCTACCATTTCGTAGCCTGCAAGGAAGCCGTTCTTTGCCGCGCCCTGAATACCCTTGTCGATTGCGGGGATATATTCCTTGGGGATAGAGCCGCCGACGGTCATATCCTCGAACGAATAGCCCGAACCGGGTTCGCCGGGAATTAAGTGCAGTTTGCAGTGACCGTACTGACCTTTACCACCCGACTGACGCTTGTACATACCTTCCGCGTCGCAAGCCTGACGGAACGTTTCGCGGTAAGCAACCTGGGGTGCGCCTACGTTAGCCTCTACTTTGAACTCACGAAGAAGTCTGTCGACGATAATGTCGAGGTGCAACTCGCCCATGCCCGCGATAATGGTCTGACCCGTTTCCTGGTCGGTGTAAGTCTTGAACGTGGGGTCTTCCTCTGCAAGCTTGATTAAAGCCAAGGTCATCTTTTCCTGACCCGCCTTGGTCTTGGGCTCGATTGAAAGCTGGATAACGGGGTCGGAGAAGGTCATCTGCTCCAAAATTATGGGGTGCTTCTCGTCGCACAGCGTGTCGCCCGTCGTGGTGTCCTTAAGACCTACGATAGCGCAGATATCGCCCGAATAGATTTCGGGGATTTCCATACGCGTGTTAGCGTGCATCTGAACGAGACGGCCTACGCGCTCCTTCTTGCCCTTGGTCGAGTTGTAAACGTACGAACCTGCGGAAAGTACGCCGGAGTACGCTCTGAAATATGCAAGACGACCTACGAAGGGGTCGGTTGCAATCTTGAACGCAAGACCTGCGAAGGGTTCGTCGTCGGAAGTCTTTCTCTCTTCCTCCGCGCCGCTGTCGGGGTTGACGCCCTTTACGTGGTCGACGTCTACGGGGGAAGGAAGGAAATCGATAACCGCGTTCAGAAGCATCTGAACGCCCTTATTCTTGTAGGACGAACCGCAAAGAACGGGCGTGCACTTCATAGCGATAGTCGCCGCGCGCAGACCCTTTCTTATTTCGTCGGGAGTGAGCTCCATCGTTTCGAGGAACTTCTCCATAAGCTCGTCGTCGCCCTCTGCCGCCGCTTCCATGACAGCCATGTGCGCTTCCTCGGCAGCGTCAGCCATATCTGCGGGAATTTCCGCGGTATGGTACTGCTTGCCGTCGTCGGAATCGTAAATTTCGGCGTTCATTTCGATAAGGTCTACTATACCCTTGAAGGTGTCTTCCTTACCGATGGGAAGCTCGATGGGAACGGGGTTGGCATTGAGCCTCTCCTTCATCATCTGTACGGCACGGGTGAAGTTTGCGCCGTTGATATCCATCTTGTTGACGTACGCGATGCGGGGTACTTTGTACTTGTCCGCCTGACGCCAAACGGTTTCGGACTGGGGCTCGACGCCGCCCTTCGCGCAGAAGGTTGCAACGGCGCCGTCGAGTACGCGGAGCGAACGTTCGACCTCAACGGTGAAGTCAACGTGACCCGGGGTATCGATAATGTTGATACGGCACTCGTCAGCCTTGGTTTTGCCCGTTCTCGTCCAGTGGCAGGTAGTAGCCGCGGACGTAATGGTTATGCCGCGCTCCTGCTCCTGTACCATCCAGTCCATAGTTGCGGTACCGTCGTGGGTCTCGCCTATCTTGTGGTTGATACCTGTATAGAACAGTATTCTCTCGGTAGTGGTCGTTTTGCCGGCGTCGATGTGCGCCATAATACCGATATTTCTCGTATGCAATAAATCGTATTCTCTTGCCATAACCTACCTCTATTAGAAGCGGAAATGCGCAAACGCCTTGTTTGCTTCCGCCATTCTGTGGGTATCTTCTTTCTTCTTAACCGCGCCGCCCGCGTTGTTGTACGCGTCCATAAGCTCCGCGGCGAGCTTTGCGCTCATCTCTCTTTCGGAACGCTTACGGGTTGCGATTACCAACCAACGGATAGCGAGGGTCTGACGCCTTTCGGGTCTGATTTCCATGGGCACCTGATAGTTGGCGCCGCCAACTCTCCTTGCCTTGACTTCCAATACGGGCATAATGTTGTTCATTGCCTGATTGAACACGTCCATGGGGTCTTGTCCGAGCTTTTCGCTCGCAATTTTAAATGCTTCGTAGACGATAGTCTGCGCAGTGCCGCGTTTGCCGTCGTACATAATCTGGTTGACAAGCTTGGTTACAACCTTGGAATTGTACACGGGATCGGGTAATACGTCTCTTTTAGGGACGCCTCCTCTTCTGGGCATAATTTTTACCTCCTGTTTTTGTTTTTAAGGGTTTACCTTAAATAAGCTATCGCTTGCCCCGCTTAGAAAATTTTCGGGGTAGCAAATCTTCTCCGAAAACGCGTTGACCGCATTTTCGAATACTGCCTACCTTTATCGGTCAAGGGTACAAAAAATATATTCCGACAAGTAGGGGTTAATTAAGAATTATAAATTCTTTATTATTTGGGACGTTTAGCGCCGTAACGCGAACGCGCCTGTTTTCTCTTTGCAACGCCTGCGGTATCGAGTGCGCCGCGCACGATATGGTAACGAACGCCGGGTAAGTCCTTTACACGTCCGCCACGGATAAGAACCGAAGAGTGCTCCTGAAGGTTGTGACCTTCGCCGGGGATATAGACGGTACCTTCCTGCTTGTTGGTAAGTCTTACCCTTGCAATCTTACGGATAGCCGAGTTAGGCTTTTTAGGCGTAGTCGTGGTAACCGAAAGGCACACGCCGCGCTTCTGGGGGCAGTTGTCCAAAATGGGCGACTTGCTCTTGAAAACCTGCTTTTCTCTGCCGTGCTTTATAAGCTGATTGATTGTGGGCATAAAATTCCTCCTTGTGTTACTCGATTTAAGCAAATTAAATCTGTGGAATATATCTCCTGCAATGCATCTACCCTTAAAATGCAACAAGAAAACAACACATAAAAACCCACTTTTTACAGTGAGCGAAGATTATTCTAACAAAAGCGGAATAATTTGTCAATCGATTTAAGCAAAAAAATTAACGGCGGCAGAAAAACCGCCGCCGTTTTATATTACATTATAATATATATACCGCTTACGCGCCCTGGCTGTTGCCCGTGATTTCGAACTGCACGTCCGTGAACTCGGCAACGATGCCACGGTTCGCAAACAGGCACAGGTACATATAATCGCCGTCAACCGAAAGGAAATCGAAGTCGGTAAAGGTCTTGGTCGTCGAATCGACCGTGACGGTAACAACCTGACCTACTCTCGTTATGGAAAGCGTGTGGGTGTCGCCCGCCGCAATCGCCGCCGAACTGCCGCTCGTCGCAAGCGCCTCGCTTTCCCTGCTGAATATGGGAGCTTTAGTATTGAGAATACCCGCCGCAACGTAGTTGCTTGCAAGCGAATCCTGACGCTTGTTTATAAGTATGTCGTCGCGGAGCATCAAGCCGAAGCCGCCCTGCGAATTATCTAATTTGCTGTGCACCGATTTAATAGTAACCGTTGCCGAAACGGTGAAGTTCTTTCTTGCGTCCACCTGCATAAACGCAGCGACAAAGCCGTCGGCAGCGCCCTCGATTTTACTCTTGACTTCGTTATCGCCAACCGTGAATTTGCCGTCCGCATACGAATTTGTGCAACTGGGTGCATCGGTACCCATCTTGCCCATATACGTTTTGTACCAGCCGTCGGTAAGCTTGATTGCCGTAGTGTTGTCGGGGTCAAATTCCTGGTAATCGGGAGCAACGTAGCTGCCGTTTTCCGCCGCGTGATAATGCGTGCCGTGCGTAGGCGCAAGCTTATTGGTTATAACCTGAGCGGCAAGCGGGTTGCCCGTATCCTTCAGTGCGTTTGCAAACAGGTAGCTGACCATTTCCGCGCCGTACTTGTTGATATGCGTGTCGTCTCTGCCCGTGGGCATTTTGACCGCGCTACCCTCGTAAGAAGTGTGCGCGTGGAAGTACTGCGCCTCGGTGTTGTCGCTCTTATACAAATCGGACGTGAGCTTCGTCAAATCGATTACGGTCGTATCCGTAGCCGCGCCCAGCGCCTTTATTGCCGCCGCGTAGTCGCCGTCCGCAGTCACGTGCACCTTCGCGCCCTCGTACGCACCCTTCGCATCGTAACGGGTAATGGGCGTGCAGAGTATGGGCGTTGCGCCCTTGTCGGTCGCCATTTTAACGTACTTGTTGTAGAGCGTATTCTGGAAAGAGCCCGCTACCGTATGGTCGCCGACGGGGCTCGTGTAACGCGTGCTGTCGTCGCTCTTTTCGTCGTTGTGACCGAAGCCTATAATAAGGTAGTCGCCCGCCTTTATCGAACTCGTAAGCTCGGTGTAATTAGCCTCGACCGTAAAACTCTTCGAACTTCTGCCGGACATTGCAAGATTGACTATCTGACTGCTCGTTACGTTCAGATACTGGGCAAGCTGAGTGCCGTAGCCGTAGCGGGGAAGATAATACGAATCGTTGAACGAGCAGACCGTACTGTCGCCGACGACGTAAATCTTTGCCGTTGAAGCAAGCGCCGTAGAAGTGTCGGCTTCTCTCGTATAACCGCACGCGCAGGTATTCGAACCCGCGGCAAATTCGTGGTCGTAGTATTCCGACTTCTGGTCGGTGTGACCTGCGCAGTTCGCCATTTTATAGTGACCCGCTTCCTCCGCGTTAACCAACGTATCGTCGTAGGTGTGCTGATGGACGGGAATACGCACATAGTCGCAGCCCGAGCACGTCGTGTCCTCGTCGTTGTCGAACACGTGCGCCTCAACGTGGTCCTTTAATATTCTGTGCGAAAGGCAGGTCGTGGCGATATAGTGTCCGCTACCGTTTTTGAATACGGTGCTCTCCGTCCAGACGTGTTCGTGCTTATATCCGCAGTCCCTGCACTTGTAAATACCGTTGTAGTTGTGGGCGTGTACCTCACCTTTCATCGGCGCGTGCTCGGTGCAGGTCGTAACAAGGTAGTGACCGTCCTCGTCCTCGTACGAAAGCGTTTCGCTCCACGCGTGTACGTGGTCGGGAGGCAGATTTACATAGCCGCACTTATCGCAGGTTATGTCCGTAGCGCCGTCGTAAACGTGATTTTCGGTCTTGGTGGGCGCGTCGCAATCGCCGTCCGCCGTGCAGGTGCCCGTATGCGTCGTTGCGTTGTCTGTCGTCCAATTCTCGTATTCGTGTTTATGCCCGCTGTCTTCCGAGCCGCCGCCGTTACAGCCCGCTAAGCCAACGAATACGCCGCCGACCATACACAGCGACGTTACCAAAGACAAAACTTTCTTTATTTTCATAATTGCCCCCTTGTTTTGTTTCCTAATTATTATAATATGCGGTCCGGATTTTGTCAATAGCCAATTAATTGAGTATTACGTCTTTCAGGCTGTCGTATTTTTGCAGTGCGGCGCGGCGCAAGACGGTCGTGTCGAACGCGCCCGAAAATGCGTCGTCGGAAATCTTCTTTGCCGTGAACACCGCCGAAACGGGAAAGCGCAGGGTTTTGAGCTCGGACAAAATTTTGCCGCTTTGACGCGTGCCCATAAAATCGCCGCCGCCCCTAAGCTTCAAATCGAACTCGGCAATTGCAAAGCCGTCGGAATTGTTTTTCAGCACCGAAAGCCGCTCGCGCGCGATATCGCCGTCGTTTTCCGAGAGCAGGAAACAATAGCTCTTTACGCTGCCTCTGCCCACGCGCCCCCTTAGCTGGTGCAACTGCGACAGACCGAACCTGTCGGCATTGTATATGACCATTACGGTCGCGTCGGGCACGTCCACGCCCACCTCGATAACCGTCGTCGAAACGAGGCAGTCGTAAGCTTTATCGCGGAAAGCCGACATCACCTCTTCCTTCTTTTTGTCGTTCATCTTGCCGTGCAGAAGTCCGAAGCGCACGGAAGGCATGGCTTTCTGCAAGTCCTCGAAAAGCTCGGTGACCGACATTACCGTGCCCTCGTCGTCGCCCTCGATTTTGGGGCACACGAAATACGCCTGCCGCCCCTTCTTCGTTTCGCCGCTTATCCAGTTAAGCATATCCCCGTAGCGGCTTTGTTTAATGATTGAGGTGGATATATCCTGCCGCGAACGCGGTTTTTCCCTGATTGTCGTTATATCCAAATCGCCGTAGAATACGAGCGAAAGCGTGCGCGGAATGGGCGTTGCACTCATAACGAGGCAGTCGCAGTTGACCCCTTTTTCGGTGAGCGCCGAACGCTGGGCAACGCCGAAACGCTGTTGTTCGTCGCACACGACGAGCGATAAATTTTTAAACTCGACGTCCCTTTGTATGACCGCGTGCGTGCCGCAGACAAGGTCTACCGTGCCCTCTTTCAACCCCTTTTTAATCGCGCGCTTTTCCGCGGCGGGCGTCGAGCCCGACAAAAATTTCACGCTGTATTCGGGCAGATATTTTTGTAGCTGAGCGCAGTTCTGGCGCGCGAGCACCTCGGTCGGCGACAGCATTGCCGCCTGAAAACCCGATTTGAGCGCCATATATGCCGCAGTTAACGCAACCGCGGTCTTGCCGCAACCAACGTCGCCCTGCAATAGTCTGTTCATAACCTTGGGCGAGCGCACGTCGCTTAAAAGGTCGCGCACCGCCTCTTTCTGCCCCTCGGTGAACTCGAAGGGAAAACGGCTCAAAAACTTGCTTATGTCATTGTCGGAAACCGAATAGCGGTTGGCTCTCGCCACCTCGCCGTCGCCCTTTATTACCTTGAACGCCGACACCAGAAGGAAGTACTCCTCTATGGCAATTCTCTCGCTTGCCTCGGCAATATCCTGCTGCGAAGAGGGGCAATGCAGTCTGTAACAGGCGTCCTTTAAAGGCGACAAGCCATACTTTTTTTGCAGTACGTAGGGTATCACGCTCTCGGGTTTAACGTTCCGAAGCGCCTGCCTTACCGCCGTTCTTACCACCCCTTGCGTGAGCGTTCCCGACAGCGGATAGACGGGCAGAATACCCTGAAGATTGCGCACGCTCTCCGCCTTTTCGAAGGTAGGATTTACCATCGACGCGCCCATGCCGTACTTGTTCTGCACCCGCCCGTAAAAGATATATTCCCCGAGCGAGAGCTTTTGCGCAACGTACGGCTGATTGAACCAAATAGTATGAAAAAGGTTGTCGCCCTGACGGCACATAGCCTTTACGAACGGGCGGCGCGCGTAGTCGTTCCTCTCTACCGACAGCACCTCGCACACAGTCAGAATGACTGCGTTGTGGTACGCGTTCGCAATGGAATTGGTGTGCGTGAGGTCGACGAAATCGCGCGGGTAAAGCCGCAGTAAATCTTCCTGCGAAAATACGCCCAGCTTATTGAGTTGTTTTTCACGCGCTTCCGACACGTACTTCAAATCGGTTAGTTTCATAGTCCGCAAAATTTAAGGAAGGCTTTTCGCCTTCCTTTGATGTCGTTCGGTTTATTCGAGACTTACCATATAATAATAGACCGGTTGTCCGCCGTAATGGAAGTCCACCTCGCAGTCGGGGAAGGTTTCGCCGACCTTAGCCGCAAGCGCCTCCGCCGCAGTCTCGTCCACTCCCTCGCCGTAGTAAAGGGTTATCATTTCGTGCTCGGCAGTCTTCATCTTTCTTATGAGCTCGAGCGTGGTATCGTCGATATTGTCCGACTTCGCCAGAATCTTTTTGGAGTTAAGACCTATGATGTCGCCCTCTTTGAGCTTAAACCCGTTCATCGTGGTGTTGCGCACCGCGTACGTTACCTGACCTGCGGCAACGTTGTCGATAGAGTGCGTCATATTGGTCTTGTTTTCGGGCACGCTCTCGTCGGGGTTAAAGACGAGCGCCGCCGCAATGCCCTGAGGCACGTTCTTTGTAGGAATAACGTGTATCGTGCGGTTGTTTACAAGCCCCTTAGCCTGCTCCGCCGCCAGAATTATATTCGAGTTGTTGGGGAAGACGAACACGTTCGCCGCGTTTATCTTCTGCACCGCGTCGGCAATGTCCTGCGCCGAGGGGTTCATAGTCTGTCCGCCCTCGATTACGCGGTCGACCATAAGGTCCTTGAAAATCTCCGCAAGCCCCGAGCCCGCGCAGATGGCAAGCATACCCATCTCCTTCTTCTCGGACTCGAGCTTCTTTTTTAATTGTCTGTTCTCTTCGAGCATGTTCTCGATTTTAAGTCTGTCGAGCTCACCCAACTCCAGCGCATAAGTCAAAGCTATGCCGGGGGTGTTGGTGTGCACGTGCACTTTGATAAATTCCAAATCGCCTATGCAGATTACGCTGTCGCCGATGCCCATCAGCTTTTCCTTGAGCTTGTCGATATCGGCAAGAGTCGTCTGCGGCTTTAAGTTGATTACGAAAAATTCGGTGCAGTAAGCGAACTCGATATCGCCCAAATCGAGGTTGATAATATCCGAGTTGTCGTCGAAGTCGGGCTCTTTTTCCTTGACCTGCGCTTCGGTGGGTATCGATTCGGTGTCGATTTCCTCGCCCGAGATTGCCGCAAGGAAGCCGCGCATTATGGTCATAAGTCCCATACCGCCGCTGTCGACAACGCCCGCCTTTTTGAGTACGGGTAAAAGCTCGGGGGTCTGAGCGAGCGCCTCGTCGCCCACGGCGATTAACGCCTTTAAAAATTCGACGAAGTCCTTATTCTTGGAAGCGAGCTTGCCCGCGCTTTCGCTCATCAGCCTTACGACCGTCAAAATCGTACCCTCTTTGGGAATGGAAACGGCGGAATAGGCAACTTTTGTGCCCGCCTCTATAGCTTTAGCGAAAGTTTTGGTGTCGAAAGTCTGGTTACAGTCCTTGATAACCGAGCAGATTCCTCTGAAAATCTGCGAGGAAATTACGCCCGAATTTCCTCTTGCGCCGCGAAGCGCGCCCTTTGAAACGGAATCGCAAATCTCTTGGAAGCGGTTGGAGGAACACGCGTTCATCTCCTTTACCGCCGACTGCAACGTAAGCGACATATTCGTACCCGTGTCACCGTCGGGTACGGGGAAAACGTTAAGGGCGTCGATTTTGGCCCTGTTTATTTCAAGCATTCTTGCACCGGAAGCAACCATTTTGCGAAATTCGGTGCTATTTACGGTTTTCTGCATTTTATCTCCAAATTAATAAAATAATGAATATTTAATAGTATAAAAGAGAGTTAAACCCTGATTTAAAGTTTAACTCCTATGATATTGACGTTTACGGTATCGACAATCATACCCGTAAACTTTTCAACCTTGTATTTAATTCCTTCCTTCAAGCTTTCGGCGACCGCGTTAATCGAAACGCCGTACTTGATAACCACGTAAACGTCGATAAAAATTCTGTCGCCGCTCGTTACCACTTTAACGCCCTTGCCCGACTGCTTTTTTAAGAGCTCGGACATAGAATCGGTAAAGCGGCGGGCAACGGTATCAACAATTCCGTAGCACTCTAAGGCGGCGTTTGCAGCCACCTTTGCTATCGCTAAATCGGATATTGAAATTTTACCGTATACGTTGCTTGTATTAACCGACATATGATATCCTTATTTAATTGCGCAAGTTGCAATTTGCAAATTACCAATATAATACAATTTTAATCGTTTTTTATGTTTTTGGCAAGTGATTTATTACAATTACCCCATTTTATTTGCCTCGCCTTAAATTTATTTTGAATAAAGTTAAAAAAAATTAGTCGTTTTGCTTGTTTTTGTTTGATTTTTTTTATTCGCCGTGATATGATAGATGAGCTGTATGAAAGATACGGCGTTATTTTTAACCCTTTAAATTTCAGAGAAACCTATTGCGGGAGGAAACATATCATGTCCAGAGTTTGTAGCGTATGCGGAAAAGGTCAGACGTCGGGTAACAACGTCAGCCACTCCAAGAGAAGAACGAGAAGAACGTTCAAAGCCAACGTTCAGAAGGTCAATTACGTCAATGCGGAAGGCAAGACTGTAAACGGTTACGTTTGCACCAGATGCCTCAAGACCGTGGAAAGAGCGTAAGTTTATTTTCGTATATTGAAAAAGCGCAGAGCAAGTTTTGCTCTGCGCTTTAATTTTGTCTTTTAAAATTCCGCGTTACAATGTATCTTTACGGCGCCGGTTAAAACGGCGCTCTTTTCGAGGCGGTTTTCTTTCTTCTCCCCCTCGTTCTCCTCGTCGGCAATCATATTATAGAAATATACGGCTTCCCACTGCGCCGCGCTTCCCGCAAAGTAAATGTCGGAAATAAAGTTGCCCGCAATAGCGTCCTCGTGAATTTTTTCCAACGACGCGGGCAGGTACAGCTCGGTAAGCGACGTGCTCGTGTACGTTTCTCCGCCCTGAGTGTATACGGGGTTGTAGAAAACTTTGGTATTCAAAGTGGTAATATCCGCTTTTACGTACGCCTTTTTAAGCGACTGACAGCCGTAAAAGGCGAGCGGTTCGAGAGTGGTTACGCTCTCGGGTACGGTAATTTCCGTGAGGTAGTCGCACGCGCCGAACGCGCCGTAGCCTATATAGGTCACGCTGTCGGGAATGACGAAAGAATCGAAAGCGCAGAAAGCAAACGCGCGCGCGCCGAGTTTTTCGATAGTATTCTCGGGCAGTGTCACTCTCACAAGGTCGCAACACTGGAAGAACGCGTCGTCACCGATTTCCTTTACGGGCTTTCCGTCCTTTTCCGCGGGCACGACGAGCTCCTTTAAACCGAGCTTGTCCCCCGAAACCCCGCTGACTATAAAATATGTCTCGTCCTCGGACAAGGTGTATTCGACGATTGCTTCGCCCGCTTTACAGCCGCCGAGCGACACTACCGAACATATGCCTACCGCAATAGCCGCGGCGGCGCAGATAAACTTTTTCATAACAAGTTTATTTTATCATATGCGCGCGCAATTTGCAATAAAAATCAACCGACAACCTCTTTGAAAACTCTGTGAAAGTTTTTACGCGCAAGTTTTTCAAGCTGCTTTTCGGTTATACCGCGGTCGGCAAAATATCGCAGTAAGCTTTGCACGAAAGTGCAATCGGCAAGTTCGTCGTAGGGCGGTATGCCGTCGAAGTCGCTTCCAAGAGCGGTCACGTCCTCGCCGCCGATATTAATAAGGTGTTTAAGGTGCCGATACAGCGCCTCGAAAGCGCTCTCGCCGCCTATAAAGTCGCGGCAGAAATTCAACCCTATAACTCCGCCATTGTCGGCGATTTTTTTAATCTGCTCGTCTGTCAGATTGCGGCTTACGTTATGAACTGCCGCGCAGTCGGAATGGCTTGCGACAATAGGCGCGTTCGAGAGCGCAAGCGCGTCCTCGACCCCGCCGTCTGAAAGATGCGAAACGTCGATAATGATTTTGTTGGCGTTCAGCTCTTCAACCGCAGCTTTCCCGAGGTCGGTCAGCCCCCGCATTTCGCGGGCGGAAAAGTCGGGAATACCCTCTTTAAAAATTAGGTTGGGATATGCGAAATCGTTGGCATAGTTCCACACGGGCGAAGCCATCTTCACGCCGAGCGCGGCAAGCTTTTTTATTCCGCCTATATCGCCCTTTAAAAACCCGAGGTTTTCAACCGTCAGAATTGCCGCTATCTTGCCCTCTTTTCGGACTTTTTCTATATCAAAGTAGCGTTCGACGGGCAATATATCGGGGTTAACCGCAATTTGGGCATTATAATACGCCGCAAACCTCTCAACGTCTGCGGCGGCGTTTTCCCCCTGAGTAAAGAGCGCGAAGCACTGGCTTTCGCACCCCGAACTTTTAAGTTTTCCGATATTGACCTGCCCCGCGAAAAAGGAAAAATCTCCGCCCGCGTTACAGCTTACCGTAACGCTATCGCAGTGCAAATCGACGTAACTTATTTTCGGCATAAAAGCTTTAAAATCTTCCTTATTGGTTTAGGCGGTTTAATGCAGATAATGGTCATACTTCCCCTCGATTAATAATTATCAAGGCGCAGTCGCTTTCGCCGACGGTCACCGACGCGCCGCCTTCTACGGCAATATTGGAAATGCCGCGGCACTCGCCGTAACCTATTTTTTCGGGATAGGCATACTTGCACCCTGTACTATCCATTATATGCACGGCGCCGCCGAAAGGTAACAAAGAAAAAGTTTTTCCGCAAATTCCGTTCAGATTTATTTTCCCGCTACCCAAAAAAGCGATTGTGTTTTCGTCGAGCATCTTTGCTTTTACGCCTTTCGAGTGCGCCGCGTACAACAAATGTAAATTGCCTATAAAGTGGTCGTATCTGCCGCCGAAACCGCCGTATATCTCGACCTCGTCAACTCCCTTTGCAAGCAGTTTGAAAAGCGCGATTTCTCCGTCGGTAAAGTCCTTTTCGCTCGGATAAATTTCGCTCGGCGGGGGCGTGGGAATAATATCGAGGCTGTCGAAATCGCCGACGTTCTCGTCTATTTTCACATTGCCGTGCGCCCACTTGTACGCACCGTCACAGCAGACGACGTACGAGTTTTTACAGTCGATTCCGCCCGTGTAGGGCTGACCGTTCAACAAAAGAATACCCTTCAATTTCAACCCCTTATCTTGGCGATAGCCGCCGCCTTGTCGGGCGCGCCGAACACCGCCGAGCCCGCGACCAGAACGTTTGCGCCCGCCTCTCTTATCAGCTCCGCATTGTCGCAGGTAACCCCTCCGTCAATCTCAATATCCAGGTCGAATTTACCGATAGATAGGGCATATTCCCGCACCTTTCTGACATTTTCGAGCGAGGTCGGTATAAATTTCTGCCCGCCGTAGCCGGGGAACACCGACATAATAAGAACCATATCGCAAAGATTTATAACATCGAAAATCGCCTCCGCGGGGGTGTCGGGATTGATGACCGCGCCGCACTTTACGCCGTGCGATTTTATGAGTTCGAGCGTTTCCTTCAAATAGGTGGGCGAGATTTTTTTGCACGCCTCGTAGTGCACGGTTATGATGTCCGCGCCCGCGTCGGCGAAAAATTTAATCTGAGTTTTGGGGTGCTCTATCATGAGGTGCACGTCGAGCGGCAACGCAGTTATCTTGCGGATATTTTTTACCATCTGTCCGCCGAAGGTGATGGGCTCGACAAAGCTGCCGTCCATAACGTCGCAGTGCACCAAATCGGCACCCGCCTTTTCTATTTCCCTTATCGCCTCGCCCATCGCCGAAAAGTCGGCTGAAAGTATCGAAGGCGCAACTTTAGCCTTTGTCATAATTTCACTCCTTATTCTGTAAATAGCTCACCCTGAGCTGCCCGCACGCGCCGCCTATATCCGCACCCGTGCGCCTGCGCAAGGTCGCGGAAAGTCCGCCCTTTTCCAAGAGCCCCAAAAAGCGGTACGCCGCCTTTTCACCCGCGGCGGAAAGAGTGCGCTCCTTTACCTCGTTAAGTCTTATCAGATTGACGTGGCACGGCTTGCCCTTCAAAAGCGATATCAGCTCGTCGGCGTGCTTATCGTCGCAGTTTTCGCCCTCTATTAAAGCGTACTCGAATATGTACCGCCTGCCCGTCTTATTAAAATAATTTTCGCACGCCTTTAAAATTTCGGCTATGCTCCACTTGTTGGCAACAGGCATAGTGCGGGCGCGCTCACTATCCGTCGTCGAATGCAACGACACGGTCAAATTTACGGGCAAGCCCTCGTCCGCGAGCGCGTACATTTTATCGACAAGTCCGCACGTGGAAAGGGAAATGTTGCGCGCCGAGATATTTATGCCGCCCTCGCAAGTGACGTTTTTTAAAAACTCAACCACGTTTTGGTAGTTGTCGAGCGGCTCGCCGCTGCCCATCAAAACAACGTTGGTAACGCCCCGCTCCTTACCCTGCGCGTGCAGTGAGTTGATAAGTAACACCTGCGCAAGAATTTCGCCCGAGCTTAAATCGCGCACTCTGCCGCCAAGCGTGCTTGCACAGAATTTACAGCCCATTCTACAGCCCACCTGAGTGGACACGCACTGAGTGTTGCCGTACTTGTACTTCATTAAAACGCCTTCGATAACGTTGCCGTCGGCGAGGCGGAAAAGATATTTTTCCGTGCCGTCGGACGAGGTGAGCGTTTCGATTATTTCAATCGGGCAGTCCTCGAACTCGGTCAACAGCCTGTCCTTTAAAGTCTTGGGAAGAACGGAAATTTCGCTTATCCTTTTGCCCTGAGTCAAACCCGTATAGAGCTGTTTTGCGCGGAACTTCGGCTCGCCGAAGCCCGCCACAAGCTCGCATATTCTGTTGTAGTTTAAGTCCTGAATTATGCCTTTCATTTTTTACGAACGATGTGAGATAGAAGCCCGCGCCAAGCGATATATGCGGCAGAAACTGCAAGCCGTACGCCGTGGTCTTGCTCTCAAGCGGCGAGGTGGGAATGTTAAGTTCGAAGTCGGGGTGGCTTTGCAAAAAGCCCACCGCAATACTGTCGTTTTCTTCGGGTAACACCGAGCACGTCGAGTAGTACAGCGTGCCGCCGCTTTTAACGTAGCGCGCGCAGTTATTCAGAATTGCCGACTGAATTTTATTGAGCTCGGCTATATCCTCTTCTTTGCGGTTGAGTTTAATGTCGGGGTTTTCGTTTATTACGCCAGTACCCGAACAGGGCACGTCGCACAGCACCGCGTCGAACGAATTTTCGAACTCTCTATTGAAAACCGAGCTGTCGCACGTGACCGCCCTGATATTGTCCGCGCCCATACGGCTTGCGTAGTCGCGGATAAGCTGAGTGCGGTGCTCGTGAAGCTCGCAGGAAACCACTTCTTTGCACTTAGAAGCAAGCGCAACCGACTTGCCGCCGGGCGCCGCGCAGGCGTCCAAAAGCCGTTCGCAGGGGGATATTGCCGCACTAATCGCCACCGAACCCACCGATTGAAAGGTATAATCGCCCGCAAAAAAGCCTGCTTCTCGCACGAAGTTGGGGAATATATATACCCCGTCGAACGGCGTTTTTATATGTTCGGCGGTTAAATACTTGTCCTCACCACGCACGAACCGCACGCATTGCCCCAACGGCTGAAAGGTCGCTATTTGCTCCGCCTCCGCCTTGTAACTGCGCTTTAATTTCTTGACAAGCCAAAGAGGCGTTGACCACTTTATTGCCAAACCGTTCGCGCAATGTTCGTCGTATGCGGGTATCTTGTACGAGCGTAAAAAGCTGTTCACAAAGCCCGCCGCGCCGCCTTTGCCTAACTTTTTGGTGAGCTCAACCGCGCTGTCCACCACCATATAGTCGTGCTTGCCCATAAATTCGAGCATATACAGCGCGATTTTCAAGATTATCCGCACCGCCGACTTAGGCTTTGACTTCGTATTTTCATCGATAATATAGCTTAAATAGACGTCCTTATCCAAAACTCCGTAGACAATTTTAACCGTTCTCGCGCGGTTTAAAGGCTCTATAGGAGTGTCGGAAATGGCTTGTTTTAAGTATTTGCCCCCCGAATATACCTTAACGAGTATCAAATAGGGGTCGCATAAGGGGTTAGTCAAACTTGTCGCCCGCCTTTATTTTTCTGCCGTTGACGGCGTCCGCCGCCGCGAGCGCTTTGCCGCCCGCAAACTGCAATAAGCTTATTGAAACAGCTCCCTCGCCGCAAGCGATTAAAACTCCGCGCTTATCCGCGGAAATCACCGTTCCGCTCTCGCCGCCGCCCTCGCAGGGTGTCGCTTTCAAAAGGTTAACCGCCGCGCCGTTAAGATAAGCGAAAGCCGCGGGCGAAGGGCTCATTGCGTTTATTAAATTTGCAACCGCCGCCGCGCAATTTTTAAAATCGACGGCCGCCTCCGCTTTGGAAATCTTCTTACAATAGGTGGCTTTCGCCTCGTCCTGCAACAAGAGCTGAGGCTCGCCCTCCTCTAAAATGCCAACTGCCTCGACTGCCGCTTGCGCAGACAACTGCGAGAGTTCTTCCGAGAGCTCGCCGCAGGTTCTGCTGCCTATTTTGCATCTCTTTACAAGCAGAATACCGCCGCAGTCCAAAGCGAGTTCGGTCTTCATAACGGTAACGCCCGTGTACTCCTCTCCCGCCAGAATTGCCGACTGAATGGGGCTTGCGCCGCGATAGAGGGGCAACAGCGAGGCGTGCAGATTGTACACTCCGAGAGGGAACGCATTTAAGATATCGTCGGTCAAAAGCTGACCGTAGGCGCACGTAATCATAACGTCCGCGCCGAAAGCTTTAAGCTCCTCGGCGTGGTCGCGGACGCGCGCAAAATCGCAGACGGCTATGCCGCAAGAGAGGGCGTATTCCTTGACGGGCGTGGGCGTCAGCACGCGCTTTCTTCCCGTGGGTTTGTCGGGCTGAGTGAGCACGGCAACTACCTCGTGCCCCGCCGCAATCAGCGCCTTTAAGGGCGCGACGGCGTAAGTCGGTGAACCCGCGTAAACTATCTTCATTTAATCTACCTGCTCCGCTTTGTTTCTGGGGTTGTCGAAAACTTCCTCCGCCCTGTCGATATACAAAACGCCGTCGAGGTGGTCGAACTCGTGGCACATACAGCGAGCAAACAAGCCCGTGCCCGTAACCGTGTGCTTTTTGCCCGTGCGGTCGCGGTACTCCGCCTTGACCTTGTTGGGGCGGGTGACGATGCCGCACTTGCCCTTTACGGACAGGCAGCCCTCTTCGCCGCGCTGTTCGCCCTTGACGGAGAGAATTTTGGGGTTAATCATTTCGAAATACCCCTCGTCGAGGTCGATTACAACCGCCCTGATATTTACGCCGATTTGCGGAGCGGCAAGCCCCGCGCCGTCCTCTTTGCGCACGGTTTCCTTCATATCGTCCAAAAGCGCGAAAAGATACGAATCGAACTTTCTTACTTCTTCGCTCTTCTTTCTCAAAACCTCGTCGCCTACTTGTACGACATACCTATAAGCCATTTTTACACCTCTTAATTAACTTAAATTCGCGGGGTTTTCCTCGACGTACACGAGCGCCGCGTCCGAGCTGTTTTCCACCGCGATTTTGTAAATCTGCGGCAGATATTTTTCCGTGCGCAGGCGTGCCAGCACCTGATAGCGCACCTTGTTTTGTATCTTCTTTATGGGCGAGTGCATCTTGTTGAAAAAGATAAATTCCTGCGGGTCGCCCTTGCGTATTTCTTCAATTGCAAAGAAAACGTTCTTCAAAGCCTCAAGCGCCTTGTCGTCCCTGTCCGCCACCACCATTACGCGGCAGATTAAAGAGTACGGCGGGAAGAGCGCGGCTTTGCGCATTTTGACCTCGTTTTCGAAAAAGCCCGCGTAGTCGTAGTTGACCGCATAGCGCAGTATGTAATTTTCGGGCGAGTAGGTCTGCAACACCACTTTGCCCTTGTCGCCCGCGCGCCCGCTTCTGCCCGCAACCTGAGTTATGAGCTGAAAGGTCCTTTCGCCGCTCCTGTAGTCGGAAAAGTGCAGACTCATATCGGCGTCCAAAATTCCCACGAGCGTGACCGCGGGGAAATCGTGACCTTTGGCTATCATCTGCGTTCCCACGAGGATATCCGCCTGCTTTTTTGAAAACTGCTTTAATATTTTGTAGTGACCGTCCTTGCCCGAAACCGTGTCGTTGTCCATGCGGATAATGCGCGCCGCGGGGAAGAGCTGAGAGAGCTCGGCAACCACCCTCTGCGTGCCCGTGCCGCTGTACCTTAAACGGTTGCCGCCGCACTCGGGACAAGCTTGCAGCATTCTGTACTTCGCGCCGCAATAGTGGCATTTTAAGCAGTTCTCTTCGCTGTGGTAGGTCAAAGATACGTCGCAGTTTTCGCACTTGGCTACATACCCGCAGTCGGTGCAGATGACCGTCTGCGAATAGCCGCGGCGGTTTAAAAATATTATCGCTTGCTTGTTATCCTGCAAAACCTGCGTGAGCTCTTCTCGCAATGCGCGGGATAAATTGGAAGGGTTGCCCCTTTTAAGCTCCCTGCGCATATCCGCGATAATTATTTCGGGCAGAGGTCTGCCGTTAATTCGCTCGGTAAGAGTTACAAGCCCGTACCCGCCCTCTTTCGCCCTGATATAGCTCTCGACGGACGGAGTCGCGCTTCCCAAAATGAGCTTACAGCCGTTATATTCGGCGCGCATTCGGGCAATTTCCACCGTGGAATAGCGGGGCGAAGTTTCGGAGCGGTAAGAAGAATCGTGCTCCTCGTCGATAATTATCGCGCCTATGTTTTCGAGCGGAGCGAACACTGCCGAGCGCGCGCCTATGGCGATTTTAGCCTCGCCCGTCCTTAAGCGCCACCACTCGTCGAACCGCTCGCCCGCGGAAAGTCCGCTGTGCATAATAGCCGCCCGACCGCCGAACCGCGCCCTTAGCTGAGCGAGCATTTGCGGGGTTAAAGAAATTTCGGGCACTAAAAAAATTGCCGTCTTGCCCTCTTTGAGCTTGTCCGCAATAATTTTTAAATATATCTCGGTCTTGCCGCTGCCCGTAACTCCGTGAATTAAATTGACCGTCTTGTCGGAGTTTTCGATATACTCCACCGCGGCGCGCTGGTCGTCCATTAAAACCTTTTCGCCGTCGGAGCTTTCGGGATAGTCGGGAGCACGGTTACGCCGCACCTTGTAAACTGAAGCCACGCCCTTGGAAATTAACGCGTTCACCGCGCCGTTGCCAAACTTTTGAGCGAACGGAGTAAAGTCCACCTCGCTCTTTTCCTTTAAAAATTCGAGCGCCTCCGCCTGCTTTTTTGCGGACTTGGGCAAAGCGATTTCCTCGCCCGTGTATTTGACGCGGCGGGTGTAAATTTCGTTGACCTTGCCAAGGCGCATTTCCGAAGGCAAAAATAGCCTGAGCGACGCGGCTTTGGGCACGCGGTAACGCTCGGCTATGCGCTCCATCAAAGAAAAGCACTCGGGAACGAGGGCGGGCTGTTCGTCGTAGATTTGCGTTACGGGTTTGATTTTTTCCGCGGCAAAAGCGGAGTTCTCGGCAACGCCTATAACGAACCCCTCTATTATTCTGCCGCCGAACGGCACTTTTACCCTGCAACCCACTTTCGTATCGGGCGGACAGGAATATTCGAAAACCTTGTCCACCTGCGAGTGGGCTATATCCACGATTACTTGTGCAAACATTTAAAGTTTAGTCTTTTACCGACTTAATCTTTCCGTCCTCGATTTCTTCGCAGGCAAGCGCTATCTCTTTAAGCTTGCCGGGGTTTTCGTTTACATTGTTGAGGGCGTTGCGCTCTATGAGCTGACGCGCGCGCTTTGCAACCACTACGCAGAGCTCGTAGCGGGAAGCGGGCTGTCCTTCGTGACCTAACCTGTCGATTAAAGTATCTACCGCGGGTTCGTTAATCATAATTTCAAATCTCCTTTTTAAGTATGCTTTCAACCTTGTCAACCGCCGTTTCAAGGTCGTCGTTAATTATTACGTAGTCGTATTGAGGGCTCTTCGACAGCTCGTAGTCCGCCCTCTTGATGCGGCGGGCTATCTCTTCCTCGCCCTCCGTGCCGCGCCCTTTAAGCCGCGCGTACTGTTCTTCCCTCGACGGCGGAGCTATCATACACAGCACCGCCTCGGGCTTAACCTTTTTGACGTTGAGCGCGCCGTCCACCTCGATTTCCAAAACGACGTCACCCTCGTTAAGTTTTTCTTCCACAAATTTTTTCGGCGTGCCGTAAAAGTTTTCGAAGTGCTCGGAATACTCCAGAAAGCCGCCGCTTTCAATCATATTTTTAAACTTGTCCTTAGAGATAAAGAAATAGCTTTCGCCGTCCTTTTCCCCCTCGCGCGGAGCGCGGGTCGTGCAGGATATCGACAGCGAGATATTCGGCCTGCGGGCTAAAAGCTTCTTGACAATCGTACCCTTGCCCACGCCCGAAGGTCCGCTAATTACCAAAAGTGTACCCTTACTCAACGTTTTGCACCTGTTCCCTTATTTTTTCTATCTCGTTCTTGAGCTGTAACCCCAGCTTTGTTATCTGTATATCGTTGGACTTGGAGCAGATTGTGTTGGTTTCCCTGTTGAACTCCTGCACCAGAAAGTCGAGCTTCCTGCCCACAAGCTTTTCCTTGGCAATCTCCCTGAACTGCGAAATGTGCGAGCTTAAGCGCGTGAGTTCCTCGTCGATATTGCTCCTGTCGGCAAACACCGCGACCTCGGTCAAAAGCCTGCCCTCGTCGGGGTTGACGCTTTCGGTGTAATTTTTTATCTTTTCGAAAAGCCGCTTTTTGTAGTCCTCGGCAACGAGCGGAGCTCGCTCCTTAACGCCGCCGACAAGCTTTTCTATTGTGTTAACGCGGGATAACATATCGTCCGCGAGCTTTTTGCCCTCGACCTCGCGCATTGCGTTCAGCTTATCCAAAGCGGCATTCAGCGCGGCATTGAGCGCGGAAATGAGCTCGTCGTCCGCCGTGACGTTGTCCTCCTGCCGTAATACGTCGCTCTGGCGCATTAACGAGGACACGGTGAAATCGTCGTGCAGTTCGGGGAACGCCTCTTTAATAGCCTTGGCGCTCTCCACGTAGGCGCGCGCGGTGGCGATATCGAGGTACAAAGATTTCTGTCTGTCACGCTTGTCCGTATACGAAACGTACACGTCCGCATGCCCGCGGGTAAGTTTTTCCCGAATTTGCGTGCGGATAACCTCTTCGTAAGCGTTGAAAATTTTGGGACACTTAATAGACACGTCGAGATAGCGGTTGTTTACCGTCTTGATTTCGGCGGTGACTTCCAGTCCGCCGCTACTTGAAACGCCTCTGCCGTAGCCTGTCATACTGAACATATTTCGCTTTTGCTCCAAAACGATATTTTTACCTATACATTATACAATAATGTTCAATAAAAAACAAGCAGTTTTATATAATTGCCCGCCTTTAAAAGTCCTCGATTTGCGGCGTGAACAGTCCGCGGCGGCGGGTGGTTACCAAGCGGTAACAGTTTTTGGGCGACGTCTCGAATACGGCGACCTCCTGATTGGACGAGGCGAGCACTCCGTTTATGTCTGCAAAGTACGCCGTGCCGCCCGCGCACAGCACCACGGGCATACCGTAAAGGTACGCATATGCGCGGATTAAAAGGGGCGGTATTCCGTCGGACACCTCCTCCGCGTGCACGGCGACGAGGTTGCAACCGCATACGGCGCAGGTTTTTATAACTTCGGGAAAGTACAAGTCGTTTTCTATGCACAGCCCCACCTTGTAGCCGCCGACCGTGTATATACCGAGGTTCGCCCCGCTTCTGTATTCCTCGTCGTCGAACACGTTGAGCATATCGCTTATCCCCAAAAGCTTGCCGTTCGAAGCCACGGCGACCGACTTTCGCAAAATGCCGCGGCTGTTGGTCACGCACCCGCACAGCACGCCGCAGTGCGCCGCGTGCGAAAGCTTAGCCGCCTGTTCGAACTTTTCGCTCTTGCCGTCGAGCTCGCTTTCATAGTCCACGAGCCCGAGCGTGCCGAACCCGAAAAGCGCCACGTCGCACGCGGGCAGCCGCACCGTCATCTGTCTTCTGTTGCCTGTCACCACGCAGATTTTCATATACTATACATACTATTGCAATACGGGCAAAAAAGTTACGCGCTTTCGTTCTATACCGCGGCGGACAAACATAATTTAAAAATATGAAAAAGACATTTGTTATTTTAGCCGCGGCGACGACTATGCTTGCCGCCCTGCCGCTTACGCTTACCGCCTGCAAAAAGGACGAGGACGCGGGAAGGTCGAAATACGTGATAAGCGCGACCTACGACGACAAGCAGAACAAGCTTACGGGCGTTGCCGACGTTACCTTTTACAACTCCACCGACAACGAGATTAGCGACTTGCAGTTCAACCTTTGGGGCAACGCGTTCAGGCGCAACGCCAAGTATAAACCCGTCTCCGACTCGCTCGCTTCCAAGGCGTACTATGCGGGCACGTCGTACGGCGGCGAGAGCGTCGAAAAGGTCGAGGGCTGCACGAGCTGGGAGGTCGGCGGCGAGGACGAGAATATTTTGAACGTCGTTTTAAACTCGCCCGTATACCCCGACCAGACTGCGAAGGTCAGCATTACCTACACCCTCGATTTGGCTAAAATCAACCACCGCACGGGCGTAACGGCGGACACCGTTAACCTCGGCAATTTCTACCCCGTCTTGTGCGCCTACTCGCAAGAGGGCTTTATCAATACGCCTTACTACTATAACGGCGACCCGTTCGTCTCGGAATGCGCCGATTACGACGTTTCTTTGACGTTACCCCAGGGATATACCGCGGCGACGAGCGGAAAAGAGCTTTCCAGGTCTGAGGCGGGCGAGGTCGTAACCACCCGCTACGAACTCAAAAAGGCGCGCGATTTCGCCGCCGTGCTTTCAAAGAAATTCAAAACGGTAACGCGCGACGTCAGCGGTTGTGCGGTCACCCTTTACTACTGCGGCGAGAAAGAACCCCGCCGCGAAATGGACGCCGCCTGCGAGAGCCTCGAATACTATTCGGAAACGTTCGGCTCTTACGCATATCCCACCCTTTCGGTCGTGTTCACCCCGTTGTATGTGAGCGGTATGGAATACCCCGCGCTGACCATGATTAACAGCGCTTTGGGCGAGTCTGACGCGGTGTACACGATAGCGCACGAAAACGCGCATCAGTGGTGGTACGCGATGGTCGGCAACGACCAGGTCAACTGCGCGTGGCAGGACGAGGGACTTGCGGAATACTCCACAATATGCTTCTTCGAAAACCACCCCGCGTACGGCTACACCCGCACTCAGGCGCTGGGCACGGCTATTAAAGCGTACCGTGCGTACTACTCCGTTTACAATCAGATTTTCGGCAAGGCGGACACCTCTATGACGAGAAATCTCGGCGCGTTCGCAAGCGAGTACGAGTACGTCAACGTTGCCTACAACAAGGGGCTTTTGATGTTCGAGGCGGTGCGCTCGGCTATGGGCGACAAGAAGTTCTTTGCGGCGGCGAAGAGTTATTTCGAGGACTGCCGTTTCAAGATTGCCTCGCCCGACGACCTCGTTTCCCACTTTGCGGCAAAGCACGACGTCGAGGGTATGTTTAACAGCTATATTGAAGGTAAAGTAGTTATCTGAGTAAAAATAAACAGCAATTATGCGCGGCGGAATTTGAAAATTTCGCCGCGCATATTTTGTTGCAATAATTTGAAAGTTAAGCTATACTGAATAATATGATAAAGTACTTTGTAAACGGCGACGGCGCGGCGCTCGTTCAGAGCGAAGCGTTCTCCCCCCTATGCTGGGTCGATATGGTCAGCCCCACAGACGGCGAGGTCGAAAAGGTCGCCAAAGAGACGAATATCCCCGAGGATATGATTAAAGCCGCCCTCGACGAGGAGGAAATGGCGCGTACCGAGTTCGACGAAGGCTGTTCGCTCTTCGTCGTCGACTGCCCCGTAATCGAGGTGAGCGACGCGGGCGACTCCTACTCCACTCTGCCCCTTGCGGTCATCTACAACAAGACCTGTATTATGACCGTCTGCTTAAAGGGCAACCCCGTACTTAAAGACTTCATATCGGGGCGCACAAAGGTGCGTTGCGACAGCCCCGTTCCATTTATTTTGAACTTTATGCTGGGCAACGCAAAGCGTTTTTTGTACTGCCTCAAACAGATAGACAGGCGCAGTCAGCGCGTTCAGGCGGAGCTTGGCAGTAAGCTCAACAACGACGATATTTTGCAGCTTCTGGAGCTTGAAAACTCGCTCGTATACTTTTCCACCTCGTTAAACTCCAACGCCAAGGTGCACGACAAGCTCGCCAAAGCCGAGGCGCTTTCGAAAAACGAGGAATATCAGGACGTCTACGACGATTTGGTTATCGAGTGCAATCAGGCGGTCGAAATGTGTAAGATTTACAAGGATACTCTCTCCGTTTCGATGGACGCGTACGGTTCGGTCATTTCCAACAACGCCAACGACTCGATGAAGAAACTGACCATTATTACCATTCTGCTCGCCATACCCACGATGATTGCGGGCTTCTGGGGAATGAATATGCCCGTACCCTTTCAGGCGTTCCACGGCGAAACCTCGACTATATGGTGGTGGCTGGTAATTGCAATAACCCTCGTGGTTACGGCGTGCATTGCGGTGCTTATGCTTAAAAGACCGCTCTCGCTTCGTGCGGCGAAAAAGAGTAAACGCCAAAAGAAAAACAGGAAGAAAAAGTAATGCCCATTTTACAGTACCGTTGCCCGACCTGCGGCAAAAAGTTCGACGAGCTCGTCAAAAAATTTTCCGACGAAGTGCACTGCCCCGACTGCGGCGAAATTGCCGAAAGGCTGTACTGCGGGGAAATGTTCTCCGCAACGGGCAAGCCGACAAAAAAATGCAGCGGCAACTGCAAGACGTGCGGAGGCTGTCGGTGAGCCACCGGAAGGCAAGTCCTTTAATTGCTTACTTAACAAATAAACTTAATCACAGCAAAACGAAAGAGCCGCCGACGGAAATTCCGTCGGCGGCTCTCTATTCCGTAAAGCACTCCACGGCAGTCAATAGCCCTGCTTTGAAACCCTCTCTGTAATGTATTAATGAAATTTCCGCATCAAGTCTGCCGAAAGCGTCGCTCAATTCGCCTAACGCTTTTCTCTGTTTTTCATTAAGCCCTTCATTAATTCTTTCGGTTAATAAACAAACTTCTTCCAAAGCCATTTTATATCTGCTATCATTTTTTATTACGTTTGCATAACCCTTTTTCCCCAAAAACATTTCGTCTATTACCGATTGCATTTTAACCACCCTATTACAATTGTTATAATAATTATAACTATAACTGTAGTTATAAGTCAAGCAAAACTATAACAATTGTGATAAAATTTAACCGTGAAATCGTTTCAGAATAGATTAAAAGAGTTAAGAGAAGAAAAAGGGCTTTCACAGTCGCAACTTGCAAAAGAAACCAACCTCACCCAAGCGGCTATCTCGCTTTGGGAAGACGGACTGAGAGTACCCACCGCGCCTTCAATAATAGTACTTGCTCAATATTTTAAAGTGTCTACCGATTATCTATTAGGTGTTGAAGACTAATTTATATTTTAATTTAATTTGAATAAACCCGACGAAAGCGGGCAATAACCCCTCTGTAAGAAATTGCAGGGGGGCTTTTTATGCGCAAATTACGCGGCTTTGCCGTTTTGATATTTACGATAGTTGCGGCGCTTGCCCTCTTGTGCCTGCTTGCCGCTCTGCCCGACCGCCTCGTATTCAAGGGCGGCGAAAGATACACATTCTACGTCGGCAACACCTCGAAAAACTGCCGCGTGGTAAGCTGTGCCGCTTCGGAAGCGGGGCTCACCCGCCTCACCTTGAAGGAAGTCTGCGGCGAAAGCGCGACCTTTTCTTCCCTCGACGTCGACGAATTTTTAAAAAGCGTCAACGGCGAAATTCTGTTTCACGAGGAAGTTGACGGCACGGTCAACTACTACTGCAAAGCCGACCTGCCCTACTCCATTATTATAAAGGGTTTTACGGTTAACCTGCACATATGTGTGCGCGAAAGCAGCGTTATGGTGGGTTCGCCCATCATCTTCGGCGGGTACTGAAAAAAGATTTGCTTTTGAAAGTATAAGTATTTTTAACCGTGGCAATAATGAAACAAAAGCTCAGGCTAAGAAAAACAAAAAAATAAAAAGGAGCAATAAATATGAGCCAAGAGAAGAAAACACACAAGAGAAAAAATCTGTTCAGGTATCTCATTTTAGCGGCGTGCATACTGCTTATTGCTGCAATTACGGTCATCACGGTATGCGCGGTAAACGACTGGTTCCAGCCTCAACTCTCTGCGGACAGCGGAATTAACAAGCCCGTCGACCCCGATAAACCCGACGACCCCGATAATCCCACCGACGTCACCGTCACTGCGGCAAACCCCGTAACCAATATGGACGTAACCCGCGACTACGACTTCGGTCTGGACGTAAGCCTGTCCAATTCCTACCGTTTCCACGAGGCGTACGATATGTCGGCGAAAGTAGGCGACAAGGTAGTAGCTTCACTTGACGGCACTGTCGAGGACATTACCACCGACTTGTCTACGGGCACGACCGTAACGATTGTGCACGAGGGCGGCATTAAGACCCGCTACCGTTATATAGACGTAAAGGAAGGTCTTAAAAAGGGCGACAAGGTTAAGCGCGGCGACCAGATAGGCACGGTTGCAAAGCCCTCCGGCGAAGAATTTAAGCAGGACCCCCACCTGCACTTCGAAGTCGAAAAGAACGGCAAGCTCATCGACCCCGCCGAATTTTTGGACATTGCCGACAAATAAGCCGCGCGTCGCGGCAGCCGAGTCCTTTGATTGCCTGCGCAATTGACCGACTTGACCTCGGCAAAGCATAAACAGCGTATCTCCCCCCATACGCTAAAACCAGCCCCGCGGGCACTTTCGCCTGCGGGGCTTGTGCTTTTTTGTGATAAGTCCGTTACCGCAAAAGCAATTAAAACCTTGGCTGAGGCGACACGCCTCCGCGGGGCTGTTAACACTTTTCATACACCGTTATCGCTTTTAACGGCGGACAACCTTAAAAATGTTAATTTTTGAAAAATTCTGTAATTTTTGAAAACTTTCAACGTTTATATAAATTTTAACAAGAAAATTAACATAATTTATAGCTTGTGACATATATTTATGTTACAAACTAACAAAAATAAATTTTTTAAATTTTTATAAAATGTTATTGACTGACATTTTGTTTGGTGCTATACTGCTTGCAAATTCGGAAGTAACCACCGAATAAATCAAATCTGACAATACATGCGGAAGGTAAATTCCGTCAAACTTACAGGAGGTAAGAATATGTTCATTTACGATAGCTTAAACTATCTGCAAGAGGAAAACAAGGAGTTTGGTGTTAACGCCCTTTCCTACGTCGTACTCGATTGCGGCAGATAATCAAAAGATGAAATAAAAACTTAATATTCGAAAAAGGCAGACGGTGTGTTCGTGACGCGCCGTCTGTTTTTATTTGACAATCGGCGCATTTAACCTTATTATTTATATATGATTAAATTCGACGGCGACGAGGTGTGCGACCGTATTAAAGTCAAACGCATTTTAAACGGCTTGAATATCGCCTTTTTTAGCGTAATTTTATTCGAGGCGCTTATTTTGGCGGCGCTATCCAAGAACGCCGCAAACAACTGGGGGCTATATATCTCCCTGTACGTTCAGCTTGGCGTTTTCGTTATACTTTACGTTATCTATCTCTTAACGTTGTTTACTCAGGGCGGCAGGCGGCTTAACTACGCGGTGTGTAAGGAGATAGCAAACGGCTTACTCGCGCGCGAGGATATGTTTAAGGGCGGCGGCGTTATAGAATTTTCCGCCGACTACTCGGGCGACGTTCTCACCCTCTCGCGCAAAAATTATACGGGCGCGATTTCTATCGACCCCTCCCGCCTAACGAGCGCGGACGGTCTGGGCGGCGCGGGTGCAAAATTAGAGCTCGATTTAAAGCCCCTGAAAGCCGTACCCGCTCTGTACGCTACCGCGGGCACTAAGCTTTGGCTGTTCTTGCAGGGCTACTACGCTTTGCACGGCAAGGACAACGGTGCCGAGAGCGTTACTATTACCGACAATATGGGTAAAACTCCGTTGACCTTAACGGTATTTGACAAAAGCGTGCACGCAACGGGCGCGGAAAAAAACTACTTTATTAAAAAGGGACTTTTAAAATGATTGATTTAACTTCGCAGGAAATGCAATCGACGTTTAAAAAGCTGGAGCGCACGACGCTCGTAACCAACGTCACTATGTGCATTGTTACGGTGCTTGCCGCCGCCATTGCCATTTGGGGCACTTCCACCACCAAGGGTCAGACGAGCTGGTCGGAAACAATGTTTTACGTACTTATAGGCGTACTTGTCGTTTACTTTGCGGCGTTGCTCGCGTGGGAGGTCTATCTCAGGTACAAGAACGCCAAGGCTATGCATGCGTTTATCGCCGAAGGCTTTTTTGCAAGCGACGGGTTTTTAAACGGCGACGGCGAGCTTGCGGAGGGCGCGGCAACAATCGGGTTCGAAACGGCGCTTGCGGGCGACAAACTCGTGGTTATGCGGAGCGACAGCGGCAAGTACGTGGAGTTCGACCTTGCGCCGATTAGAAATTACAGCTCCATTTGCGCGTACACTGTGCGCCTTGCCAAAAAATTCGTGTGCGACTACTACTCTTTGGCGGCGCAAAAGGGCGGCATAGAGAGCGTGGTTTTAACCGACAAGGTACAGGGGCGCGGCAGAAAGCACGTATACGTTGCAGGCGGCAAGCCCAAGTCGGACAGAAAATTCAGCTATTATATAAGGAACGGTTTAATCAAGTAAAATATGAGCCGCGCGGCGAAAATTCGCCGCGCGGCTTTTTTGTTTACTTATTGACTTTGCTCTTCTTCTCACCGGTGTATTCGGCGTGAAAAAGCGCAACTTCTTCGGGGTCTACCGAAATCTTTTGCAGAGCGCCCGTACACTCGTTGGCGCTGGCGCCGCCCTCGAAAACTTCATCGATAATCTTTTTACTGTTTTTCTTTCCCATACTATCAGTTTGAGCATTACCCCCCGAATATATACCGACGAACCGATAAAATTACCTTTTGCGGAACACCTTGTCCAAAAGCGAGTATGCGGCGGCAGAACGGACGTCGTCGGAATCGGCAAGAAACTCCAAAGAGTATTTAATGAGATTTACGTTTTCACGCGTGAGTATGCGCCTATCCATGCTGAAGCACGCGCTGAGCTCCACTCCGCCGCCCCTGCCCGCATAGGTAAAGACGGGAAAATGATACTGAAGGTCGGCAATATCGCGCTTGACGGTATGTATGCACACGCCCAATTCGTTTGAAATATTGTTTATCGTAAATCTTCCGCCGCGCAAAAGCAGATTCAACAATTCGATTTGTCTGTCGTATTTTTTACTCATTATTTTCACATAGGCAACTGTCCGCTATCGTAGTTATCTCTCCCGAACGCCGTTGAGATTGATACGCATAAGCATTTCCTGACTATCAAATAACCTCGTCGCAGAGTATTTTCTATCCCGGCAGTGTTCAACACAGTTGTCGGTAATATCGCCGAACAAAACTATTTGCCCATTCTCTGCTCTTCCCAAACCGATTTCCATATGTCCGTATAAGTCATTTACCGGATTCGGATAATTAACGTCTCTGTGACGGAGTCGTTCCTGATAGCGGTTTTCACCGCACAACTCTCTCAAGCGTAACGAGAAAGCGTCTTCATCTTCGCCTTTTATATGACTGCAAAATCCGACTTTTTCTACGTTTCTTCCCATCATGAAATTTTCGATAATATTTTTTCCCCACTCCAAAAAGTCATCGTCCAAATGGGCAAGTACGTGATAACCGCCGACTCTTATGTGCGCAAAAGTGCACGTAGCAACTGCCCGCGTCACTACCTGCGCATAAGTCGTTCTCGGAATTTCATTACCCCTAAAACTGTATCCGGCTGTATACAAGGCTTCGAGTTTCAGATTATTATCGAAAATGCCGATGCTGTTCCAACCCAATACCATGCAACGCCAATCGTCAGTTCTGTTGTAAGCAAATTCCTGACGGGCAAACGCTTGGCAAATATCATAATTCGCGTCTAAACTATGCAACCTCGAATTAAACGATGCGTATTCCACTAAGTGTGTTACGTCTTTAAGCCTTTCAAACATTTGAATCTCCTCAATAATTTTTTACGCCCGCCTGAGGCAGCACCGAATCGAACACCGCCCTTAAGTTGAATATTCCCACCACGCCGACGAGCTGGGCGTAGTAAGGCTTTAACGCGTCCGTCGAACGCGCGATGGAAATGAACGTATCAACGGCGTTTACCCCTTGCGGAATATCGCCGTTGTACGTCATAATCTGCGCCGCCAGCTGACGGCAGGCGTCCGCGCACTCGGAGAAAGATTTATCGTATTTTTCCAGATAGCTTTTAACCTTTTGCTGTACGCGCTCTATACAGCCCACCGCGAATATATCGCGCTCTTTGCGCGAGCTGCCGCGCGCCTGCCCCTTGCCGTCAAACGATATGAGTTTCTGCAACTCGACCGCTATATCGGAAGATAAAGGCAACCGTTGCCCGTCGGCAATTTCCTGCAATCTGTTCAAATACGTTTCCGCCGAATGCGCGTATGCGCCTACCGCGTGTTTAAGCTGCGGCGTAAGCTCTGAAATTTCGCCAAGCAGTCCGTTAAGCTGCAAGTAAACCGCATAATTGAGCATTTATGACAGCGAGAGATAACGCTTTTCGCGTCCGTTCTCCCCCTCCTCCACAATCAGCGACAAATCCTGCTCCTTGATTTTCAGCTTTATGTGCATAAGACAGTCCTTGGTCGCGTATTCGTTCATCTGCACCGTGTTCGTATCCACCTGAACGGCGGCGTTCGAGCGCATGATTTTTTTGAACTCGAAGAACATGAGATTGCCCATATACTTTGCTGCCGCCATAACCGCGTCTTCGTCCGAAAAGGGGCACATTTCCTTTTTGTAGGTTATATTGTCGCGCCTTATTTCCCTTTGAAGACAGCGGGTAAACTCGTCGGATAAGTCGAGTATTTTAACGAGGTCGTAATTGTACGTATCCAGATAGTTTTTGATATCGACTATTATTTTTTCGGTAATCTGATTTGCCGACGTGGCAAACTCCTCGAGCTGCTCGTCCGTAAATAACGCGTTGATTATCTCGAGCGAGTCCTTTTTCCTTTCACTGCCGCCGCCCGTTTCCACGCGCATTATCTCGCGCGAACGGACCTCTTCCGCTTCCTTCCGCTTTTCCGCTTCCCTGCTCTTTACGAAGTAATATTTATAACTGCGTACGAGCATTACGGGCAGTCTGGTCTTGATAACGCTGAAAAGCTTTTCCTGCTGCGCCTCGAACTCGTCCGAGCTCTTGTTTATACCCACCACTATTACGGGAACGTCCACTTCGGCACTCTCGATTATGTAGTGCGGAATGGGCATATTTTTAACGAACGGGTCTGCGTGATACAGCTCGCTGGTGCTTGCGGCATATGCGTCGGCGTTAGTGCGCGCGGTTGCTATGTCGGAGATGATTTGACCTATGAATGTGGAAAGTTCTACCATAATTTACCGCCTTATATCTGTTAAGCAGGGTTTGCAAGCTTGGGTACGATGCTTTCCTCGAGAACGTCGAGGATTCTGCTCATACCCGCGGGAAGGTCGTCCTGCACCGCGTGAATCTTGATTTTCAGCGAATATTCCTTCTTAACTTCCTCGCTCTCGGACTTCTGCTTCTGGTTGGAAACCGACGCGTTGATGTTGACGTTACCCTTAAAGAAGAGAAATTTTGCCGAAGCGCTTGCGTTCATGGAGCCGTCCACCTTCGATTCGCTCGACTCCGAAGAGTTGAAAATCGAATTGATTTTGACGTTCAGCTCGATGTCCGTGGATTCTACACGGATAAAAGGTATAGGCACGATTGTAAGCAGGGGCACCTGCAAGGTCATATCCTGATAAACCGCGGGCTTTGCCTCTACCTTTTCGTGCTTGACGATTTTGAATTTCGCAACGACGTCCTTCTCGTCGGATACCGTTATTTCATCGTTATCCTTCCAGCTTGCTCCGGGTGTAACGATGTCCACCACGGCCAACTTGCCTTCGGTATTTACGACGAAGCTGAAAGAGCCGCTCTGGTCGCTCAAGGTATAGCCGCCGTTGTTGAGCTTATCCTCGTCCAGACCCTCTTTACTGCTTATAACCGTAGCCGAGAAGTACTCGTCTCTGCCCGGCTGATACGCCGCAATCTCTTTGGGATACTTGAAATCTACGTATACGGGCTTTACCGTATTGCCGTGTTTATCGTTCTGAAAGCCCACGCTCTTAATGAAATTTACCGTGGTCATCGACGAATTGTTCTGTGCGCTTACGACCGCGTCGAGCGCACCGCTTAAAATTTTGTCAAACGCAATGCTTGACATTTCCTCTGCGGGATTAAACATTTGATTTTTCCTCCAATTTTTTTTGCTTTCCGGATAAGCAATTTTCAATTTAAAGGTCAAAGGTGCCATACGCTTGCGACAATAAAAAAAATCCCGACGAAAATTTTCGTCGGGATTTATATCCTTATTTTTATTTATTAAGTTTTTCTGCTCAGTACAACCAGCGTTTCGACGTGTTTGGTCTGCGGGAACATATCGAAGGGCGTTACGCTTTCGATTATATAATAGCCTTTAAGTCCGCCCGCGTCGAAGTCGGGGTTTTTGACAAGCTGTCCGTCCACCTCGGTTAAACTGCCGCAAAGCAGTCCCAAATCCCGCGCGAGCGTTGCGGGGTTGCAGGATACGAGCACGACTCTGTCCGCGCCGCTTTTTAAAACCGCTCTGACAACCGAGCGCTCCATACCCTTTCTCGGCGGGTCGCACACGACCGTCCGCTTATACCCCGCCGTCCTTGCCAGCACCTCGTCTATTCTGTCCTCGACCGCGCCGCACAGGTTAAACATCTTATCTCCGAGCCCGTTCAGCTTTTTGAGCTCGTCCGCGCACGCAACCGCCTCGGGCACGATTTCGATACCGTACGCCGCAACGCACGCATTTGCGAGCATTGCCGTGAGCATACCGCCGCCCGAATACAAATCGATTGCAACCGCTTTTCTTTCGCCCGCCGCCGCGACCACTTCGCCGTACAGCTTTTTGCGAACCCCGTCGTTGATTTGCAGGAAAGTCTGCGCGCCCGCCTTGAACTTAATGCCTAAGTCTTCGCCCGAAAAATAGCCTTCGCCGCGGCATATGTGCCACTCAACGCCGAAAACCGCGTTCCCCGTCGACCTGTTGACGTTGAGCCAGAGCGTGAAATTTTTAAACTCCTTTTCAAGCTTTTCGGCAAAACCGCCGATATCGATTTTAGCCGTCGCCACCACGGTTATTATAAATTTGCCGTCCACTTCGCGCGCGACAAGGTGACGGATATCGCCCTTACGCGTGTTCTCGTCGTAGCCTTTAAAACCGCTCTCCGTCATAAACTCGGTGAGCGCCGCAATCAGCGCGCCCGACCACTCTGCTTGAAGAGGGCAGGAATTTATGGGCACTATGCGGTGGGAGCGCACGGCGTAAAAACCGGTTACAGTGTTGCCGTTATCGTCCACGCCCACGGGCAGGGCGAGCTTGTTTCTGTACCCGTACTCTTTATCGCTCGCAACCGTCGGAGCAACCTCAATATCGAGCCCGCCGATTTTTTTAAGGCAGTTCTGAACAAGCTGACGCTTGAAATTAAGCTGCCCCTCATAGGATAAGTGTTGCAACTGACAGCCGCCGCACTTTTCGAAATGCGGGCAAACGGGCGTGACTCTTTCGGGCGAGAGCGTGTGCACCTCGGTCAGCTTGCCGTACGCGATTTTGCCCGCAACTTTGAGCGCCTTAAAAGAAACCCTTTCGCCCGCAAGGCAAAAGGGCACGAACGCCGTTTCGTCCCCGATTTTAATAATGCCCTCTCCCTCGCTTCCGAGAGAGAGGACTTCCCCTATGTATTCTTGATTTTTTTCCATTTTACTTTTTTATCCTTGCCACAACCGCGTTGACCGCAAGCTGACAGCGAGTAACCAGAAAATCGTACACAACGCCGACAAGCGTTCCTACGGTGAAGATAAAAAGATATATGTATTTGTTTATAGTGTCGTACACGCTTTGCGGCAACATACTGCCGCCGACAAGTCCGTTAAATACCAGATAGTATGCGGCGATAAGCGTGCAGTCGAACCACACAACCTTGACTGCAAGAGCAAGCCACTTTACCCACTCTTTCGAAGTCTTTTTACTGATAAGCGCGCTTACCAGCGGGTGAACGCCGAAGAACATTATAAAGGGCACCAAGTCCCAGAATTTTGCCGCCGCGCCCATAATAACAGTCAGTATGCACGTGCCGACGTACGCGCCGAAACCGCCTTTATAAAAGTCCTTTGAAAGGGGTATCATCATTGCCAGCACGCCGATAAAATAGCCCGTGGCAAGCAGCCAGCCGCTCAAAATGCCCAAGGACAGAAACAATACCGCTATGCCGCACGATATGCCAGAAAGGGCTATTTCGAATGAATTGAAACGGTTATTTTTAGGCATAGCTTAATGACAGCACCCGTTGCAAAGACAATTAAGACAAGCATTTAATGCACAGCACTCCACGCACGACGCGCAAAAACTGCCGCCCATCTGATTGTCCGAGTACGTGTTGTTCATATCCTGACCGCGGTACGTGCTCTGCTCGCCGCCGCCCGCACTCTGCTTCGACGCGTCGTAGGCGATTTTTTCGTTGAGCTTTTCGTACGCTTCCCTGTACTTGGGGTTCTCGCCGTCTAAGCGGATTGCGATTTCAAGCTGTTTCTTGCTCTCGTTTATCCAGTTTTTGCGGTAGAAAACCACCGACTGCAGATAGTGCCATTGCGCGCCGCGCTCGTTGAAAGTGTCGAGCACGCGCTGCGCCTCGTTCAAATCGCCGCTTTTAATGAGCTCCTCAACCTTGGAATAAGCCGAGCCGTCGCCCGAGAAGCTTCCGCTCTCGCCCTTATTAAATTCGGCAAACTCGGTCAAAAGCTCGTCGTAAGCGACCTGAATTTTCGTCAGCCTCTTAGCCGCCTCGTTGCCCGCCTCGCCGTCCAAAAATCTGTCTTCGAGAAGTTTTGCGCGCAAAGTTGCGTACGCCTCTTCGACCTGTTCTAACGTTGCGCCCTCCGAGAGCCCTAAAAGTTCAAGATTACGTTTGTTCATTTTCTTTTTTCTTACCTTCTCCGCACTTGCCATAGACAAGTTTTCGGGTTTTAAGCGGAATGCCCCTCAATATTATATTATCGGTTAAATCGTGATTGAAATAAAACTTAATCTGCGCAAGGTGAACGCGCATATCCGCGAACAGCGAATTGAATAAAAAGTTAATCTCTTCGCCGTTTTTCTCCACAGCTTTCGCCTTTTCTCTCTCGCCGAACGCGTTAAATAAAACGTTGTACCGCCCCTTTTTGACGTCCTTGTCGTAGTCGTCGAGCGCGTCGGCAAGATATACCCACTTGCCAACGTCGTAGCAAAGCGCGTCGGTGTGCTCGTCCGCGTACTCCTTAAGGCAGTAGCGCGAAAGCTTTTTCATCATCTCCGCGGTCGGCTCGCACGCTTGGTCGATTATCTTACAGCCCGCCTTTTCGAGTTCGCGCTGACCGTCAATGCTTCTCTTTATAATCTCCGCCGCCTCCGGGTGGCGCTTTAAAGCCTTTTTAAAGCCCCGCCTGTAAAGGAACGCGAACGCGCCCTTCTTGTCGCCGTCAACCTTATCGTCGAGCAGTTTGTAGTAGGCGAGCAGGGTGTTCACGCAACCCAACAACACGGAAATATCGTCGGGACGAGCCATGGGGCGGCGCTTGAACCAGTGAAGCCCGCAGCGGCGCTTTTCGATTTTCATATCGCAGTTCGCCACGTTATGCAAAAGCGCGGACATAAACGCAATGTCGTAGGTAAGCGCGGACTTTGCAAAATTGCCGCACCCCTTGCCTATCGACTTGCACATTCCGCAATATGTCGCCTTGTATAAAATTTCGTCCTTTTTAAACAGATAAGGACTGTCGGGGTTTATATATCCAAACATTAAATCTGATAGAACCCTATCTTTTTATAGACTTTGGAAAGCGTTTTTCTGGCAATTTTGTTCGCCCTTTCCGCGCCGTCCGCCATAACCTTTTCAAGGTACGCTTTATCGGCAAGCAATTTGTTATGCTCCGCCTGCATGGGTGCGAGCTTGTCGGCAACCGTTTCGCCTACGGCAAGCTTGAAATCGCCGTAGCCCTTGCCTTCGAACTCCCTTTCCGCCTCCACGACGCTCTTGTCCGAAAACGCGCAGTAAATCGTCAAAAGATTACTTACGCCGGGCTTGTTGTCGGGGTCGTATTTGATGGAGTTTTCGCTGTCGGTCACGGCGCGCTTGAACTTGCGCAGAACCGTATCCTTATCGTCGGACAAAAATACCGAGCCGTTGGGGTTTTCAGCCGACTTTGACATCTTCTTGGTCGGGTCTAAAAGGTCGCAGATTTTCGCGCCCATCTTGGGGTACAGTCCCTCGGGAACTTTGAAGGTGGGCGTATATACGTTATTGAAACGCTGTGCGATATCGCGGGCAATTTCGAGGTGCTGACGCTGGTCGAGCCCCACGGGCACGAGGTCGGTCTGATACAAAAGTATGTCGGCCGCCATTAAAACGGGGTAGTCCATAAGCCCCATATTGATATTATCCGCATGCCGCGCCGATTTATCCTTAAACTGCGTCATACGCTCCATTTCGCCGACGTAGGTGAACGTATTGAGCGCCCAGCAAAGCTCCGCATGCGCGGGCACCTGCGACTGCACGTACACGATACTCTTTTCGGGATCTACGCCGCACGCCAGAAACAGCGCAATGAGCGCGAGCGTTTTCTGCCTTAATTCGGCGGGGTTCTGTCTTACCGTTATCGCATGCATATTTGCCGCGGCGAAAATGCAGTCGTAATTTTCCTGCAAGCCGCGCCAGCTACGGAGAGTTCCTATATAGTTACCGATTGTAAGATTGTTGGTCGGCTGAACGCCCGAATAGAGCGTCTTTCTAACTTCTTCCATAATCACTCTCCTTTAAAAAATCACTTAAAATTATTTTATCATACCGTATGCGAAAACGCAAGCCGCTTAAGAGATATCGTCCACGGCTACTACGTCTTTGGCGCGCACGGTGAGTTCGGGCGACGTCCCCATTGTTTCGCCGCGCTTATAGCCGATAACGAGCGTATCGCCCGCACGCGCGCTTAACAGCACGTCGGTCATTTTAAACTGCCTGGTAATTTCCGTCGTCTTGCCGTTGAGCGTCATCGAGGTTATGATATCGTCCTCTCTCAGCCCCGCCAGGTCCGAAAGACTGCCCTCGGTCGTTTCGACAACCGCCGTTTCCTCCAAAATTTTGCCCTTTCCCGTCGCGGGGTCGTAAACGTAGCGCGCGTTCTGGGAAGAAACGGTAACGCCCAAACGGGTTATATAGGTCGTCTTAACCGAGCTGTCCGCGGCGTTGTAGTACAAAACGCCGTCGGCAACCGCCGTTAAAATCGACGCGGGAATGGCGAAATTCATACTCGTAATGTCCTCGTCGCCCGCGTTGTTTAAGCCTATAAGCTCGCCCTGCATATTGAAAAGTCCGCCGCCCGACGAGCCGTGCGTGAGCGCCGTGTCCGTTCTTATCGAGCGGTACTTGCGTTCCTTGCCGTCGATTGAAAGCTTGATATATTCGCTGTCCACGCTGACAATGCCCTCGGTTACGCTTATGCCGCCGTCGCCGGGGTTGCCCACCGCGTAGGTGTGTTCGCCGACCACGAAATCGTAGCTGACGGTCACGGGCTTGAACTGCGGGCTATTGAATTTTTAAATTAAATAAGATGGAATACTCCGCCGAACAGATTGTACTTGTTGAAGAGCACTACCATTACGAGCGATATCGTCGACATAATCTTGATAAGAATGTCGAGGGACGGTCCTACGGTGTCCTTTAAGGGGTCGCCTACAGTGTCGCCGACGACTGCCGCGTCGTGAGCCGCGTCGTAGCCCTCTTCGCCCTTCTTAGCGCCCTCTATGCCGCCGCTTTCGATATACTTTTTGGCGTTATCCCAAGCGCCGCCCGCGTTGCCCGTGTAGATTGCAAGCATTATTGCCGCGATAATCGCGCCGATAAGCAAGCCGCCTACGAACTGCGGTCCGAAGATGAAGCCGCCCGCTACGGGAATGAGTATTGCGATAAGGCAGGGAACGGTCATCTGCTTGATAGAGCCCTGCGAAGAAATTTCGATACAGGTCTTGTAGTCGGGCTTAGCCGTGCCTTCCAAAATGCCGGGAATTTCTTTGAACTGTCTGCGCACTTCGTCAACCATATGTCTTGCAGCCTTTGCAACCGCCTGAATGAGCATACCCGAGAACATGAAAGGTATTGCCGCGCCGATAATCGCACCGACCAAAGTCAGAGGATTCATTACGTTTAACAAAAGCTGGCTGACCCACTGGTCGATTGAAGTTACCAAAACCATCTGGGGAACGCCTTCGACTATTTTCTCGACAACCACCATATCTATAACGTTGAACGCGAACAGGTACGAGCACAGAAGCGATATGGTTGCGAACGAAGCCGAACCGATTGCAAAGCCCTTGCCGATAGCCGCCGTGGTGTTGCCGACAGCGTCGAGCTGGTCGGTGATTTCACGGACCTCGGGGTCGAGGAAGGACATTTCCGCAATGCCGCCCGCGTTATCGGAGATAGGTCCGTACGTATCAACCGAAACGGTTGCCGCAACGAACGAAAGCATACCGATTGCCGCGCACGCAATGCCGTACATACCGCAGACCATATACGAACCGACGATAGCCACGCCGAGCACGACTACGGGAAGCATACAGCTTATCATACCCGTTGCCATACCCTCGGTAATGGTGAGCGCCGCGCCCTCCTTGGAAGACTTGGCAATGCCCTTTGTGGGCTTGTAGTCGTAGCTCGTGTAGTACTCGGAAATAATACCGATAACTATGCCCGCCGCAATACCGAGTATAGCCGCTATCCAGGGCGACAAATTAGCAGCCTTGAAGCCTATTACTTTAAACAACTCGTCCGTGAACGCTTCGCCGCGGAACATAAAGAAGCTTAAAAGGAAGCAACTCAGCACCGACAGACCCGCGGATATCCACGTTGCAATATTCAGCTGCATATGTACGTTGGTATTCTTTTTAAGAGGAACTAACAACAGATAGAATATACCGACCAGACAGCCGAGCAAGCCGCAGCCCGCAAACACCATGGGGAACAGCATCATTGTATTTACTGCCGTAGACATAGCCTCCCGCGATGCCGAACCGATTTCAATAATGTGCTTTGCACACATCTCGCCCGCAAGTATTACGCCCGAGAGCATTGCGCCGACAAAGCTTTCCAGAAGGTCGGAGCCGAGTCCTGCAACGTCGCCCACGTTGTCGCCAACGTTATCTGCGATAGTCGCGGGGTTGCGGGGGTCGTCTTCGGGAATGTGCGCTTCCGTCTTACCGACAAGGTCCGCGCCCATATCCGCCGCCTTGGTGTAAATGCCGCCGCCTACGCGGTTGAACAGCGCGATAATCGAACAGCCGAGCGCATAGCCCGAAAGGGTCATCGTAAAGCCTGCGTCGAGCTTGGTCCAGTTGGTCCACATAGCCTCCGTTTCGCCCGTTACGTCCTTAATCTGATGGCAGCCGATACCGAAGATTGCGAACACCAAAAGCGCGCCGAAAAGAGCGAACGCCGCAACGCAGATACCCATAACCGAGCCGCCCTTGAAGGCAACCTTTAAGGTCTTGCCCGTGTCGCGCG
>CAYXTN010000011.1:0-39787 GCA_964468085.1 uncultured Clostridia bacterium | reverse complement strand
CCCCACCAAGGTCGACCGTTCGGCGGCGTATATGGCGAGGTATATCTGCAAAAACGCTGTTGCCGCGGGGCTGTGCGCGAAAATCGAATTACAGGTTGCGTACGCAATCGGCGTATCCCGCCCCGTATCCGTTTTCGTCAACACTTTCGGCACGGGCGCACTATCCGACGGCGAGATTGCCGACATAATAGTAAAGGAGTTCGATATGCGCCCTTATTCGATTATCGAAACTCTTAAGCTCCGTCAGCCCATCTATTCGCAGACGGCGGCTTACGGACATTTCGGAAAAGCGCAGCTCCCTTGGGAACAGTGCGACAGAGTCGAAGCGCTACGTAAATACGTAAAGTAAAAAAACGCCCCGCGGCAGATTGCCGCGGGGCTTTTAATATTACTAGCCTATCATTTGTTTAAACTGTTCTTCGTCTATAATTTTAATTCCCAGCTTTTGCGCCTTTAAAAGCTTACTCCCCGCCGCCTCGCCCGCGATTACCAAAGTAGTCTTTGAAGTAACCGAGCTTTGGCAAACGCCGCCGTTTTCCTCTATGATTTTTTGCGCCTCACTGCGGGTAAAAGAGGCTAAAGAACCGGTCAATACGACTGCTTGCCCCCCGAATATGCCCGAACTATCGCCTTTTTTCTTAAATTCAACCTTAATCTGCGCGGTGAGCGCTTCAAGCTCTTTTTGATTGTATTCGTCGGCAAACCAGCCGCAAATCGTGCGCGCCGTAATCTCGCCTATATCGTCCAAAGCAACCAGCTCTTCCTCAGTTGCGCGGCTTAAATTGTCAACGCTCTCGAAGTGCTCGGCAAGCGCTTTCGAGGCAACCTTACCCACTCCGTCAACACCCAGCGCGAATATAAATCTGTCTAAAGAAGCCGTTCTGCTCTTGTCTATCGCCGCAAGCAGATTGCTTATCTTTTTATCCTTGAAGCCCTCGAGCTTCGCCAAATCTTCGGCGGTCAAAGAGTAAATCTGCGAGGGGCGCGTAACGCCGAGCGTATCGTGAAAAAGCAATGCCGTCGCCTCGGAAAGTCCCTCGATATCCATTGCGCCCTTGCTTGCAAAGTGCGAAAGGGTAGCAACTATGCGCGGCTTGCACTCGCGGTTGACGCAGAAAAGGTTTGCGCCCACCTCTGCAATCTCGCCGCCGCAGAAAGGGCATTTTTCAGGCTTTTCGACCTCCACGCTACCCTCGGTATGCTCAATGCAACCCAGAATTTCGGGTATGACCTCGTTCGAGCGGCGGATAAGCACGCGGCTGTTGATTTTTACGTTCTTGCGCGCAATATCGCCCAAATTGTTTAACGTCGCCTTGCGCACGGTTACGCCGCCCAAGTCGACGGGCTCGACCTCGGCAAGCGGCGTGAGCTTGCCCGTTCTGCCCACCTGCCAGCGCACGTCTTTGACGACCGTTTCCGCCTCTTCCGCCTCAAATTTATAAGCCATCGCCCAGCGGGGGAACTTGTCGGTATAACCGATATCCTCGCGCACCGACGCGTCGTTGAGTTTAATTACCGCGCCGTCGGTTAAAACGTCGAGAGTCTTTCTTTCCACCTCTATCTCGTCGATAGCGGCAGTCACTTCTTCCTCGCTGTTGCAAACGCGCAGGAAAGGGAACACCTTAAAGCCGTTCTTCTTCAGAAACTCGAAGTGCGCGGTTTGCGTGGGCAACCCTCCCTCGCTCATATAATTTACGTTGTAAAATAAAATTTCGGGATTGCGCTCCGCCGTCACCTTGGGGTCGAGGTTGCGTATCGCGCCCGCCGCCGCATTGCGCGCGTTTTTGAGCTGTTCCTTTGCCGTCTTATTGTACTCCTCGAGCACCGAAAGACGGATAACCGCCTCGCCCTGCACTTCCAACAGCCCCTTGTATTCTATCGTTAAGGGGAAACTTTTAATCGTAAGGCACTGCGCGGTGACGTCCTCGCCCTCCACGCCGTTGCCGCGAGTGGTCGCCCGCACGAACCTGCCGTTATCGTAGGTTAAGCACATTGTCAGCCCGTCGAACTTGTATTCGACCGTGTACGAGGGGTTTGCAACAACCTTTTTAATGCGCGTAAAGAACGCCGACAACTGCTCGGCGCTCACCGACTTGTCGAGGCTGTACAGTCTGTGCACGTGCGCGTGCTTTTCGAACCCCTTGATAGGCTCGCCGCCCACGCGCTTGGTCGGGCTATCGAACTCGACCTCGCCCGTTTCCCTTTCGAGCTCGCGCAGTTCGTCGTACAGCTTGTCGTACTCCCTGTCGCTGACCGAGGGGTTGTCCAGAACGTAGTACTCGTACGCCCATTTATTCAAAGTGTCGATTAAATATCTGACTCTGTCTTTCATCTATATAATCTCCAGAGGCGCAATCGCCGCGGATAATTCCTTAATTCCCTGCCCTTCGAACGCGACGTTTAAAACATTGCCGCCGTTTTTGAGCGCGATTACCGTACCTGTGCCGAACTTGGGGTGGCGCACCTTACAGCCGACAAAGTAATTTTTCGCCGCCGCTTTGGGCTTTGACGAATTTGCCGAGCCCGAAAACGCCGAAGCTGCCGAGAAAGTCTTTTGCGGCTTTGCGGGCTGTGAGTACGAAGGCATAGCGTCGGGCACGTAGCCGTCGTCGGACGAATACACTCCACGCCCACGCTGATGACCGCCGTCCCAGAAATCGCCCTCGTAACCGTCGCCGCCGTAGGTCGAGCGCGAGCCGTACGAAGAGCGCGTGCCGTAGCTGTTACCGTAGCCGCTTCCGTAACCGCCGTAGCCGTTTCCGTAAGGACGGCGCGAATAGGAAGAAATTTCGAGCTCGTTGTTCTTGATTTTGTCCTCCATTTCTTTAATAAACGGCGAGGGCGCGGTGCGCTCCCTGTGACCGTACAGATAGCGGCTCTTGGAGCGCGTCAGCCAAAGTAGCTTTTTGGCGCGCGTTACCGCAACGTACATAAGCCGCCTTTCCTCTTCGAGCGCGGCGGGGTCGTCCTTGGCGCGCGAGGTCGGCATTATGCCCTCCTCCATACCGACGATAAACACGTTGGTAAACTCCAACCCCTTGACCGAGTGAATTGTGGCGAGAGTTACGTAGTTGCCGTCGTCCATCTCGTCGGTATCCGAAGCGAGCGTGACCTGATTAAGATAGTCGTTCAAGGTCGCCTCGGGGTTGAGCCGAACGTAATCGTCGACAGCCGCGATAAATTCGTCTATGTTTGCAAGCTTGGAATCGCCCTCGTCCGTGCCGTCGTCGTATGCCGACTTTAAGTTGATAGTTAAAATTATTTCGCGTACTAAACTGCCCACGTCGAAAGTCTGCGCGGATATGACGAACTGCTTGATAGTCTCCGAAAAGTCCGCAATCTTTTCCTTTGCCGATTTGGGCAAAGCGAGCTCGTCCACGTCGATACACGCGTCGTATAAGGAAAGCCCGTTTTCTTCCGCGTAACTTTCCATAACCTCTATGGTCTTTGCGCCTATGCCGCGGCGGGGCACGTTGATAATGCGGTTGAACGCCTCGTTGTCGAACGGGTTGGAAACGAGTCGCATATAAGCGAGGATATCCTTTATCTCTTTACGCTCGAAGAACTTGAAACCGCCGAAAACCTTGTACGGTATTCCGTACTTACCGAACTCCTGCTCGTAGGAGCGCGTGAGTGCGTTTATTCGCATCAAAATTGCGAAGTCGGAGTATTTACCCCCCGCATATACCGCGGCGTTTATGGTTTTTGCCGCAAAAAGCGCCTCGTCCTTTTCATCCTCAGACTGCATATATTCGGGCTTTGCGCCCTCTTCCGCCTCCGTCCACAGCGTCTTTTTTCTTCGCGTGCCGTTGTGCGCTATGACCGTGTTCGCAAGGTTTAAAATGGACTTAGTCGAGCGGTAATTTCTCTGCAATTTATATACCTTGGCTTGAGGATAGTCGCGGTCGAATTTTAAAATGTTCTCTATTTCCGCGCCGCGCCAGCCGTATATCGACTGGTCGTCGTCGCCGACTGCGAACAGGTTGCCGTGCTTAGAGGCAAGCAGTCTTATTATATTGTACTGCACGCTGTTCGTGTCCTGAAATTCGTCCACGTGGATATACTTGAACTTGTCCGAAAGATAGCCGCGCACCTCGGCGTTGCCGCGCAAAAGGCGCAAGGTATGCACGAGCAAATCGTCGAAGTCGAGCGCGTTGCTCTCGCTCAGATATTTGTTATAGCTCTCGTAAACGTCGCACGCAACGCGGATATTGTCCTCGTGCTTATACCTTACGCCGTACTCGTCGGGGTCGAGCCCGAGCATCTTCGCGTTTGCAATGTGGTACTTTACCGACTTGATAAGCTTTTCGTCATAGCCCAACTCTTTGAAAACTTTCTTTATAACGTTGACGCGCTCCGTTTCGCTGTAAATGGAAAAGTTGGGCAAAACGCCGCCCGCCTCGCCGAACCTGCGAAGTATTCGCACGCACATTGAATGGATAGTGCATATCCACATATTTTCGGTGTCGCCGAGCACGGTTTCCACCCTCTCTTTCATCTCGCGCGCCGCCTTGTTGGTAAAGGTTATCGCAAGGATATTCGAGGGGGAACACAGTCTTTTGTCCAATATGTAGGCAATGCGCGAGGTCAGAACGCGCGTCTTTCCGCTGCCCGCGCCCGCAAGTACCAAAACCGCGCCTTCGGTGTCGGTTACGGGCTTAATCTGTTCTTCGTTTAAGTTTTTGAGTATCTCTTCCATTACGTAAATATTATACAACAAAACGCGCGCTAAAATCAAGGAATTGATTATAGCGCGCTGTCTTTTTCTTTTCTGTATTTCTCTAACGCTGCAAGGTACTTGGACGATAGCTCCATAGTGTACCTCTGCCGCTCCTCATAGGATAGCGTTTTGAAGTACTCCTTGTCGGTAAGCCGCCCGATTGCGTCGGAAACCTCGCCGCACTCGTCCAAAAGCTTTTTGACTTTTAAATAGAAGTCGTCCTCTTCCTCGCCGCGGATAACGCTTTTGACCTTGTCGTACATACGCGACTTGACCTTTACCGCGTTTTTGCCGTTTTGCTCCGCAAGCTTCGCCGTCTTGTCGAAGTCCTCCTTGCATTTACGCCAGAAGTCGTTGCCAAGCCGCCGCTTTGCCTGTTTTGCCATTACCTTTAAATCGTCCATCGCACCCTTCCCCGTCTGGCTGTAATTCTACAAAAACCGCCCTTTTACGACAAATTATTCAATGAAAAAACTCTACCCAAGTTCATCTTAGGTAGAGTTCGTAATTTTTAATTCTTGTTTCTTTTTCTTGCCGCTTCGCTCTTTTTGCGCCTCTTTACGGAAGGGGATTCGTAAAATTCTTTCTTTCTGAGGTCGCCGATGATACCGTCGCGCGAGCACTTTCTCTTAAATCTTCTGAGTGCGCTTTCAACCGACTCGTTCTCGCCTACTTTGATAGTTGACATTTCTTTTCACCTCCCCTGTTCAAAGGCTGTCCCTAACTTCGGAACGCTTACAAATTATACCAAAGCCCGCAAACAAAAGTCAATCGTTTTGCGGGCTCTGATTATATATTTTTTTATTGGTTTTACACGGTTATTCCCGCCGCCGAACAGATAACGTTTATGACTATTCCGACAAGCACGGAAATCGCGTAAAGCGACAAAACAAGCAAAATATTGCGCTTGACCTTTTTCGTGTTTTTCAAAAGCACGACAAGCCCGAGCCCCGCGTTCGTACACAAACCGGCAATACAGCTTCCGAACTGAATACCGCCTTTGACGAACGTTTCGGTTATCACTGTCGACGACGCGCAGTTGGGTATCAGCCCCACCGCCGCGGAAATAAAGGGCTCCCAGTACGTGCCGCCGATAAGCCCCGACGCGATTTTGTCCGCGCCCAGCTCTTCGATGATAAAGCCCAAAATGAGGTTGACCATTAAGATAAACGCCGTGACCTTCAGCGCGTGCAGAAGCGGTTCGACGACGTACAGCTTAACCGACGACTTATTCTCGTGGCTGTGTCCGCACGAATAGGTAATCTCGCCGCCCTCCGAATGTGCGAGCGGTACGCGCTCGATTTTATCGGGCACGATGGCGTTGACAAGATAGCCCACTCCGACCGCAACCAGGAGTTTAATTAATATAAGCGGCAGAATGGACTGCGCCGCGTGCGCGTTTAAAGGGCTGTTGACAAGCAAAATTATAAGCGCCTCGTCGCTGGTTGCCAAAAAGACAGCCATAATCGTGCCCGTGCGGATAAGTCCGTTGTCGTACAGTTTTGCCGCCATAACCGAAAAGCCGCACTGCGGAACAAGCCCCGTTGCCGACCCCAGAAGGGGCGCGAGCGGACCTTGAAGCGCGCGGCGGCTCTTGCCTGCGGCCGTGCCGTTCTCCATAAGCTCGATGAGCATATAGATTATTAAGATAAAAGGAAATACGATAGCCGTATCCTTTAACGCGTCTAATATAACTTCCATTAAATACCCTTGTAATTATTGCCCGCATTTAAAAAGCGTATTCAAGGGACTTACTTTTTCTTTTTAACTTCGGTCTTACGCAGTGAGAATTTCTTTTTGAGCGTCTCTTCCTCGTCAAAGGCAAGCGGAGTTACGTCCGCGTCGGGATATTCCGTCTTTTGGTAGCCCCCGTCGCGCTCTAAAAGAGTAAGCCTCGTTTCCGCGTCGAAAAGGTACGCGTGAGTCATATCCGCGCAGAGGGTTACGCTGTCGCCCTTTTTGACGTTGTCCACCCTGACAACGAACGAAAGATTTTTGCCGTCGCAGTCGGCGTAGTTACAGCCCGCAACCTCCTCCGCGGCGTTGACGGTAGCCGTCATAAAGCCGTCTTCGCCCGTTGACATATCTTCGGGGCGCAAGCCCAAAATAACCTTTTTGCCAGTGCCCGCGTACTCGTCTACCGACTTAAAGCGCGCAAGAATGTTTTCGGGAAGCTGCAAGCGCACGTCGCCCGAAACGGCGTAGACCGCCTCCCCGTCCTTTTCGATTATCGCGCCGTTTACAAAGTTAATCGTGGGCGAGCCGACGGTGAACGCGACGAACGCGTTCGCGGGATAGTCGTAAAGGTTTGCGGGCGTGTCGATTTGCTGAATAAAGCCCTCGCGCAGAACTAATATGCGCGTCGCCATAGTCAGCGCCTCGTTGACGTTCTTGGTCGCGTAAATAAACGTGCCCTTCATTCTCATTTGCAGATTTATAAGCACCGAGCGCAGTTTTTCGCGCATAGCCTTGTCCAGTCCCGACAGGGGGTCGTCCAAAAGATAGAGCTTGGGCTCTCTTGCGATTGCTCTGCCGAACACCGTCTTCTGCTTTTGCTCGGTGGTCAGCGCCTTGGGCTTTCTGTATAAAACGTCGGTCAGTCCCAAAAGCTCCGCCGCCGCCTTGACGCGCTGTTCGACAACTTTGTCCGAAACCTTGCGGATACGCAGTCCGTACGCGATATTTTCGAATACGCTGAGCGAGGGATAGAGCGTATTACTCTGGAATATCATCGTGATATCCCTGTCCTTCGAGGGCTCTTCCGTCACGTCCTTGTCGCCGACGAGTATTTCGCCCTCGGTCACCTCGTCAAGTCCCGCAATGAGGCGGAGAAATGTGGTTTTGCCGCACTTCTCGCCGCCGACAACCGCGATAAACTCGCTGTCGGACAACTGCAAATTGTTCTTGTAGAGGGCAAGTTCGCCCGAGGGATATATTTTGCTCACGCTTTTAAGCTGTAAATTTGCCACAGTAATTACTCCCGCAATATAAAAGTCTTTTTTCAATAATAACACGAATTGAATTTTTTACCAACCGCTGAGAGCGCATTTTTGAAAATTTATAAAAAATTTTCCTTTGCAAACATCGTCCGTTTGTTGTACAATAGTCTTATGAACGCAGTCAACTACAACGCCGAAATGCAAAAAATTATAAAGAGCTTGGGCGGCGGGCACAAAAAGCTTTTACTGCACGCGTGCTGTGCGCCCTGCTCTTCCGCATGCTTAGAGCGGCTGAAAGATTATTTCGACGTCACCGTATTTTTCTACAACCCCAATATCGAGGACGAGGAATATTCAAAGCGCAAAAACGAGCTTATCCGCTTTATTTCCGAAACGGGCTGGGCGAATATCCTTGACTGCGACCACGACACGGCTGTATTTTACTCGGCGGTGAGCGGCTTGGAAAACTGCAAGGAAGGCGGCGAGCGCTGCGGGGTATGCTTTAAACTGCGCTTGAACGAAACGGCAAAAACCGCGGCGGCGTGCGGGTACGACTTTTTCGGTACAACCCTTACTATCAGCCCGTTAAAGGACGCGCGACTTATAAATACTATCGGCGCGGAGCTTGAAAAGGCTTACGGCGTAAGATGGCTTTACAGCGATTTTAAAAAGGAAAACGGATACCTTCGCAGCCTGCAACTATCCAAAGAGCACTCGCTTTACAGGCAGAATTACTGCGGCTGCGTATTCTCGCAAAATACGCTTGATTAAAATTGCGCGGTGTGTTAAACTGAATTAAGAGGAAATCTTATGGACATTAACAGATATTCGCCGAGCTATTCGGTAAATCAGAAACATATGTCGCGGCTTGCCGACTATTCCACCGAGGAACTGTTCGAAATTTTATACGCCGCGCGCCAGATGAAAGCCAAGTTCGCGGCTCACGAAAACACAGCGATTTTGCAGGGCGTGACCATTGCGCTTTTATTCGGCGATTCGTCGCTACGCACCCGCTCGGCTCTGGAAATCGGCGTCCGTCAGCTCGGCGGCGAGAGCGTAAATCTTCCCTACAGCGAGGACGATATGCGCGCGGGCGAGAACATCAAGGACGTCGTAAACGTCATCTGCCGCTACGGAGTGGGCGCGCTTATTACCCGCGGCATTGCTCAGGACGAGCTCGACAACTTTGCCGAGGTTTCGCCCATACCCGTAATCAACTCGACAAACGCCGACTATGTGCCCATTCAGGCGCTCAGCGATTTGTACACCATATGGGAAATAAAGAAGAAGCTCGAGGGCGTCAAGCTTGCGTTTATCGGCAAGGGCACGAACGTTGCCGCCTCCCTACTTATGGGTGCGGTCAAGTGCGGTATGGAGGTTGCAGTCGCCACCCCCGAAACGTTCACCGTCAAGACGGCGCATCTGGAGCGCGCCGAGCAGTACGGCAACATTACGATTACCGACGACCCGCTGTTTGCGGCAAAGAACGCCGACGTCATTTATACCGACAGCTACCACTACCATTCGCAAGTTTCCAGGGAAGAGGCGGAAACGCTCGCCCCCTACAGAGTCAACAACCGCATTATGGCGGCGGCCGCGGGAACGGCAATCTTTATGCACCCTCTGCCCGCTCAGCGCGGCGTCGAGGTTTCGCCCGAGGTCATCGACGGCAAGCAGAGCGTTGTTTACCAGCAAGCCGAAAACAAACTGCACGTAATCAAAGCTATACTTGCATTACTGATTAAGTAAATAAATATGAAATCGCCCCGCGGCTTATCGCCGCGGGGCTTCTTTTTACTCTTTAATTATATTGATAACTACTATTTCGGGGCGGTTGAAGAGGCGCAGAGGGCACTGCGAATTACCCAGCCCGCGGGAGATTACCTGCCGCATATTGCCGCACGAATGTATTCCCGAGGCGTATTTGGGGAACAGTCCCTGCCCCGGCGAATATATTCCTATTTTCGTAAAAGGTATGCGCCACTGACCGCCGTGCGCGTGCCCCGTTAAGGCTAAATCGTACCCCGCCAAAGCGTATCTGTCGATATAATGCGGCAGATGCGCAAGCAACAGATTGAACCCCTCGCTGCCGCACAGCGAGAAGTATCCGCCGCCCTTGATTTTGGCGCAGTTCACTCCCGCCAAGTTTATGCCGCACGCCTGCACGCACTCGTTATCTAAAACGGTTGCGCCCGCCCCTTTTAACTGCTCTTTAAAGGTGCGGTAGCGCGTACTGCGCATTTCGTGGTTGCCGCTGACGTAGTACACGGGCGCGATTTTCGAAAGCTCTTTAATCGTTGCAAGCGCAACGGAAATATCGCGCGGGCGGTACTTGTGAATAATATCGCCCGTGACGGCGATAAAATCGGGCTTCTCTTTTTCAACCTTTTTCAAAAGCCGCCTGTTTCCCTTGCCGAAAGCTTTTCCGTGCAGGTCGGAAAGGTGCACGATTTTAACTCCCCTTTCGGGCGCTTTACCGCTTTTAACCTTATGCCTCGTTACGGTTATTAAGTTGTTGGAGCACCAACAAAACAGCGCGATAAGCGCAAGCCCCGCTACGCACCCCAAGGTTATATACAGCCACAGCATTTAACTTTTTGCAATTATCCTATATATGTTTTTGCCCATATCGACAAACTTCTTTTCGTGTTCGGTCACAATATTTTCGCTATCGTTCAAGGCGTGCAAATCCTCGCACTTTTCCAAAATTTCGTACCCGCTGCTTTCAAAGCTCTCCAAAGAGAACTTGTAAAAATCGCCGTCGTCCGTCTTTTGCACTATTTCCCCGCCGCTCTTTAAAAACAGTCTGTATTCCTTCAAAAACCTGGGGTGGGTGAGCCGCTGTTTGGCGTACCCGAGCTTGGGCAAGGGGTTGGAAAAATTGAGATAAATTTTGTCTATGCTCCCCTCTTTCAAGTACCTCGGCAGAACCTCGGCGGCGCTGTTTATAAAGTGAACGTTTTTAAGTCCGTCGGCAATCGCCCTTTCCACCGCCTCGATTAAGACGTTGGAAATTTTTTCGACCGCGATAAAGTTGATATCGGGGTTGCGGGCGGCGAGCTCGCATATAAATTTGCCCTTACCGCAACCTATTTCGAGGTGAACGGGATTGTTATTGCCGAAAATTTTCTCAAAATTCAGCTCTTCCTTTTGCGCGGCGGCATTCTTCATATTCTTGTCGGTCAAATCGGCGACCGTAAGATATGCGCCGCACGATAAAAGTCTTTCGTCCAAATGTGATTTTCTGTGCATTCTCATAGCAGAAATTTTATCACAAGGCACGCAACATACGCAAGTGAAATGCTCACGTGTTAATTTTATTTTTATTTTGCCCCCGCGCGTTTTATGCGCGCGGGGGCGCTTTATAAATAATTGTCGGGTGAAAATAATTTTAATTTACGGGGCATTGTAAAGCCTTTTTGTAAAGCGTCGGGTGGGTTTTGAACGCCCCGAAAGGAGTAACAATTGACCGTTTTTGAAATTATAGACGCCTTTACGTTTTACGGTTTAGACGTAATTGCGCTTGCCGCGGCGACGAGCATTTTCGTGCAGATTTTAAAGCTCACGCTTTTAAAAAACTGCCAGAAAAAGGTCATCACCTTTCTGCCGTTTGTAATCGGCTCGCTCATCTACGCGGGATATGCCGCTCTCGTCAACTTAAGCTTCCGCTACGTTTTGGACAACTACGTCAGCGTGCTCGAGCACGGCTTTTCGGTGGGCGCACTTTCCACCCTCGTCTACGTCTGGTACGAGCAGTTCGTTCGCAGTAAGTCCAAGGGCAGTGCGACCGCGGGGGTAATCTCGACGCTCATTGCCGAGTACGTTCCGAGCGAAGAGCTTTCGTCTATTGCGGCGGAAATCGCGCACGCAATCGAAAAGGACGTTACGGGCGACGGAGCGAAAAAGACCGCCGATATCTTGTCGGCGCACCGCCTCGAAGAGGTGACGGAAAACGATATAAAGGTGCTTTCCCGCCTTATAATCGAAACGCTTGCGCATATCAGCATTTCTTAAATTTAACCGTAAAACAAGCCTTCGGCGGGCGCGGAAGTACTTCCGCGCCCGCCTTTTTTATCAATTGGGCGGCATATATGCCTTAATTAACGCATTTCAGCCGTTTGATTTGAGCTTGATTTCATACTTGACTTTCGCGCTATTCAAAAGCTCGTCGGAATAGTCCCCGTACTTTTTGTGGAAGTTTTTAAAGAGCTGTGTTTTGAGTCCCAGCACGTCGCAATCGAGCGTTTTTACGTTCTCGAAAAGGCTCTCGAAAAGCTTTTCGATACGCTCTTCACCCTCTTTTAAAACCTCCTTTTTAACTGCGGCTTTCTTGGCTTCCTCGGGCGAGAAACCCTCGCCTCCGTCCTGAATTTTAGCCGTCGCCTTGAACTTGAACGTAACCTGCGGCTCGCCGTTTTCAATCTTTAAATCGACGCCGCCCTTGCAGTTGCGAAGCCCTAAAATTTTAACCTCCTGTTCCTTGCCGCTCTCGACGAACGCGTGCTTGACGTCGCTGAAAATGAGGTTGAGAGCAAAGGTCTCTTCGACGGGCAGTACGCCCTTGAAATAGCCCTTGGAAAATACGGCGCACTTATTGCAGGTCAGCTCGCTTTCCTCGCACTGCTGACCGCCTCCGCCACCGCCGCTTCCGCCGCTGCCGCCACCGCTTTCACCTTCACCGCCTTGCCCGCCGTTTTGGTCGAGCACGCCGTTTTCAAGGTAGGGCATATAGCACGCCTCGCTCTTGGAGAACAGCTTTTCGCCTATCGTCTTGACGTTCGCCGCCGCAACGTTGCCCGAAGCCTGAGCCTCGGACGAGAGCAGTTTGTCGATAACGTCCGTCGCCGAGTTGCCGCACGGGAACTGCTGGGCAATCAGCTCGGAAGCCTTGCCCTCGCACGCCGCCACGTTCAAAGTCAGCCCCGTGTATTCGTTGCGGTAAAAGTAGTCTAAAAGGTCCTTTATGTCCTCGCCGAAACAGCTTTCGCCGAGTACTATCAGCTTACTGAACACGAGCTTGGGATAAAAGCCCGTCTTGACGTTGACCTCGTTTAAAGCCGCCGCGACCGTCGAGCCCTTGCCAGTTACCACGTTGAACTTGGTGTTCTCGCCGTTTTCGGCGGGTTGCGGCACGGCGAGCTGTGCGGTGAGCACTACCTCGTCCTGTTCGATATCCAGTCCCACGCCGATTACGACCGAGGTCTTACGCAAATCCAAAAGCCCGAAGTCGTTCGTAAAGAAGAAAAATGCGAGCACTGCGAAAATTATAATATACAGAAAACTCAGCCTGTGTTTTATGAGCGGTCTTTTCATCTTGCCCTCCTCCTTAACGCCCATGCGAGCACGGGTATAATATAGGCGAAAAGCAATGCGGGTATCCACAGCCAGTCGCCCGCGATTTTCTGCAAAACCGTATAGTTGTTATTGAATATAAACGTGACGGCAATGAGCACCGCGTTTATGCACACCGAGTACAGTATGCGGTAATTTCTGTTAAAAGTCTTCGCCAAACAGTGCACGCACATCTGAATATTCAGAACGGTTGCAAACAGCGCTACAAGGTCGAACGCGTACACTAAAAACAAATCTATTCTGCCCACGAACCCGATTACGGGGAAGAACACGGATATGTTGCTTATTGCAAACGAGCGCGTGGGTGCGAGCGCGCCGTACAGTCCGTAGAACGCCGCCATTATCGCAATTACCACAAGTCCGCCGAGCGCATAGGAAATAGTCAGTTTCGCGCTGTCCCCTTTCTTATATTTATAATGACCTATAAACATTAAAAGGAACGCGCTCTCCGAAAAGCGGAAGACCGACGATAAAGAGAAGCCCGCCACCTCTTTTAAGGGCTGAGTGAACATGGGCAGAAGGTTGGTAAAGTCCGCCTCGCCCACCGACATTATCAAAAACGCGCTGGCACAGACAACGAATATAGGCAACATAATATCCGCGCACCTGCCGACGTTGGTGAACGATTTCACGCCCGCATACACCGAAAAGATGAAAAAGGGCAGAAATATCGTCAGCGACGGCATAGTGTCGTAAAAGCTGTCGTGCACCAATAGCTGTTGCTCGTTCATAGGGATTATCGCCGAAACGAGGAAGTACAGCGCGAAGAACCCGAAGATTATTCTTGCCGTAACCTTGCCGAACGTGTTTTCCAAGAGCTCGAAAAAGCTTTTATCCGTGCGCGAGCTCAGATAGGAAACCGACCAGATTATTACCGTCTGTAAAATCAGGTTGAACAGTGCGGTAAATATGAGCGCGTTTCCCACCGAGCTTGCCGCCGTCGTGGGAAAGAGCAACAGCTTCGAAGCCGCATTGTATGCAATCAATATAAAGCAAATCTGCCTTACGGAAATTTTTTCTTTCATTTTTTAGTACTTAACCTCACACGGTTTTTGGTTTTAAACACCTTGGGCCGCTTTGACAGCGCGTAGGCGTTGGACTTCAACAGCGAATCGCGCATATCCCTGCCTATAAGCGGTGCGTACGGAGCTAAAAGCGGCACGCCGTAGTCCTGCTCGGTTACGAGATAGCACAAAACGAACGCAATTCCGAGTATCATTCCGTACGTTCCTATCGAGCCGGCAATGATTAAAAACAGTAATCGCAGCGTCGTGGACGTTTCCACAAGGTCGGGCACGGTGTAAAGGCAGATTGCCGAGAACGCGATTATGATGACTGCGGGCGTTGAAATTATGCCCGCCTTGACCGCCGTGTCGCCTAAAACCAGCGCGCCGACTACCGACAGCGCAAGTCCCACGTACTTGGGCATTCGTATCGAAGCCTCGTTTAAAACTTCCAATACAAACAGCGTTAAAAATATCTCTACGCTCGGCGAAAGCGGTATGCCCGCAACCGAGCTTGCTATTTTAAAGAGCAATTGCGCGGGGATAAGCTGTATTTTAAAGAGTTGCGCGCACACGTATATGGCGGGCAACATTATGCCGATAAGCACCGCCGCAAGGCGCAGAACGCGCAGTATGGTCGAGCGGTAGCTCACCGCATAGTAGTCCTCCGCCGTCTGAAAATCTTCCACCAGCATATACGGCACGGTGAGCGCAATGGGCGAGCCGTCGGCGATTATGCCCACTCTGCCCTCGCACATCTTGGCGCAGAAAATATCGGGCTTTTCGCAGGTTGCGTTCCTCTTGAAAAGTGAGTGCGGGCGCTCGGAAACGAACGCGGCAACGTACGACGAATCGGGAATAATATCGATTTCGTTTGCCTTAATCTGCTTTTCGATTTTTTCGGGCAACCCTTTGGGGCATATGCCGTCGATATAGCAGATGGCAACCGCCGTCTGGCTCTGCTCGCCGACCGTAATGGTTTTAATCTGCAATTTATCGCTCTTTACGCGCTTTCTGACCAAGCCCAAATTTATTTTGATATCCTCGGTGAACCCCTCGCGCGGACCTTTAACCGTGACCTGAGTGGGCGGCTCGGCGACGGCGCGACCCGGAGGCGCTTTCACGCCTATGACGAAGAAGTCCTTCTCTCCGTCCGTGTATAAAACCGCGTTGCCGTCGGAAATCTGTTTGATTGCGTCCTTTAAGTCCTTGCCGTCCTTGACGTCGGGCGAAGCCAGAAGCTTTTTGACTTCCTCCGCCGTCACGTCCTTTCCCGCATGGTGCAGAGGCTTGATTACAAGCTCGCCGAGCATATTCTTGTCGACGATACCGTCGGCGTAAATTACGGCGAACTTCTTGCCCTCGCTGCTTTCGAACTCGAAAACGAGAATATCCTCGGACGGCAGAATTTTCTTGACCGCTCCTATCCTTTGTTTTATCGAATAATTCATATGCAAATATTTTAAGTAATTTTTTAATAAAAATACTTGACAACGAATACTATGTAATGTATAGTATTAGACGAAGCGAGGTATTGAGCGTGGACGCACAGATAAAAAAAGGCGTACTCGACGCCTGCGTATTGTACGCATTGAAGGACGGCGAGAGTTACGGATACAAGATAATAATCGATTTGCAGAGGATAATAACCATATCCGAAAGCACGCTATACCCCATTTTAAAGAGGCTTGAGGCGGGCGGCGCGGTTACGACGCGCACCAAGGAGTTTAACGGGCGCCTGCGGCGGTACTACAAAATTACCGACGTCGGCTTGAAGAAACTCGAAGAAAGCAAAAGGGATTTTGAGGCTATAAATACAATCTATCTCAAAATTTTCGGTGGGAAAAAATGACTTATATCAAATGGAAAGACGAAGTTGAAAGCTATCTTGTAAGTCTGCCGCAGGAGGAAAAGCAGAAAATATTTTCATACTTTTCCGAAATGTACGCCGACAAGCGCGACGCGGGCAAGAGCGAGGCGCAGATTATCGAGGAGTTCGGCGCACCCTACGACGTGGCTAAAAAGATTTTAGCCGAAAGCAGGGAAGCGGCGAACGCGCAAAGCGGCGAGTCCGAAAACGCGGCGAACGTAAGTGGCGGCAACAACTACAATTACAACTACTACAACTACAATTACGGCGGCGCGCCTCAGAGTGCGACTCCGCAAAGCGGCAAGGAACTGCCCGAAAGAAAAACTCCTCCTGCCCCCGCTCCGCAGGAAAAACCGAAAAAGCAAACCAACGCGGTAAAAATACTCGTCAGCATAATTCTGACCGTCGTACTCGTCGGGCTTACGGTTTCGCTGTTCGGCTCGGCGCTGACTGTCATTCTGGAGGGCTTCGTTTCGATTGGCTTTACCGTCGGAGGACTTGCCTCCGGCAGTTGCGGCGGCGCGGAAGGCACGCAGATGATTGGTTTGGGACTGATAATTTCGGGCGTGGGAATTACACTGCTCGCACCGTTCAACGCGCTGTGCTCTTTCCTTTGGCGCAAACTGCGCGCATTTATGAAGGGGGTTTGATAATATGAAGACCTGGAAAATATTTTTATGCCTCGGCATAGTAATCCTGTTCATCGGCATCGCCGTTTTAATCGGCGGGCTTGCCGCAAACGGCTGGAAATTCAAAGTCGACTATGAAATGCAGACCTTCGTATCCGAGGGCGACAACAACTCGCTCGATTTGAAAATCTCGGCGGGCACGGTGAAAGTCGAGTACTACGAGGGCGAGAATTTCGAAATCGTCTACCCCACCTCTTACAGGTACGGCTACGACGTTACCGAAGAGAACGGCAAAATCACTGTTGCGCCCAAGCACTCTTTCGGCTTCTGGTTCGGTTGGTTTAAAGTTCCCGAAATGACGGTCAAAATTCCGCAGGGCAAGGTTATAGACTTTTCACTCGAGATGTCGGCGGGCTCGGCTCACGTTCAAGACGGCGAATTTAAGAATTTCAATTTCGATATGTCCGCAGGCTCGGCGAATATCGGAAATATCAGATGCGACAAGTTCGACGCCGACCTGTCTGCAGGTTCTCTGCACGTGAGCGGCATCACCTGCGACAACATTTTAATAGATTTATCGGCGGGCTCGGCCAATCTTACCGTCAACGGTAAAAAGTCCGACTACTATATCACTGTAGACAAGTCGGCGGGAAGCTGCAATGTAAGCGGACAGCAGGGCGCGGCCTCGGGAAAGGTCATCGATATCGACCTGTCGGCGGGCTCGGTCAACGTACATTTCACCGATTGACAATCTTCGACAAAAATGATAAAATACACTCTTGAAAGAGAGTGTATTTTTTTATGCAAAAGATTACTTACGACAAAACTTACTTCAATCCCAAAGACGTACTCGAATGCGGACAGATTTTTCGCTTCGAGCCGTATAAAGAGGGTTACAAAGTTTTTTCGAAAGACAAGGCGTGCTACGTCTATATTGACGGAAACAGCACGGTTATAGAGAGCGAATTTCCCGATTATTTCTTTGATTTTTTCGATTTGGGGCGGGAATATGCCGCAGTTATTGAAAAAATCAAGGGTTTTAACGTGCCCGTAATCACCCGCGCGTGCGAGGTTGCAAAGGGCTTGCGCCTATTAAATCAAGACCCCGAGGAAATGCTCTTTTCCTTTATTATATCGCAGAACAACAACATACCCCGAATCAAGGGCATTATCTCGCGCATTTCCCGAACGGTCGGGGAAAGACGTGAATTTATGGGTGAAGAATACTATACCTTCCCCACCGCCGCCAAGCTTGCCGAAAGGGACGCGGCTTTCTATAAAAGCCTCGGCGCGGGCTACCGCGACGAGTTTATCGTAAGAACGGCTCAGCGCGTTGCCGCCGAGGGCATAGAGCACTTAAAATCTCTCGACGCGCCCGCTTTAAAAAAGGAGCTTTTATCTTACCACGGAGTAGGTCCGAAGGTTGCCGATTGCGTAAGCTTATTCGGCTTTCAGAGGGCGGCGAGCTTTCCCGTCGATACCTGGATAGAAAAGATTTACCGCGAGGACTTTAACGGTACTTTAAAGAGCCGCGACAAAATCAACGCGTACTTCACTTCTCTATTTAAAGAATATTCGGGTTTCGTTCAGCAGTATTTATTTTACTGTAAACGGGAAAACTTATAATATGCCCGATTACTTTTCACACGCAATTTGTGCTAAAATCATTCTTGACAACTGTTCGAAAGATATAAAAAACGCCGTCACCGACCACACGCTGTATATGCTCGGCGCGCAGGGTGGCGACGTTTTTTTCGCCTATAAGTTAAGCTTTAAAAAGACCAACCTCGGACGGCGTTTACACCATATACCCGCCGAGGAGCTGTTTGAAATTTTAAAGGACGAAAACCCGTCATATGCGGCGGGTTTCGCCACCCACTACGCGCTCGACTGCACGCTACACCCCGCAATATATGCGTTCGAAAGCCACTCCAAGCTGCCGATGGCGCACCAGCGGATGGAAAACGATTTGGGACTGTTTATCAGCCGCAAATTTGCAATTCCCCGCAGTATATTGCCCCGCGAACGCGTTTTGGGCGCAACTTTTGCAGTTTACGACTGCATATCGAAAGTCGAGCCCGAGGTGACCGTAACCGGCGTGGAGCGCTGTTTAAAGCGTTACTTTTCCTACACCCGCGCAATGTTCAAGTCCAAGCGACAGGAGTACTCTACCGACTACGATTTCACCTCGCTTTCGGGTGCGGTAGACGACGCGGTTTCACTCGGCGCGGACTGTATCAAAGCCGTGCTTTCGGGCAACGTATCCGGCGAATTGTTCTCCCGCTCGTTCCTTGAAAAGTAAGCGTCGTCGGCAAACGGCAACAGCTCCTCTTCCTCCCCGAACACGCAGTCGTAGAACGAATGGCTTGCCGCCGCCTCGTATAACTCATCCTGAGTAATCTCGTCGGCGACCCCGCCGTCGTATAATTGCAATACCAAATAACGCTTGTCGTCAAGTTTTTTGAACGCGTCCTTGAACGTCAGCGACTTGTCGCACAGCACGTACTTGACCTCTATCCCCCTCTTCAGCTTGCCCTTCGACGAGAAGTTTAATAGCTGAGCCGAGGGGTTTTTCTCTATCGTCGAGCCCAAGAGGAACAGCGAGAAAAAGAGTAGCGTGGGGTTGCCCGAGAAGAAGAACGCGACGACAAGTCCCGCGGCAATAAGCGCGGCGATTACTTTTAAAACGATTTGCGCGGCGCGTTTTGAAAAGAACTTTTTAAACACGCACGCGGCAACTCTGCCGCCGTCAAGTGGATATGCGGGCAGCAAATTGACCGTCAGCATAGCGATATTCGCGTGCATAACCGTGTCGGTATAGGCGTACGTTTCGGGGTAGAACCACCAAAGTCCCGCCAAGGCAACGCACACGCACGCGTTGACTAACGGACCTGCCAGGGCGAGCTTTATCTCGTCGCCCGCGCGTATCCCCTCCACGTCGCACATTGCCGCCGCGCCGTACGGCATTATCTTTATCCGCTCGCACTTAAAGCCCATTCGGGCGGCGCAAAAAATGTGACCGCTCTCGTGCATGAGCGCGGTCACAAGGCAGATGAGCGCAGACGGCAGTCCGCCGAACAGCGCAAAGAATATCATTGCCCCGAAAAAGAGCGGATGTATGGTTACTTTCACGAATTCCAGACGGGCACAGCACCCGACAACGTATAGCATTTAAGCAGCGTGTCGCCGTCGTACATAGAAACGCGAACCTCGTTCTTGCCCTCGGAATAGGCGAAAGGCAGGTTGGACTTGACCTCGTCGCCCTCGGCGGCATACACCGTATCGAGCCCCGTGATTACGCTGACAAACTTGGACGTATGCGCGATTTTGACCGTGTAAAGGCTGTCGGTCTTGGTTACGCTCGCCACCTCGCCGTCGCATACGGGATAGACCGCCGCCTTCTGGGTGAAGTGAATTACTCCGTCGTCGGTTACGGCAACGTCCGCGTCGGAGAGCTCGCTTACAACCGAGGTCAGCTTGAACTGGTTGTACGAAGCCTCCTTTTCCTTGACTGCGGTCAGCCCGCCCATAAAGGTGTTTATAGCGGTATTCGGAACGAACACATTGGTTAAGAATATGCCCGCCGCCAGAAGACACGCCGCCGCGGTTTCGGCAATGATGATTTTGCCCGCAATGCCCATCTTCTTTTTGGGTTTAACGGGAGCGGTCAAGTCCTCCGTTTCCACGTAGCCGTTAGCTTCGTAGAACTGTTCGGGCTGTTCGCCGTCACCGCCTAAACGGTCGTTAACGCTCTCGACGACTCTGTCTTTCAAGTCGTCGGCAGGTTTCGCCTTGCGGGAAAACAGACTCTTTTTCTTGACCACACTCACGGTGCTTACGGGTATCTCCAACATTTGTGCGTATTCCAAACCTTGTTCCATATCGCGTACTCCTTACAGTTGAACTTTTTTTCGGTTACTTATCCTAAATATACGCTGCGGACAAGCATTTAAGAACAAAAAATATAAGCGGCGCGGAAAAATTTTTTCCGCGCCGCCGCTATCTCTTATTTATTTAATTTCCCGACCGTGTTCGACAGCAAAGCGAACTGCTCGGGCGAGAGAGTTTCACCCCGCACACCGTCATTTAAGCCGCACCCCGCTATCAGCTTTTGCGCCTCGGCTCGCGTTAGTGCAAACCCGTTTATGAGGTTGTTCTCTAAGGTCTTGCGCCTCGACGAAAACGCCGCGCGCACGACCTTTTTATAAGTAGCCGTATCGTCCACTTCAAGCCTGCACGGGCACAAATCTATGCGCACCACCGCGCTGTCGACGTTGGGGCTGGGAGTAAACTTTTCTCTGCCCACCCGCTCGATTATTCTGCACTCGCCGCGGAGAGCCACGTTCGCCGTAATCGCGCCGTAGTCGGCAGTGTCGGGCTGCGCGCACAGTCTGAGCGCGACCTCTTCCTGAACCATTACGGTGAGCGATAAACACTTCTCCGAGTTTTCGACAAGCTGCATTATGAGCGGCGTCGTGATATAGTAGGGAAGATTTGCGACCACCTTGTACGGCGGCAGAGTCTTTTCAAGCTCGTCTATGCGCACGCGCGTAAAATCTTTAAATATGATTTCGGCGTTGTCCACGCCCGCAAGCGACTTCTGCAATACGGGTCTGAGCGAGGTATCTATTTCGTAGCCGTACACGAATTTCGCCTTTGCGGCAAGCGCCCTAGTAAGCGTTCCCGCACCGCAACCTATTTCGATAACCGTGGTTTCCTTATCAACGCCCGCGCCTTCGACAATGCCTTCAAGCAAAGCGGAATCGGATATAAAATTTTGACCGAATTTCTTTTTAAAGGTAAAGCCGCTGCCGGCGATTACGCTGCCGAGTCCGCCCTTTTCCATAATTTACCTCCGCGCGCGCCGCATAAGCGGGCGGCTTAATAAAGATACTGATTGTATACCCTTAGGGTTACCAAAGATTAAAAAAGCCGAGGCGCGTCGTGCCTCGGCTTTCGGGTTTTCAACCGAGCTTTTTAAACAGCGTACGAGCGTTTTCTTCCACGCTTTTTTGCGCATTTTCGACCGTTACCCCCTTAATATCCGCGATTGAACGCAAAATTTCGGGTATTGCGAGCGGCGTATTCGGGAAAGTCCCGTACGCGCTAGCGGGCGGCATATAGGGACTGTCGGTCTCGGTTAAAATATGAGAGAGCGGCAACGCCGCAATCGTTCTTTTCGCCTTTTTGCTCCCCTTCCAGGTACTCGCCCCACCGAACGAAAAGTATAAGCCGAGCTTTAAAAACTCCTCGGCAAGCTCCGTCGAGTGAGAATAACAGTGCATCAGAGCGCCGTTTTTCAAACGCTGTGCGTTGTCCTTTAACAGTGAAAGCATATCCTCGGCGCAGTCGCGCGAATGTATCTGCACGGGCATTTTCAAACTGTCCGCGAGCTGCAACTGCGCTGAGAACACGCGCTTTTGCAACTCCTTATCCGTGTCGGGATAATGATAATCAAGCCCTATTTCGCCGAGAGCCACGCACTTTTTATGCGCGCACAGTTCGGCAATTTTATCCAAATCGCCCTCTTTGTAGCTTTTGAGCTCGGTGGGGTGAAAGCCCGCGGTGAAATATACTTCGTCGTACTTTTCGGCAAGCTCTTTCGCAAGATAGGACGACGGCAAGTCGAAGCCGACGGTGATTATCCGCTCAACTCCGCTTTCGGCGCACCGCTTTACAAGCTCGCCGACGTCGCCGTAATTTTCTTTGTCGAGGTGACAGTGAACGTCGATATACATTATGACAAAATACTTCCGTCGGGCAAATCTTTTTCGGGAGAAACTACCGACAGCGTGCCGTCGGGCGCTTCCGCGCAGACAATCATACCCTCGCTCAAAATGCCCTTCATCTCTCTCGGCGGCAGATTGGTAACAACTATGACCTTTTTGCCGACCATTTCCTCGGGCGTGTAATGCTTCGCAATGCCGCTCAAAATCGACAACGTTTTATTACCGACCTTGACCGTTTCGTGCAAGAGCTTACTCTTTTTAACCGCCTCGCACGCGGTGACTAAACCCACCTGCATACGCACTTTGGCAAAGTCGTCAATCGATATTTCGGGCACTTTTTCCTCTTCGGGCGACGGCTTATCTTCCGCCATCTGTGCGGCGGCAATCGCGTCTATTTTATCCTTAATATCGGCGAAATTTATACGCTCGAACAGCGTTTTAGGCTCATTAGTTACGGCATATTCGGGGGTTAACCCGAATTTATCGAGATTTTCGTACTCTTTTTCAACCGCGTTGAGCTCGCCTAAAATTGCCGCGCAGGTTGCGGGCATAAACGGCTTTAAAAGGTTAGCCGCAATCGAAATTGTTTCCAAAAGATTGTACATAACCTGCTCCAAGCGGGGCTTGTTCGCCTCGTCCTTTGCAAGCACCCAGGGCGCGGTTTCGTCGATATATTTATTCGCGCGGCGCAAAACCTGCCATATCTCGTCAAGCGCGTCGGCTATCTTATACTCCTCCATTTTGGCGGCAACCTTACATTTTGCGCCCTCGGCAACGGCTTTAAGTTCGCCGTCGAAATCGCCGCCGACCTTAACATTTTTGACCTTGCCGCCGAAGTACTTATTAGTCATAGAAACCGTGCGCTTTACAAGGTTGCCTAAAACGTTAGCGAGGTCGGAATTGAGCCTCTCGCACATAAGTTCCCAGGTTATTATGCCGTCGGAATTGTAGGGCATTTCGTGCAGAACGAAGTAGCGCACCGCGTCCACCCCGAACACCGAAGAAAGGTCGTCCGCGTACATTACGTTGCCCTTGGACTTGGACATCTTGTCGCCACCCTGCAAAAGCCAGGTATGCCCGAACACCGTTTGAGGCAACGGCTCGCCCAATGCCATTAAGAATATCGGCCAGTAAATGGTATGGAAACGGATAATGTCCTTGCCCACCACGTGCACGTCGGCGGGCCAGAAGTCCCTATACTTTTGCGAGGGGTTGTCCACGTCGTAGCCCAGCCCCGTGATATAGTTGGTCAGAGCGTCCAGCCAAACGTATACGACGTGGCGGCTGTCGAAGTCCACGGGAATACCCCACTTGAAAGTCGTGCGCGACACGCACAAGTCCTGCAGCTTGGTTTTAAGCGTTCCCTTTTCGCACGCGGCCAAAAGCTCCTCGTCGCTTCTGCCGATAAACTCGTCGGCTAAAAGGAAGTTGTTCATCATCTCGTTCTTTCTCGCCGCGGGCTGAATAAATTCGGGGTGGGTTAAAATGTGCTTGACAAGTCTGTTAGCGTACTTGCCCATTTTAAAGAAGTACGCCTCTTCCTTTGCGGGCTTGACTTCCCTGCCGCAGTCGGGGCACTTGCCGTCTACAAGCTGGCTTTCCGTCCAGAAGCTTTCGCAAGGAGTGCAATACAGCCCCTCGTACGCCGACTTATAGATATCGCCCCTTTCGTAGAACTTTTTAAAAATTTTCGCAACGACGCGCTCGTGGTCGGGGTCGGTTGTGCGGATAAACTTGTCGTAGGAAACGCCCATCAAGTTCCAGATAGACTTTATAGTTCCCGCAACCTCGTCGACGAACTGCTTGGGGGTTACCCCTTTGTCGGCGGCTTTGAGCTCCACCTTTTGGCCGTGCTCGTCCGTGCCCGTTTGATACAGAACGTTGTAGCCCTGCATCTTTTTAAAGCGCGAAATCGCGTCGCACAGAATAATTTCGTACGTATTGCCGATATGCGGCTTGCCCGAGGTGTATGTTATAGCCGAAGTGATATAGTAATTTTTCATACCCAAAATTATACCGCAACGCGCGCGAAAAGTAAATTGTTTTATAGAATAAACGCGCGCGTATGAAAATATTATTAATCTATGAACCTTATTTTTACGGTTATATTCGTGCTGTCGGCGGCGGTGCTTCTTTTTACCGCGCCCGCCGACTTTCTGCCCGCTCTTTTAGACGGCGGAATGAACGCGGCAAAGACCTGCCTCACCCTACTTTGCATTTACGTGGTGTGGATGGGCTTGTCCGCGGTAGCCGAGGACGCGCGCCTTACTCAAAAGTTCGCAAAACTTTTATCCAAGCCGTGCGGAAAGCTGTTCGGAACGAAAAACGCCGCCGCGCTCGAAAGCATTACGATGAACGTTTCGTGCAATCTTTTGGGGATAGGCGGCGCGGCAACCCCCTACGGAGTCAAGGCTATCGACGCGCTCGAAAAGGACGGCAACGAGTTTGCGCAAAACCTTTTGTTTATCATAAACGCCACTTCCATTCAATTAATTCCCACAACGGTAATTGCATTGCGCGCCGCGGCGGGAAGTGCCGCGGCGCACGATATAGCTCTGCCCTCGCTGATAGCCACCGCCGTTTCAACTCTCGTCGGCGCGACGGCGTATATACTGATAAGTAAAATCAAGCCCAAAACGGCGGCAAGGCGGAAAAAATGCAGTACGTAATACCCGTAATTTTTATCTGCGTTATCCTCTTTGCCGCGGTCAGGCGCGTAAACGTGTTTTCCTCCTTTTCGCGAGGCGCGGGCGAGGCGGTTAAATTCGTTTTAAATTTATTGCCCTTACTTGCGTGCACGTTTATAATGTGCGAACTGTTCGAACGCTCGCACCTGTCCGACGCGCTGTCGAAAGCGCTTGCGCCCGCCTTTTCATTTTTGGGAGTGCCCTCAGAGCTTTCCAAGCTCGTATTGATAAAGCCTTTTTCGGGAAGCGGCTCTCTAACCTATCTTTCGCAGATTATAGGCGAGTACGGCGCGGACAGCTATATTGCCCGCTGCGCGTGCGTTTTGTACGGAAGCAGCGAAACGGTCTTTTACATATCTGTTGTATATTTTGCTAAATGCGCGAATAAACGCCGACTTCTGCCTATAGTCATAATTTTGTTTGCAACTTTCATTTCAACGATAATAGCTTGTCTTTTATGCCGAATTATGTAAATTAACCGCAAATGTTCGTTTTAATCAACACTAAAAATGAAAAAATGTTTAAAGTTCACACAAATTGTGCATAGATATTAAAAATAAATTTCACAAAAAAATTTTTTATTATATTTTACTTTATGCACTTATGCAAGTATAATTGTAAATGTAAACGGTAACCCGTTACTGAATTTGTTCATTCATTTTCCCCCTTATCATACGGAAGCGTTGTTGGCTCGAAGTCGGCAGCGCTTCTGTTATTTGCGGTGAGCCAACGCAGGGCAAGTCCTTTAATTGCTTGGCTAAAAATCTAACCCATCTCTGCAAAGCGATAGCCCCGCGGCATTAAAATGCCGCGGGGCTTATAACTTTATCCTCTTATTCTATTAACAATCTCTTTCAGCGCTTCCACCGTCGTTTCGACTTCTTCTTCCGTGTTATACTTTCCGAAAGTAAAGCGCACCGCGCTTTTAACCCGCTCTCCCGAAAGCCCCATAGCCGTTAAAACGTGCGAGGCTTTCACCGCCCCCGACGAACACGCCGAACCCGTCGAAACGGCTATACCCTTTAAATCGAGAGCAAACGCAATCTGTTCGCCGTCGCAACCGTCGAAAGAAAGATTGGCGTTCGACGGCAATCTGTTCACCTTATCGCCGTTTAAATGTACTCCGTCAATCTGCGAAAGCACACTGTCGACAAACTTATCGCGGAGCGCCGCTATCCTCTTATTGTTCTCCTCGGCGCACATGACCGCGCGTTCCAACGCGTACGCGCACCCGACCGCACCCGCAACGTAAGTCGTGCCGCCGCGCAGTCCCTTTTCCTGCGAACCGCCAGACAAAAGCCGCTCGAATTTCCAATTGCCCCGCACATATAGCCCGCCGAAGCCCTTCGGACCGTAAAATTTGTGCGCCGCAAAACCTATTCCGTCGGCGGGAAACTGCTTAAAATCGAGCACTCCCGCGGTCTGCACGCAGTCGCAGTAATAAAATACTCCGTACTTTTTGCAAACCTCGTAAATGTCCTTTACGGGCTGAATTACACCCGTCTCGTTATTGGCCGCCATAACGCCGACGAACACCGTGTCGGAGCGAATTGCCGCCTCGACGCTCTCCGCGCTCACGGCGCCGCTTATCTGCGGCTTTACGAGCGTAACCTCGTAGCCGTACTTTTGCATATCCTCGGCTGACGATAACAAAGCGGGATGCTCGATTGCCGACAGCACAATATGCCTGCCCTTGCCGCGGTTTGCCGCGCATACGCCTTTTAAAGCCGTGTTGCCCGACTCCGTACCGCCCGAAGTGAAATACAGCGAACCCGAAGGAACGCCAATAATTTGAGCTATCTTATCGCGTGCGGACAAAACGGCGTTCGCCGCCCTCTGCCCGAACGAATGCTGACTTGACGGATTGCCGTAAATTTCGGTTAAATACGGCGTCATCTTTTCGAGCACCGCCCTATCGAGCGGTGTGGTTGCCGCATGGTCTAAATATATCATTTTTCGCCTTTAAGTGCCGAATATACCGCAACGAACGCCTTAAGCTTAGCCTGTTCAGCCAGCAAATCGCGCCCTAACTGCGTAGTCGTGTTCTTCTTATTGAGCCTTACTCTGCGGCAGGTAATGTTCAGTTGCCTAGCCGCAACCGCCACCGCACACAGCATTAAAAACGCCAGTCCCGCAAACACGCAGGTTATAACCAGATACTTGTTGGTGGGCACGGTGTAGATAAACTCGCTGTAATATCCCGCGAGCGAGGCGAACACGATAAGCACTGCGGCAAGCGCGCAGAAAACGCCTATTGCTATATTTCTGTCGCGGTTGAAACGTACCGCGCGCTCCGCCTTTTTCTCTTCGTTTTCATTATTCATTGCCGAAACGGTCGTCCTAAGCTTTGCAATTTCACTTTCGAGCGAGGGCTGCGCAGTCTTTAAAAGCTCCGCTTTCCTCTCGTCAGACGTGTATTCTGCAAGCTTGTCCACGCCCGCCGCCGCGTTGACAATCTGCGAATAGTCGGTGAAGTTGCGCGTGTACGCAACGAGCTTCAGCGCCTGAGCCTCGCCGTTTTCGTTATCGAGCTCCTCCGCTTTCTGAACGCATTCGAGCGCAGTCACAAACCTGTACAGCAGACTTTCACTCTTGGCTTTTTTCAGAAGCTCCTCAACCTGCCTTTGCCGTTCGGCGCGCTCTTCCTCTTCGCGCCTGCGCTTCTCCTCGAGCTGTGCGGGCGTAAGCCCGCTTTCGTCGCCCTCCGCAATCTCTTCGGGCACGGCGAACATAACCTCTTCGTAGGCGGTTTGTCCGTCATCTTCGGGCGTTTCACCCTCAACGACTACAAGCTCTTCCTCGCCGTTTTCGTTCACTTTAATGCGGTACTTTTTGTCCTTGTCCGCGTCGATAAGTCTCTCTTCTGCCATCTCATTTCTCCTTAGCCGCAAGCACGGTCTTTGTAGGTATAAACCTGAATTTGCCGCGGTATCTGCTCTGCGCGTACCGCAAAAACTGGTCGTTTTCGAACACGGCGTACACGCCGCTTCCCGAGCCCGTCATATTCACCCCGAGCGGAGCAAAGCTTTCAAGCTCCTCAATCGCCTCGCCGACGTCGCCGTTCAAGCGCACAGCCGCAGCCGTAAGTCCGTTTGACAAACTCTTACTCAGCCCGTCGATATCGCCCGCAAGCACCGCGCTTTCTGCCGCCGAGCCCGTGCACGCGCCCCGCGGCAGACTGTCGCACATACGGTAACACTGAGCAGTGGAAACGCCGCTTTTTGGTACAAGCAAGCCAATATCGAGCTTTAAATTACTGTCCAGCCGTTTAACGGCTTCGCCGCGCCCCGAAAGCCTCGCCCAGCCGCCTGTAAGCATATAGCCGCAGTCACTGCCCAGGCTGTCGGCAATTCCCTTTACCGCCGCAAAATCGTCAATTTTATACAACTTTGCCATAGCGTTTAAAACGCCCGCAACGTCTGCTGACGAGCCGCCAAGCCCCGCGCCCATGGGAATATTCTTCCACACGGTTACGTCCGCGCCGCTCGTTTCAAATTTCTTGACGAATGCCTCCGCCGCCTTCGCCGCGTTATTGTCCCCGTGCTCGATACTCTCGCTGCCCTCGCCGTGCATTGTAACCGACACGAGGTCGTCGCGCCGCTTTTTAGCGGTAATTACGTCGCATAAATCGATACTTGCAACAACGCTGTCAATCATATGATAGCCGTCTTTCACGCCTAAAATATCGAGCGTGAGATTTATTTTTGCATACGATTTTACGCGCACGGTGTTCATAGTACGATTATAGCATAATCAAGCGCGGGTAGTCAACCCCAACGGTCGACTACCCGCGCCCACAACAGATTAAAGTTTATTGAACCTTTTTAGCTCTGTACACGATAATTCTTTCCTTGCCCGTCAGGGGGAACGCGAGCTCACTGTTACACGCGGAAACCTCCGAGGGCGACTTTTTCAACTTCTTGGCTATGTCCCACAGTCCGTCGCCCGCCGTCGGCAGGAAGACCGATACCGCGCAGTCGTTGACCTCGACCGCCTCGCCCTCTTCGATTTGAGTGAGGAATTTAACGGCGCTCTCCTCGCAGACGCAGGCGCTTATTTTGAGCGTGGCTTCCGCTTCCGCCTCGCCCTCCGCCTTAAGGCGGACGCTCACGCCGCTGACGGCAACGTCCTTATACACCTTCTGCCCGCATTCGGCAACGCCGTTGAGCGCCACCGCAAAGGGAAGATTGACCTCCGTGGACTTGATTTCGCCGCCCTGCTCGTAGATGAGCACGGTGTTAACCGCGCCTTCAACGCAACCCGTGTCGTAATTGTACGCGCACTCCGCCTGAGGCAGAGCCGCCGCGAGGAATTTGCAGTCGTAGCCGAGCTTGCTCTTTGTCGCCGCAAGCCCCGAAACGCGCTCGGTGTAAACCTTTACGTCAACACAGCGGGGCATACTCTCTTCGGCATAGCTAAGGGCTACGTCGTTCGTGTCCGAGAACGCGTCCACTGCCGCCTCTTCGCCGTGCTCGTCGGCAAACCAGCCGCTCAACGCAAGGTTGCAGACGAAATTAATCTGACATCTGCCCCTGTCCTCGTTGACGTTCGCGGTCACGTTCAAATCGGTTATTTCGGCAATAGTAGCCGCTCTGCGCCCCGCCGACGCGTCGTCGCACGGAACGGTGCATTTAAAGGGAATTACTCTTTCGAGGCAGACGGGACTTTCTTCGCGCATTGCAAACAGGGAAAGGTAAATTTCGCCGCTCGTTTCAACCTCGCCCGTGCCGCAGACGGAAGAGAGCACGACCGCCTTTGCGCAGGGGATAAGCACGTCGACAACGCTGTCCGCGTCGAAATCGTCCTCCACCTCGCTCTCGCCGTTAAAGGTCACGATTGAGGAAAACTGTACGTTCTCCGTCTTGACGAACGCGCCCTCCGCGCCGCTTATAAAGCTACGCTCGGTGCGTGCATAAACGCGGACATCCGCAGAAATTATAGCCGCAATGACGAAGGACGAACCCTCGCGCTTGACGCTCGTCTTGTCGCAAACGAGCGTGCACACGCCGTTTTGAGCGGGCGCAAGGATATCGTCGTCGGCAAAGTGCGAGAACTCCGCACCCTTCTGCATACGGCAGAGCTTGCCGCCCTCGTCGCAATATACTATGGTTAAAATGAGTTTGCCGCTGTAATTAACGCGCCCCGACGACACCTCGCACGAGACCGCGGAAACCTGCGGATATACCGCAATGACCTCTGTTATTTCGCTTGACTGCGGAAATCGGCACTCGACTACGCTCTGACTTTCGACGCGCTTTAAAAGTTTATTACAGCCCTCTTGATTTTGAATAGGTTTCAACATATTACAGCTCCTTTTTTGGTTACACGCTATAATATGTCGCAAGCCGTTTATTTATGCGCCTTTTTCCGCCAAAGAAATAAATACTTTGCCGCAGAGTATTTCCGAATAGGAATACGCCGTTTTGCCGAGAAAATTTTTATCGAACGGCTCGACGGTGAATATCGAGGAATATATGCCCGACAGGGTCGCGGGGAAAGTCACGAACTTGTTGCGCCCCAGATTGAGCTTTACGTTAACCGCCTTTTTGTAGCAGTCCTGTATGTTGCGCTTTATGGTACTTATGGTTATTTCCGGTTTAATCATATTACCATTTTTCCCTGAATTTGGGAAAATTATACTTTTTTATATTCCTTTAAAACTCTTAACGTAGCAAGCAAAACCACGCTTTTGCGCAGCGCGCCCCAATTTGCGCATACCTGCGCCTCAGCGGAGGGAATTTTTGCATTTCTAATAATATGAGTGCCCTTAAAATGCAAAAAGGGAGGCAGAGCCTCCCAAATCGTAACTTTTTTCGCGTGTCGCCAACACGAAAAAATTACGAGAAAATCTTAAAACAAATCGTCGTCGTCCTCGTCATCGTCCTCGTCTTCGTCGTCAAGCTCGTCGAGCGAATCCAAGTCCTCGTCAAAGAAATCTTCCTCTTCCTCGGCGTATTCCTCTTCTTCCTCCTCGACTTCGGCAAGCTCCTCGGCAAGTTCCTCCTCATCGAGCGACAAATCTTCGCCGTCGTCGCCGATATAAGTCTTCCATTCCTCGTCCTGCTCGTCGTCGACTTCGATATCGTCCTCGTACTCCGACTGCTTTTTGCACGCCTCGCACATAGTTTCGCCGTAGCGCATATTGTTCACGCCGCAGACGGGGCAAAGCTCCGCAGCCTCGCTTTCAAGCTCGGCGTCGAGCTCCTCGTCCTCCAAATCGGCAAACTGCAACCTGCTGCCCTTCATCTCCGCAATACACACGTCGCAGAACTCCTGCTTGCCCTCTATTATGAAATTGAGGTCGCACCTTGGACATTTAATATATTTCGGCATATAAATCCCCCTTGCAATGACGGCAAACCGTCATTTTCTATTGCGTTGTTTGACTGTAACATTATATTAGTATTTAAAAAGTTTGTAAACTGTTTTAATAAATTATTTTAGCGTTTTTTATAAAAATATTTACGCAAATACGTAAAAAAACGGACAAGCCGAAATTTTCAGCCTGTCCGTCCTGAATTTTTATTATCTTTAAACACGTTTACTCGTTTTCTTCGCCGTTTTCACCGCTCTCGTCGCCGTAAACGTCCATATCCTTGTCGTCCGTCAAATCGACCTTAATCTCTCTCGACGAGCCCCTTTCGCCCGTCTTTTTGCGCGAAATGAGGTAGTATCCGAGAATTACGCCGCCGCCGATTACAAGCATACAGCCTTCGAGTATGCCCAGAACCGTTCCGACCTTGCCGCCCGTGGAAAGCTTTTCCCACCAGGTATAGGTTTCGACAACGGGGTACTTTTCCATATACGAGTTCTTGAACTGCGCTTTGAGTGCGTTCTCATCGTCCTCGGTCATTCTGCCGACTACCGAGTAATAATAATTACGCGAGTTGGCGTAAACGGTTTCGCCGTTGACCGTCTTGGTATCCGTCTTGTAGTCTTTCCAGTCGCCCTCGGCTACCGCAAAGTCCTTGAAGATTTCAACCGATTTCTCGGAATAGATATACTCCTTATCTCTGCCCTCGACGCTGACGTACGCGTTTATGAGCTCGTCGATATACTCTACGTCGCCCGTGTGGAACAGATATTGCAACGCGTCGGACAAATGGTTGTACGCGGCGCTACCGTCGGCGTTCTCCTCTTTGTCGTATTCGTTAATCTTATCGGTAACGTCGTCGTACTTCTTGTTGAGGTCGGCAATTTCCTTGTTCGTCATTATGCCGTTTTCGCCTTCGAGGTCGCACACCATAATGTAGTTGTAACTGCTCATTCCTTCCGTTTCGCTCGCAAAGAACAGCTTATTGCCGACAAATTCGGGCTTGTACCAGTCACTGCACGCGTCAAGATTGAGAACGTTGACCTTATCGTAAGTCGAATCGGATTCGAGCTGAGTGGGCATCTTGATATAATCGTCCTCTTCGCCGTCGATTGCAACTCTGTTGATAGAGTAGCCGCGGTTACTGCCGCTTACGGAGTAGTAAAGATAGACGTGCTTGTTTTCGCCCTCGCCGTCCTCTCTGATATACAGAATAGCGCTTGCCGAATCGTTCGTCGTCACGGGTATCGCTTCGCCGATTTCGCCGTCCTCGACTAAACTTCTCGTAACGCCGCTCGACGTCGTGTTGATTGCGTACAGCTTGTCGGAAATGGTCACGTATTCGTATTCGGTGGTAACGTTGCCCTTGACAAGCGCCGTTCTGTCAATACTTTCGGTAATGGCGTTCCAGCCCTCGTCCACTTTGCCGTCGCCGTCGCTGTCGATATCGGCAATTCCGAGAGTGTAGAAAGAAATGTTGTTGTCGTCCGTCTGGCTGGTGTAGTACAGCGTGCCGTCCTTGTACCACTTAATCGTGAAGGTGCGGTCGGCGGAGTTTTTCAAATCGATAGACGAATCGTACTCCGTAACGAAGTTGAACTGGTTAATTCTGTCCGACTTGTAGTTGACCTGACCTATACCGTCGAAAACGTGCTTGCCGTAGTTGATATATTTCGTATCGCCCGCGTCGGTCAAATCGTATTCGCGGGGAGAAACGCTTGCGTCCGCCCTCACCATATAGAGCTGATTGTATTTATAGGTCGTGGAACTGCCGAGGTACTGGGGCACGTTCATCGTGTAGTAAACGTAAGGGTTGGTAGCGTCTACAGTGTCGAACGCATAGTCCGCGACGTCGTACGCAAGAATGGTGTTACTGCCCGTATTACAGTTAATCGAGTGAATATTAGTCGCCGACTTGCCGTAAAGATTTTCGCTGAGCGCGTAAAGAATATATACGTCGCCGCCCTCGGTAGGCTGTACGTAGCGGTAATCTACGCCGAGGTTGTCGGTACTCCAGAAACTCCCGCTCGTGCCCGAGCCGTCTAAAGTCGTGCGCTTAAATTCGAGGTTGCCGTTCAATATCTCGCCGTTGGCGTTCTTGTCCGAAGAGGGCGTGGTGTAATATATACAGCCGTTGTAGATATAAATGCCCGCATTGAGGTTACCGCTGTTGGCGTAGACGACGGAGGGCACGACCGTATCGGTTTTAGCGTAGTTGCCCGCGGACAAATCGGTCTTTTTAATTCTTTGAACCGAGCCCTTCAAAACCGAGCCGAAGCTGTTGGAAGCGGTATTGGAAGTTTTGCCGTTGATAAAGTAGACGTAGTCCTGCGTTTCAGTAACGAAGCCGCCGTTAGTGCCTTCAAGGTAAGCGGACGTGTCCTTTTCACCGCTCACTCCGCCCCATTCGGTTTTGCAGGCAGGCAAAAAAGCTATGGAAGCTACGGAAATTGCCGCAACCGCCGTGCATATAATTTTAGTAAACCGTTTACTCATAAAATCTCCGTCAATGCCGCCATAAAAAACGGCATGCCAAAAGGATAGTTTTACACCTATACCCAGTAATTATACAACAACAAGACGGTTAACGCAATAAAAAACGGCTGAATTTATCCAAAAAAATACAGTAAAGGAGAATTTATTTTACGGAAAATTTCGCTTTTTTCAATCTTTTAAAACTGCTCGGCGGCATTTCGGCAGACACGGGTACGGAAACGCCCGAGGTCGACAAGCAACCCGCCGCACCGCCGTCTTCTCCCCCTCCGCCCGAGCCCGCCCGCCACAACTATATGGCGGACATTATCGAACGGCACGAAACTATTTCACGGCGTGTCAAAAAATAAAGCCGCACGGCAGCGTGTCGCTGCACCCAAATCCTTTAATTGTTTACGTATAAAAATTGCCCGTTTTCAACAAAGCAAAAGCCGCGCGGCAATTTTTGCCGCGCGGCGCGGGTTTGGTTTCGTTGTGCCGCTTATTTAACAAGTCTCAAATGTCTGGGCAAGCCGTCAACCCACAGCGGAGTGATTTCCGACTGAATGAGCGGGCGGATATAGTGAATGAGCTCGGGAGTTACGTACGTGCCGTCCTCGGTTATCCACTCCGCGGGTACTTTCTTTTCCACGTTTGCAATGTCCGAAACGTTTGCAAGCTCGGTTATGCACATATAGGGGTCTTCGGAAACGCGCTTCAAGCACGCAACCATACCCGTCTTGCCCTCGAACGCCGCCTTGACTGCCGCGCCCGCCGAGTTGAACGCCTCGGTTACGTCGATACGCGACGTAATGTGCGCCGCGCAACGCTGCAGGGACGAAAGCTCGATTGCACGCGTCTTAACGCCGTACTTTTCGGCAACCTTGCCCGCAAGATAGCGAGCCGTGCCCGCAAGCTGTTTGTGACCGAATGCGTCGACGTAGTCAACGTGGTCGGCGAGCTCGCAGACGTATCTGCCGTCGGCAACCTTAACGCCCTCGGAAACGGCGATAACTATAGAGCGGTTTTCTTTCAGCATTTCGCCCGTCTTCTTAACGAACGCGTCAACGTCGAACACGCGCTCGGGCAGATAAATCATATCCACGCCCTCGCAGTCCTCTCCGCGCGCAAGAGCCGCCGCAGCCGTCAGCCAGCCCGCGTTTCTGCCCATAACTTCGATTACCGAAACAACGGGATAATCGTAAACGAGACCGTCGCGGATAATTTCCTTTGTGGTCGCCGCAATATATTTTGCCGCCGAGCCGTAGCCGGGGGTGTGGTCGGTGATTGCAAGGTCGTTGTCAATCGTCTTGGGGCAACCCATAAAGCGTATGGAGCTGCCTATCTTTTTGCCGTATTTGGACAGCTTGTCTATGGTGTCCATAGAGTCGTTGCCGCCTATGTAGAAGAAAGCGTAGATATCAAGCTCTTTGAGCGTTGCGAAAATCTGGTCGTAGGTCTTTTCGTTGCCCTCGATAGCGGGCAACTTGTAACGGCACGAGCCGAGGAAGGACGAAGGAGTACGCTTTAACAAGTCCATATCCAAATCGTTTTTAATCTGCTTGGAAAGGTCTACGACATCCTTGTCCAAAAGTCCTTTAATGCCGTGCACCATTCCGTATACTATATCCGCGCCTCTGTCCTTAGCCGTCTTGAATACGCCCAAAAGAGATGCGTTGATTACGGAAGTAGGTCCTCCCGACTGTCCTACGATAACGTTCTTCATAAATAATTCCCCTTAATTTTTAGTTAATTTCATTATAATATATCCCCGCGCAAATTGCAATATCTATTGTAAAATTTTGTTAAAAGAATTAAAAGAGCGCGGTTTGCGCCGCGCCCTTTATAAAGCTTTGTATTAATTTATTCAGCCGCTACGATATCTATGCTTCTGATATAAAGCGTACCGTCGTTAAAGTTGCCTTCCTCTCCTGTTTCGGGCGCCTTAAGCGTAATTACGATTTGCCCGTCAACATACTTAATATCCGCATTATTATCGGTAGGACTGCCATTGGGATGCCAGTTTATCTTTGCAGTAGTGCCGGCTGCTGCGGTAATTTTTATCGTCTGACCGAAATTGGTTCTACATTCAGAGCCGTTACCTACGATTTGCGATGAAAACTCTACGCCTGCGACAACGGGTTTAACGCCGCCGCCAAACGACAAACTTATATTTTCTCCCGCCTGCCACGTTTTACTCGAATCTTTCAGCGAAACGTAAATATTCGTATCACCGGTGATTGCCGAGTAATCGTATTCGGTAGTCTTGTCGCCTGCATAAACCTTATCCAGCATTTTCCCGGGATAATTGTCTGCAGTGATAAGAGCAGATATAGCCGCCTTGTTGATTACGTTGCCGTGAGGCTTGGTAATCGTAGTCAACAGTGTATCACTCTCGTCACCGACAACGTAAACGGATAACGTGCGGTTTACGCTTGCTTCGGGGATAACTGCCGTGTTCACGGTAATATCTACGATATACTTATCCGAGTGTATAATAGTGATTGTTGCTTTACCCTCGGCGTCGTAAGTAATTTCCGCGTCAGCGTCCTCGCCGTAACCTCCGAACCAATTTATAGTAACTTTGCCCGCCTTAACAAGCTTGATTACCGTATTATTACCTACGTAAATGGAGTTGCCGTTCCAATCACCTTTACCCGTCCATATAAGCTTACCGTCAAAATGCTGTTGAACAAGTTTCGGTCGAGCCCTTTGCAACCTCGGCGAAGTTGTACTTTTCGGTAGTAATCTTCGCACCTGCCTGACCGTTCCAGCTATCCGCGTACTTAACCTTACCGTTAGTCATTCCGAAGATAACTTCGAACTTGTTATACTTTTCAGCTTCGGTCTGCGCAGGTATGGTCCAGAGGTTTTTGTCGCCGACCTTTACGGGCGTTGCAACAGCACCGGAACCCGTGTTGTTGTATTCCTTGAACTGTGCGTCCTCGGGATTTCCGCTCATTCCGACGTATCTGTTGCTATTCGTAGCAATGTGACCGCCGATACGCGAGTTCATAATCATAACCGCCGAGTCAGCGCCCCACGTTCTGCCGATAGCCCAGCCGTTTGTTACGCCGCTTTCCGCAGTGAAGTCGCAGTCGTCGAATACAAGTCCGTACGTTACCTTATCGGTATCGGAGCCCTTGTTGTTGCCCTTCATAGCGGTGAGGTAGCCGACCTGACCTTTAAGCTGACCGTTTTCTTCAACGACGTCTTTGACGTGCTTGATTGACTTGATTTCGCAACCCGTGAAGTACGTCGTACCGTTCGTGCCGAATATGAAGTCGGTTACGCCGACGATGAGGCAGTTTTCGAATACGTGTCTGCCCGTGAATACCTCCAGGGTATCCTGATAGCCGAGCAGCGTGCAGTCTTCTACCCTTACCTTATCCGCCTGAACGAGCATTGCAAGCGCGCGGTGGTCAACGCCGCTGATAGCCTTGCCTTCGCCGAATCTTTCCACGAAGCGGTCCGCGCTGTTGAACCAGTTGGATACGATAACGTTTCTGATAGTGAAACCGGTTGCGCTGTCTCTTACGTTCAGCGTTGCGGTGGAGTCGGTTACCTGTGCGTAGCCGCTCTCGTCGACTTCGCCGTAAAGGCTATCCCACTCTATCATCGAATAGCCGGTCGCGCCCGTGCCCGCGCCGATTATGGTGAGGTTGGGAACTTTGACTTCCAACTTTTCGGTGTAAGTACCCGCTGCAAGCGTCATTACCTTGGTTGCGCTTGCGGGAGCTTTGCAGTTCTCAAGAAATTCGAGAGCCTGATGTATGGTCTGGAACTGGTAAGCGCCGTTAGATATAACGCCCACGTTACTGTCCGTCGTACCCGCGTCTACATTGACCGCGACATTGGTTGCCGCCGACAAATCGGCTATGCCGTCGATTACGTAAATATCGAACGACTCCGCAATGTTTGTTCCGTCCAAAGTTACGGTTACGGAATGTTTACCCGCCGTAAGCGTGGTTACTTCCTGACCGTCAATCGTCAGAGTATATCCTTCGGTGATTATGAATTGCTGTACCTTCTTGTTCGCATCCTCGCCTACCGACGTAGTTAACGTTACGGTGAGACCGTCGGTGCTGAGCTTATCGCCCGCAAAGTACAGTTCGCGCAGATGGTGGTTAGCGTAAACGCCGTTGCCAGCGGAGGAATTAGAGCTTTCCTTTACGGTAGCGTTCTTGCCTATCGCAAGCTCGTCAACCGCATATACGGTTACGTCGTAAGACGTCTGGAAAGGCGTTTCGTCTACGGTGTAGGTTACGTTTACGGTGTACGTGCCCGCAGTAGTCATATCTACGTTATCATCGTTTACCACTACGCCCTCGGCATTGCCTGCCAGCGACTCGGTACGGCCCGTCTGCGAATATACTTTCTGAAGAACGAGATTACTGTATGAGAAATCCTGTCCTACGAAGAAGTCCTGCTTGGCGCCGACAAATTCTATTCTTTCCAAAGGCGTATCCTTAACTCTGCCCTCGTAAGAAATATAGAACATATCGGAAGAGCTGTTGCCACCTCTCGACAGTTCATATTTGCCCGCCGCGTCAAGTTCCACAACGATTTCACGCACGGGGCTTGAATCGAACGCCGCAATCCTTATGTTTTCAGTCAATCCGTTCGGCTTTTTCATTACTATCTGCTGCCACTCGGATACGCCGCTCGAGCTGTTCTGCGTGTGAATGATAAGCGTGCCCGCCGCAGGGATATCGAGTACCACGGTAGCGCTACTGTCGAATTGAACTGACTTGGTATATTCCATATCGCCCAAAGTCTTTACCGCTTCGCCGCCCTTTTCGTTTGCGAATACGGTCTTGTTGCTGGGAGTTCTGCCGCGTACGTTGGTTTTGTCCTTTAACGTGACGAAGCCCGACGTTCTTTCACCGGCGTTGCCCGTTGCGAAGCCTTCCGAAATATTGACTTCGTATTTTACGTCAATCAAAGAGCTGTCAACTTCGACCGCGCAGGTTATCTCTTTATTGCCTTCCTCGGAAACGCCCGTAATGGTAGCATTGCCGTTGGCAACCGCCGTTACTTTGCCGTCCTCGTCTACGGTTGCAACCGTCGCATCGGAAGATGTCCAGGTTATTTTCTTATTAGTAGCGTTTGCGGGAGTAAATACGGGGGTGAGAGTGTAATCTTCACCGGGTTTCAAAGCGAGAGATTTCTTAGCAAGAGAAACGTCCGACAAAGGTATGGTTTTAACCGCAACTGATTTTTCCGCAGTCTTGCCGCCCGCGGACGCCTGAACGGTTATAAGTCCTTTCTTTAAACCGGTAAGTACGCCCGTAACGGGGTCTATCTCCGCTTTATCGTAGTTGCCCTTTATCGACCATGTAACGCTTGCCGTAGCACCGGTAGGAGTAATGGTTGCGGTAAGAGTAATCGTATCACCGATAGCCACTTCCAAATCATTGCCGTCTATCTCGATGCTCTCTACCGCGACGTAAACGGCTTTGCAGTTATCGCAAATGTTGTCGTTGCCCCAAACGTGGTCCTGAGGAGACTTGTCGGGAGTATCGCAACCTTCAACGTCGCAGTGCTCGTGACACTGACCGTTTTCGTCGTCTACCCAGGTGTAGTTGTGGTGGTGACCGCCGTCGCTGCTATCTCCTCCGTTACCTTTACAAGCCGCTACGCCCGCAACGCCTGCGCCCAACGCGCCCGCGATTACGAATACAGACAAAAGCTTAGTTAATTTGTTCATTTTTCCTCCAAATTTTGAAATATCCCTCAACTTAAATAAACGATTAATAATATTTGCACGGCGTTTCAACGCCGTGCAGTCTTTTAACCGTAGGGTAAAAGATAAGGCTCTTTCAATATTATTATTTATACTGCCCTTATTTTATCACCGCTAAAATTTTTAGTCAATGGTTTTTAGTTAATTTGTAACGGAAAATGTTAAATGGTAACATTTGTTATAGTAAAAAAAGGCGTCCGCTTCGGACGCCTTTGATTTTTTTCGTAATTATCTCTATTATCTCTTCGAGAACTGAGGAGCACGACGCGCTTTCTTCAAGCCGTACTTCTTTCTTTCCTTTGCGCGGGGGTCGCGGGTGAGGAAGC
>CAYXTN010000010.1:0-41303 GCA_964468085.1 uncultured Clostridia bacterium | reverse complement strand
TTGTCCTCAAATCGTAAAGTTTGTTCTTCGGTAAAATCTTATGAAACTTTTCTCTAATTCGGTTTTGTACGTAGAAATTGAATTCAGTTACTCCACTTAAATACGGCTTTAACATCGGCGTTATAGGAATTTTCTTAAATTCCACCTTCCCATTCTTCCTCTTGCTGTTTATTGCCACTATAAATTCCCCGTCTATTTTTGCGCTGTAATATTCGTTAGGTCTCATACCCGTATATAGTCCAATCGCAAACATTAGTTGATAAGGCGTTCCTGCTGTTTCGGCAAGTAATAGCTTTTCCTGTTCCTTTGTAAGTGCCGAGCCGTGCTTTCTTTCGTGGACTTGATGAAACACTAAATCCATTGGATTAGAAGAAACTATCCCGTGCCTTATTGCCATTTTAAAAATGTTATTCAACAGACAAAATATTTCTGCCGCGGTTTTATTCTTATCTTCTTCGTTAAGTCTGTCAATCAGGCTTTGGCACATAAACGTAGTAATACTTTTTAGTTGCTTACTTTCAAACTCGGGTTTTAAATGCAAGTTATACCTACCGAGAGTTATCTTGTATGTACTTGCCACTACCTTACGCTTGTAGTACGTTTCAAAGAAATAAGTTGAAAATTCGTGGAAAGTTGTCGGAACTGTAGTCACCGAACTTTTCTTCCCAGCTTTCTCTACTTCACTTAACTTTGCTATAAACTTTTCCTTTGCTTTTTGCAACTCGTTAGCAGATACACAAACGTTGTAACCGTTTCTTCTGTACCTTATCTCATAGTTCCAAGTGTTCTTACCGCTCTTTCTTTTACGGATACGCGCTGTACAGCCCTGCGTTCTGAATTCTTTTCTGAATGTTTTAGGCATAATTGAAATCTCCTTTTCTGAAAACTTCAAAGCCTTTTCATTAGTTAATTGTTCTTCGCTTTCTTCACATACAGAAGTGAGCGACTTGATTTTATCCAAAGTTATACTGTCCGCCGCAGCTTTCAGTATAGTCCTTGCCAATTCGTCGTTTCCGTCAGGTAGTGTTTTTAAAGTTCTTAAAATATTATCTAAATCTTGTTGTGTCAAAGTGTTTGTTTGACGTGCTTGGAACTTCGCATATTACTGCGCTTTTTTTGTTTAATTTCCTATTTCCTAAAACCATAGCATTTCCTCCTTGTTTTATTTACTTTTTATTCAGTTTTTCTTTCTCGAACTTTTCAAGCTCTCCGCCAAAAAAGTCGTCATAGCCATCCATTATTTTGGCGAGGGGTAAATCGTGTTCGGCGGCATCGTCCAATAACGCTTTGTAGCCAGCCTCGATTAGTTGCACCTTAGTGTAGCCGTATTTCTTCAAAAACTCGTTTATTCTCTCGGCTTTCTCTCTCGGTACGCTTGTTCCCCAAACCATACATTTGGCTTTGCGCTCGTCTTTATGGCGTTCTTCGTAACGCTTGTCCTTTACGGCTCTTGACTTTTCCATATCAATTCCTCCAAAAATATTGTGTCGTATGAATACGACTTTACATTTTTATTATAACGCGAGGTATGGAAGGAGTCAAGCGTTTTTCAAATGTTAATACGACTTTGCGTTCTAATCTGCTTTGCCGTAGCTTTTCTTGGTAGTCGTAGGGGTGTTCTTTTGTTGTTCCTTGCGGATTTCCTCTTCGATTTCCCGTAGGCGGTTACGTCCTAAATTTGCGGGCTGTTCACCTCTCGGTAAAAACGGTTGCAACACCGAAGTCGAACGGTAAAATACTCTTGCAAACGCTTCCGGCTCTTGCGTTCGGAATAAAGAAATTGCCTGTACCGCTTTGTCGTGGTCGTCGTGCGTTTTCTTTTCCTTTTGGTAAGACTCGAATAGGTCGCTATTGTCTTTCTTCAACCTCGTATTTTCTTCCGTAAGGTTTTTGTTCTCAACGGTCAGCGCAACAACCTGCGCTTTCATTCCGCTTTTGCTGTGGGCAATTTCGCCGTTCTTGGCTTGTTCCAATGCCTGAGAATAGTCTGCTTCCGAATCCCTTTCCGCAACGATTTTGTCACGCTCGACTTTGGCGGTATGTATCTTTTCTATTGTTTCGTCAAAGTGTTCCTCGGCTTTCGATACCGCTTGGTTTACAGATTGCAATTTAGATTCTGCCTGTTCCGATATTTCCGCAGCTTCAATAATCGCATTCTTAACTATCTTCTGCGCCTTATATTCCGCCGTGGACAAATGCTTTCTCGGACTGCCTTCTTTGCCGCGTTCCAAGCCCCAACGCTTGCCAACCGCTTCGTGGAAATCCGTCTGCAACTTCGTAAGCTCGGTGCGGTTAAATAAGTCTTTACAGCAAAGCCGCCCGTCTCTGATAGGCATTAGATTCAAGTGCAGGTGCGGTGTCGTTTCGTCCATGTGGACAACGGCGGATATGATGTTGTCTTCACCGTATTTATCCGCAAAGTAACGTGTACACTCCGCAAAGAATTTTTCCTGCTCTCTCTGCGTAAGCCCGTTAAAAAACTCTCCGTCCGAGCCGATTACAAACGAAGCCATAAGCACGGCGTCCTTTCGTGGTTTAGTCGGCAAATTCAGTTCTTCTATACGTTTGTTAATGAACTCCGTGTATGTGCCGCAACGACCAATTACGTGATAGTTATCTTTCGTTCTTTCGCTGTCTATTTGCGGGTTGCTTGCTTCGTAGGTTTCGTCTCTTTCGTTCTCATTTTCCACAGGACAAATATCCGTCTTGTGATACTTCTCCATGTGGCATACCAAATAGCTTATTCTTAATTTCCTCCTTAAAATGTTTTTCCTTTCGGTGGATAAAAGCCCTCGGCAGAGCCCACACTTCGCCTGCGAAGTATAGTGGGCTATACTTTTCATCGAAATCAACTTCGTTATACTTCGTCAAAAAGTTTTCTATCCACTCGCGAACATTTAAAGACCGTCCGCAAAGTCTTAAACCGTTTTAGCTGCTATCCATAGTAAACCTCCTTCACTAGTGGCATTTTCCATAGTAGCATTATAAAAAAGTTATGCTGACATATATTGTCATATTTAAAAAGTTTTGTTCGTTTTTGTTGAAAAAAATTTACAATAAAAAAGGAAGTCCGAATAGTTTGAACCTCCTTTAACCATATATTAAGTTGTTATTGCTCCCTCACCTATAAACACTCTAAAACACCTGTTTTATTCCAGTCAGGTAACATTTATTTTTTACTTAACTCAGCGTTTATTCTTTCCAGACGGGTGGTTGCATCCGAAAATGAGAACGAGTCGCGTTCTAACAACTCCCGATAGCACCCGGCGGCCCGTTGTAAATCCTTTGCAAATCTTCCGCCGTATTCATACTCCATTCCTAATTCATACAATGCTCTATTATTCCCTTGATCCGCAGCTTTTCTATACCAATACTCGGATTGTTGTGGGTTAGTGTAGTAGTAAAACACCGCCAATGAGTGCATCGCAGGCGTATAACCCTGCTCGGCAGATTTTTTATACCAATATTCAGCTTTGTCAGATTGACAGTGTCCGTCCGTGGGGTGTTCGTAAAAACTTCCGAGACGGTGTTGCGCTTTCGCACTACCTTTTTGCGCAAGCCTTCTAACGATAATATAAGCTTCGTCAAATTTGTAATTTTCGCAAAGCTTTGTTGCTTCCTCCAATTCTGCTTCAATTTCGGCTTCTTCGCCTTCGAGAACGCCAAAATTCTTTCCGCAATGCGGGCAGCTTTTATACTCGTCGCTAAATCGGCGGCTACATTCAGGACACGTTATATTCTGCATATTACTCTCCTATTGTTTCAAACTGTAAGATATGTATTCATTAACGGCGTTTATCGCTGTCTGCAAGCAACCATTACAGCGGATAATACCTTCATTTATACGGACGCATCAACGCCGATTTTTCCGTTCCCGTCGCTGCCGTGGTTTACAATTTGATACGTTAACTCGTAAGCCTTGCCCGTGACGATATACGGAATGCCGATATGTTTGTATTCTGAAGGAATTTCGTACGATATGGCAGATGCGGAATTGCCCATCGCTTCGCCTGCATTATAACCGATAAGCGAGCCTGCGTACAGCTCGGTTTTGACGGTAAGCTTTCCTTTGAGCTGAACAAGATTGGCGTCGGCGACCGAATAAATGTTGATCTCGCCCGTAACTTGACAGCCCGAAACTTCGCCCGAATTGGTGCCGACCAAGCCGCCGAAGGTCACGCTTTGCGTAACACTCAGCTGCGTGCCGAAAATGACGTTGTTCAATACTGAGCCCGCCGCCGACCAAATTGTACTGCCGACATTGAGCACGATTTCGCCGTAAACGGCATTTTTGCTTACTATATTTCCAGTGATAGAGCAGCCGACCACACGTCCGTTTGCGCCGTTAATACCCGCAAAGCCTCCCGCGGTAAGCGTAAACACAAAGCCGCAACTTGAATTGCCGTTGCTTGAAACTATGGTCTTTGCCGAATAATACTGCAAAGAGTTGTCACCAGATATCACGCAATCTATAATCTCGCCGTAGTTGTAAGCGGCAATACCGCCGAACACCACGTCGGAGTTTTGGGCGTTAAGTGTAAAGCCGTTTAACGTAACGCCTATTATTTTGCCGCGGTTGTATCGGAAAAGGCCTACCGCCGCCGTTCCGCTCACGCCGTTCAAGTTAGCTGTTAATCCTATTATCTTATGACCGTCGCCGTACAGCATTCCGGTAAACGGCTCGCTTTTGCTGCCGAGCGCATTCCACTCGACGCCCGTAAGGTCGATATCCTTGGCAAGAATATAGTTCTTGCTAAGGTCGTTGGCAATCGCCGCAAGTCCCGCAGCGTCGGAAATTTGGATAAAGTCGGTCTTGGACACCGTAGTGAAAGTAAAGCCCTTGCACATATCGCAAATGTTGTCCATGTTCGCGTCTACGTGCGGCGCGAGTACCGTTTTGCCATCGATAAGTCCGCACACTGAGCAATATCTATAAGCGGAGTGCCCTTCCTCACCGCATATGTTTGCCGTACAAGCGACCGCCGCTTTTGCCGCCACGTCAACCCAAGTGTGATTACCCGTCGCGGGTATATCGGCGGTAAAGTTTTTCCCACACTCGCTACAAACGTATTCGCCCACGCCGCTCTCACCGCATGTCGCCGCAGTTTCAATCGAAACAGGCTGGGCATTCTCGCCCTTGCTGTGTCCGGTCGCGGGTGTGTAGTTTATATGTACCTCTCCGTCAAAGTCGCAGCCGTCCTTTGTGCAAAGCACAACGTCATAGCCCTGTTCTGTGCAGGTTGGCGCAACAGTGCGCACTGCTTGATAGGTATGACCAAGTGGCGCTGTATAATTGCTTATATACACCCTGCCGCAATCGGAGCAGTGGTAAGCGGTATAACCGCCGTATTCATGAGTGGGCGCTATTGTTTTACTCTCAAAATCGTGTCCGCGCTGTAGCTCCCACACAAGTATCGGATTGTCGTCGTCGAGTACTACCCAACCGGCATCGGTGTCCCAATTAAAATCTTGGGCTAAAAAGTTTTCGGTCCATAGTTGTCGTGCAGAAATCGATTGGGGCGCATTATTTCCTGTGCCCTCGTTTTGCTGCACGTATTCCCCACCGCACATAACGATTGAACCTGAAAAATATCTGCATTTGTACAAAACACTTGACAGCGCAGACGTGCCGGCAAAATAACCGCAATCACCCATGCTCATTTTTTCCTCGCATCTTGCGGTGATATTACCCGTACTGTAACTGTTGCGCACGGTTCCGCTCGACATATTGCCGCCCACAAAACCGCCCGCCGACACTTTGTTGATTACCGTCACGTTGCCCGTAGCATAACACATTTGCACCGCCGCAGAATTTTTACCGATGATTCCGCCTGCGTAACCGACGCCGTTATTCGTCATTATTTTTGCCGAAATTTCGACTGACGAATGACAGGACACAATCTTGCCCATTTCCAAGCTTTCGCCTACAAGTCCGCCCATGTTAAGCCCGTCGTAGGAATCGCCGACGACGCTGCCGTCTGAAAAGCTGTTGGATACCTGTCCGTAGTTCACGCCTACAAGCCCACCCACATATCCGTAAATATGGCCGTAGTTGCCTATACGCGAGGAAAGCTTGAATTCTCCGACAGAATAGCACTGCGTTACGGTCGCATTCTCGCCCGAACGCCCGACTATCCCGCCTATACAGGCGCTGATATTGGATTTTTCGTTGTATCCGCCACCGTTAGATGCCACGTTTCTTCCATACGCCGAAACAGCTATGTCGCCTTCAAATGCACATTCGCTTATACTGCCGTTATTGCCACCCGCAATTCCGCCTACGCCGCCCGTCAAGTTTCGCTCGCTACCCATATATAAAGTACTGGAATTGTAGTTCCCGAGATACATTTTGGAATTGATAGACAAGCTGTTGCTGCAATCGAAAATTGTTCCGCCTTCGTCGTTAAGGCCGACGATGCCGCCGTAATATGCATTTAATTCCAACTTCGCACGCGAATTGACATAGTTGTCAAAGTCCATAACAATCGTTCCGCCGTGCAAAGTCACGCCGCTGATAACGCCTTTGTTTATTCCCGCAATAACGCCCACATTGATAGATTGACGTTCAAGACTGTCGGCGGTAAATATCATGTCTTCGAATTTTATATTCTTTACCGTGCCGGTGTTTACACGAATTAATCCGTAATTCTCATCCGTTGCGTTTGCAATTACTGAAAGCATGGCATCTCGCACGGTGTGTCCATCGCCGTCGAGTATTCCGCTGAATTCGTCAATTACGGGTAATGCTTCGCCGCGCATATTGATATCTTTTGTAAGCTTATAAAAGCCGCCTGGGTTATCTGCAATCGCATTTAAGCCTGCTACGTCGCTTATTTTTACGATAGGCGCATACTTAGCGACGACAGTTACAGCCTCGCTAACCGTATAATTTTCCGAGCATACAACATTACCTATGTACCAACCGATAAACACGGAATCGAGCTTGGTCGGCGGGGCCGGGAAGTTAAGCGTGCTACCGTGAATATATTCTTCCGTAACGGGCGCACTGCCGTTATCCGAATCGAATGTCACGTTGTGTTTATTGAAAATTACGCCGCAAAAAACACACTTCATATTATCGTTCAACTTATGCTCTTTGGGCAGCACAACCTGTTCCTCCAACACCGTACCGCAGGTTGAACACTTAGAGCCCGCCGTAATGCCGTCGCTCGTACATGTGGGATTAATCGCCGTGCCGATAGAAACGGGATTATGTCCTCGGGCCGCCACTGCGCTTTCTATTCTATCATGGCAAGCACTACACTCTTTTACTTCAACGCCGTCCTCGACACAGGTCGCAGTCGTTTCTACTACGGCGTATTTATGTCCTTTGGGAATAGTCTGGATATTTGTCAAAACGCAACGGCTACACTGTTGAATATAGTAACCATCCTCGAAGCATGTAGCATCAACAGTTTTGATAGTATTAGTATATCTGTGACCTTTGGGATTTGGCGATGTACGTGTATGTCCGCATTTACTGCACTTTTCGACTATCTCGCCGTCTTTGTAGCAGTCACCCGTCTCGCTGCTCACTTCGTAGTTATGGCTAGTACAAGCGCTGCTCGGGGACATACCACAGCCGGCTAAACCCAGCGATAATAATACCGTTGCGACAACGGCAACAGCAACTGAAATTAAAATTGTTTTGAAAGATTTAATCATGTTGAATCCCCTTTGATTTGTATTTATGAACAAATCAAATATTTACCAAATACCTAATTAACGTAAAAGATATTACTATACACAATAATCTTACTACATTTTAATTTTAAAAACAAGCACATACTGCAATTTCACAAACCTACACACTATTTTATAATACGATAGTCGCTACATAACGTAGCAGCATGGCATGTACAAATAAAAAATCGGCAGTTTCCTATATCTACCGATCTCTAAATCCAAACAACACTAAAATGTAATTCTCCTCTTGCTCGTTCAAAGATTCACGTACGGGGATTCTGCCAATCAAATCGGACACCTTGCACTTGAATTCTTCATCGGCAGAATGAACAATCTCTTTTTGGATCGGCTTAATATACTTTTCTACCCATTCCCTTAAATTATTATGTTCCGCTAACAGCGTATCAAGCGCAAAATAAAGTCTGCAAACAAGAGTAGCCACGTCCTTAGGCTCTGAACAAATAATGTTGTCCTTCCCCTCGAAACTTATGAAAAATTCCTTTATGTACTCCTTTTGTGCATCGGTAAGGTCTTTAAGCAAGTTGCCGTTCAGCGGACATTCTACGCGCTCAACAAATTTTTCATACAAAAATTCGCCAATCGCTTTACCGTCAAATTTTTCCGCAACTACCTTTTTGAGATAATCATAGCCCACCTGCCCGAACGGTACGAAAACAACATGCGCCGCATTAACGAAAAACTTTATTTCTTCGGCAACGACAGAGCTACCTTTTTCTAATGCAATATCCTGCATTTTATAAATATACTCTGCTGTTGACTCGCAAAAATGAAGCGGCATAGTAAGCTCGCCTTTCGGTACGAATTGCCCCTCTACATTGCGCATATAAACAGGCTGAGCGAAATACCGTCTTGCTTTGCGGTTATCAAGCATCGCGCCGTAAAGTCTGTGTTCGCCTAAAATACTCATATTAACTCCTTATTAAACTTCGTATTTCATTTTAGTTATCTTTTTCTATCAAAGCCAATTTAGAATAAATTTGCGTATTCTGCGCGACTTGCCGTTTTTTGTCCCTATTATATTGTAACGGCATCTTTGGGCTTCAAGAGAGATTAACGCGCTTTTTAAAAATTCTTCCCGCCCTGTACGTGCAATTATGCTATTTATTTTGCTTTTCGCATTTTCGTAATCGTTTTTACGTACACCGTATTGATAATCAACTATATCTATAAATTCAGTCAGTCCGCTGTTGTTATAATCTCTTTCAAGCGCTCTGTCTAATTTTGATTCGTGTTTAAACGAATGTCCGTAGACAGTGTTAAAATAATCTTTACTTCCGACATATCTTACATACAGCGTCGCGGTTATGTATAAGTCGTTTTCAAATTCCAAACTACGTAATTTGAAATTCATATGTTCTTGTTTTCTATTCAGTAGCTTTATTAAATCGTCAATGCCTATGTCATTATGTGGGACATAGCCGTCATCATAGTCAGGCAGACCCGTAAAAGGCGCAACGTTGCCGATGATATTAAAATCTTTTATTAATTCGTCGCACTCATATACCTCATAACTATTGCGACCACTATACAAACTTCTGGCTTTATATAAATCACGCGGTACAGCTATGCCGCATTTATAACAATCTGCTAATCTCTGAAACGCCCATTCGTATCCTGAATCCGCAGACTTTTGATACCAGGCAAATGCAGCTTTGTAATCTTTCGTCACTCCTTTTCCCGCTAACAAACATGACCCTGTCGAACACATAGCTGCCGCATGCCCCATCTCGGCAGCTCTTAAATAACATTGATACGCTTCGGGTCTATTTTCTGCTTGGCTTAATTCATTACCCTTATCATACCATTGCTGTGCAGTTAAATTGGGCACGGCCGGTTTAACCACAGATGCAGATTTTGTCGGCGTAGCAGGTTTAGGTGCAGGTGTATACGCAGGTTTTGCCGGCGTGGCAGGTTTAGGTGCAGGTGTATACGCAGATTTTGTCGGCGTGGCAGGCTTAGGTGCGGGTGTATACGCGGGTTTTGCCACAGGAGCAGGTTTTAACCTTGCAACCGCTTTCTTCGCCTCAATATGTCCCTGAGCGGCGGCTTTTTCATACCACTTTACCGCTTCCGTCAGGTTTTGCTGTTTGCCGCATTTTCCTTTTTCATATACCCAACCCAAACGGTTTTGTGCATCCCTGTTACCCAAATTTGCGGCTTTAAGCGTCCAATCATATGACTCATAAGGATCATAAAAGAAATCATCGCTGATATAAATATGACCCAACATATTCATTGCCGAAGCAGAACCCATTTCCGCAGCTTTCTTATAATATATTATTGCACACTCTACATAGCCGGGTGCCTTTTTATTATATTGGGTATTCCCCCTGTTATAGAAATATTCTGAAGTCTTTGCTATACCCGACTCTATCGCAACCCTAATGATCGACTCCGCCTCGTCACTGCTTCCGCTATCTTCCACTTTTATATAACAGTCAAGAGCCGTTTTTAAATCTTTCGGTAAGCCTTGACCGTTTTCATAACAAATTCCTATGTAATGAAAAGCGCTTACATTTCCGTTCTTGGCTGCCTCATAATACCATTTCACTGCTTCGTCAAAATTCTGCTCTACACCTCTACCAAGCCGATAGCGTGTTCCAACCAGACATTGAAACCGAGTCTCACCGTTTTGAGCCTTTTTAAGATATTTTTTAAATTCAAGTTTCTCTTTTAATCCCATATAATTCTCCTGGCATCATATCCTTTTAGGTTTTATTGGTTGTTTTCTAAAAGCTCTCGGAGCCAACTTGTGTACATCATATAGATATGAGTATGCATTGATTTCATTAGGTATAATTTCCTTTGTTATTGCTGTTCCAACATCAATTCCTAAACATATGGAGCCCATAATATTGCTTGCCAATCCTAAGTCAGCATAACCAAATATGTTACCGATTATTAAGCCTATGAAAGATAACCCGCCAACAAACCGTGTAACATTTAATATGTCCATACTTTTTTTATAATCGGTAATGGCTTTTTCAATTTCTCGACATTCTTCATTCCAAATATCTTTAAAAACATCAAGACTGCTTACATCCATTAGTTTTTTTGAGAACCTATTAAATTGTTCATAAAAGTGCTGTCTTTCGTCCTTACGTCTTTTTCTAAATTTTAAAATATTCTTCGGTGATATATTTAAATCTTCAGGAATAATGTCATTTATGCTAACAGGAAAAGCAAATGCTTCTCCTTCTCTAAAACTTTGATTGTGAAGAACATCAGAAGCCGCTAACCAAGAGGCAGAATCCGGAGTAGCCAAATCCATTGCATTTTCTTTAGCAATATGTCTTGCAAAATATGACATATATCTATCACCGAGATATTTAGGAATTTTTATCCATTCGTTCTGCCATAAATTTTCAGATTGGGTTTTAACAACCAAGCCCAGTTCATCCAACATTTCCACCAGTGCATAATCGGCTTTCGACATATTGAATCTTGTAGAATCTTCTTTCCAATCGGGATTTTTAGCTTTAAAAGTTTCAATTTTATCGCAATAATCACAATAAAATTCATTACTTGAAGAATGGCGAAGATTTTCTAATTCCCAATTATCCTTTTTTACTGAAATCTCTCTTATAAGATCTCCGTCTTCTGATAAAATTTTAATATTATCATTATCTTGAGGAGTATAGTTTTCTGGTACAATGCGGTAAATATTGTCCCAAAACAATGATGCTCTAATTAACCATTGATAATCTTCATCCTTAAATTCAATATTAGGGTGATATAAAATGCTACTCATAGCCAAATCCTACCTTATTGTATTATGATAATATTATATCTTATTTTTGAGTAAAAAGCAAGGACAACCACCATTCCTTGTACGTAAACTATTAATGATTGTAAGAATTAGCCGCCGTTTTCATCACGGCGGATTAGCAATTAACTTTTAAAGGCTTTTGAAGTTTCACTTTAAATTTTATATTTTCTTGGGGCAAGGTTGGGGCAAAACTTGTTATATATACTATATTTATAGTATTTAATTGTTTACAAACACAATATGTAGTATTATTGTCCAATTTTAGAATTGTTCAAGTCCCGTCACCTCAACCAAATGCGAAAGAGTTAGAACACCGCAAAACGGAATATATTTTCGTGAATGGTGTCGCGGGCTTCGTCGCATACCAATAAGTAAAAAGCACAAGGTTAAAAGCCTTGTGCTTTTTCTATTCTCCCACCCATAGAACCCACCCTATGGGTATAAATCAAAGCAAATGATTTTCGTCATAATTAAACAAATTTCTATGATTTTTACGCTCAAAGTGTTACAGTGTGACATAGTGGCGTAGGTAATACTATACGCCACAGCGGGCGGCTGTCGCCGCCCGCTATTTTGTCGTTATGCCGTAATTTACGTTACACGTTACGGGGTGGCGTAGTAATACTATCAGTTCAACCAATTGAAATTTAGTTACCCTCAATATCGTGATTTTGATAGATTTTGCCAATCTCATCAATTTGAATTTGCATATGAAATTCTAATGCATATTTAATGGCTGATAAATCCACGTCGATATTATGCTCTTTCAATGTGGCTATTGCATTTAGTAAAAACTGATAGATAACAAAGAGTGTAGCATACATTACTCGATGGCTTGTTGCTCGAACGAAATCTATTGTCGCATTAAAACTATAACCACTCGCGTGTGCCATATCCTTTGATATTTTGTATAAAGTCATAAGCTCTTTGCTCTGCAATTCGTCTATTGATATACCCTCAATAGCTTCACGAACAAACTTACTAAAACTCTTTTTTGAATTATCCAAAAAGTATAAACTGTTATGTAGGTATTTATCGTAAAACTTACTAAATGAATTTACATTATATCGTGCAGCATAGTAATTATCATATAGCAACTGCAACTCTTCCTTATAATTTCGATTACTTGCGGGGATATTGCACTTTTTAAGATGCTCATTAACTTGTAATCTTGAGGAAATCCAATAACTTCTTTTAAGATACTCAAATTCAGTCATATCCTCTTGCGTATTTATGCTATAAAATATGCTAAACAATTCAATAAACGGCTTGAAAGTCGCTATAACGTGTTCTGTATAACCCAACGAAAATGAAGTCATCATATCTAACACCAAATACTTTGACTTTTCCAAAAAGAACCAACTAAACCAATCAAAACCCTCAGGCAAATTGCAAATACTTCTAATCGATAAATTAAAGGCAAACTCCATTTCTTTAATGTTATGAACGTTGTTTGCCAATAACGGATTAAAGAAGAAATCGTTATTAAAGTCATTACCGTTGTCAGGCTTCTTAAATAAGTTACTGTCTGTTAAAAAATTTGCTACAAGGTCAAGAACATCATCAACAAAGTGTTGGTGAATTTCCATAGTTGCTTTTTCAGCTTCCAAATCTAATTCACAGCGTGGATGAACCATTAGAGAGAAAAACTCATATAATTGACCTACACTCTTATCGTTTGAAAAGTATTTATCAATAAGTTTTGCGAACACTACTCTGTCTTTCAAGTTTTTCTTTAAATAAAAACACGGGTCGTCAGAGCCATTCTCTTGTTTAAGAATATCTTTATATTCGCACCCGAAATGCTTTTTCACATAATTTGCGCACTTATTTCTGTCAGCCCTGATACCCTTAAATCGTTCTTCTTGCAACTGCTCTTTCGTTATCATCAACTTAAAATTTGCCAAATCAACATAAGCATAACTATATCTATAAATTGATTTTTGAATTTTAGAAATATCACCATTAGCGTTCATTGAAAAAATAGTCAATGCTTCTAAAATTATTCTACAACTATTATCAACACCAGCAGACTCAATATTTCCTGTTAGGTAGTTGACAAGAATATTCAATGTGTTTGATACTATATCATTTTGAATACCATATAAAAAGTAATCCTCATCTGTAATTTCAACACAGTTAAATTTTGCAAGAATATCTAAGTCTAATTGTTTCAATGTCTTATACAGATTATTTAATTTGACAAACTTTGCTTCGTCCATTGTTTAACCTTCGTAGTTTTATATCTATTCAATAATTTGTAGTTAATCGTGCAACCATTTTATCATAAAAAAGACATATATGCAAGCAACTACAATTTACACTATTATTCACAACATTACGATAAATTCTCTTATTCTAAATCTGATAAAATCATTGTGAGATATTATTTTATTTTCGTTAAGTGCTATATAGTTTTTGTGTCGCTTGTGCTTACCGTCTGGGGACGGGATATGCCGCCTTGCCAAATTGTAAAGGGCGGCTATTTATCTCCCGTAAGGCATAAAGCCGCCGACCCCTACGGGGCAAACCCTTGACTATTTTTCAAGGCGGCGTTTTTGGCTAGGTAAGACGGTAAGCACAAAAGCGAACACAAAATTTTTTAAGGCGCACCCCGCGCAAAGGAGTATCACACAATGAAAAACGCAGTTATTTATGCAAGGTTCAGCTCACACGGACAAAACGAAATGTCCATAGACGGGCAAATTCGCGTTTGCCGCGAGTTTGCAGAAAGTCAAGGCTACAATGTTGTAAACGCGTATTCTGATAAGGCACGGACGGGAACAAATGACAGCCGCCCCTCTTTTCAACGTATGATTAGAGATGCCGACAGCGGCGCGTTTCAATACATATTAGTCTATATGTTTGATAGGTTCGCCCGCAACCGCCGCGACAGTGTTATGTACAAGGAAATGCTAAAACAAAAATATGATATTCGCGTTATATCAGCAACCCAACCCATCAGCGACGACGAAGGCGGCGAGTTCTACGAAATGTTTTTGGAGTGGAACGACGAGAAATACAGCAAGCGACTGTCAAAGCGCATTTTAAACGGAATTGATACTTGCGTTGAAAACGGCACTTATACGGGCTGTAAACTCATTTTCGGCTATAAGTTTATAGACACCGACAGAAAGGGCAAAAAAGGCACTATTCACAAGGTAGCTATCGACGAGGCACAAGCCGAAATCGTCCGTTACGTTTTCACGGAATACAGCAAGGGCGCGACAAAAGCAGAAATCGCCGCCGCACTCAACGCGCAGGGCGAACGGATAAACGGAAACCCTTATAATAGCAGGACTTTTGATAGGTGGTTGACTAACCGCAAATATACGGGGAAGTTCACTTTGGGCAAAAGACTTTGTACAAATCAATACCCCGCCATTATTGACGAGCTGCTTTTTGACGAGGTTCAAAAGCGGCTTGCACGCAACAAAATTTTAGCGGGCGCAAATTCAGCGGTAGAGCCGTATTTACTCACGGGCAAAGCCTATTGCGGACATTGCGGCACGGCTATGGTTGCAGGCGGCGGCACGGGCAAAAGCGGCAAAAAACACTATTATTATGTTTGCAAGCGTAAGAACAAAAGCCAATGCGAGAAATCGCGAGAAAATAAAGACTTTTTGGAATTGCAAGTTACACAGCAAGTGTATGACTTTTTAAGCGACAAAAAGAAAGCCGAGAAAGCCGCACGGGAAACAATAGCCTATTATGAAAGGCGCACGGGCGACGACGGGTTAAAAAGCATTGAAACGCGCATACGGCAAGCACAGACCCAAGTCGACGACTTAACAAACGCTTTTATAGAGGCGAAAAGCCCCCTACTGCGTGCAAACATTGAAAGAAAAATGACCGACTATGAAAAATTGCTTGCAGACTTGCAAACAACCAAATCGCGGATAATGTTAGAGCGCGGACATCAATTTACAGTCAAAGACATTTTGGCGTTTATTGACGAGTTACTGAAAGGCGACCCCAACGACAAAGAATATCAAAAACAGATAATTGACAACCTCATTTTTATGGTGTACATTTATGATGACGAGGATATAAAGACCGTAGGCTATCTTGATTTAGGCGTTGACAAGAATATTGAGAAAATTCGGCTTGACGAAACAAACGAACTTATCGAGCGTATCAAAAAGTGTTCAAACACAGTCGCGCATAGTCAACCAAAAAAGAGAGGATATAACTTTATCCTCTCTTTTTATTTGTTTCCTTATTCTTCCTCGGGCTCGGCGGAGGTTTCCTCTTCCACGGGCTCGGCGGGCGGTTCTTCCGCTACGATTTCCTTTTCGGGCGCTTCGTCCGTATCCGTTTGTTCAACCTCTTCGTCTAAAATAACGAGTTCTTCCTCTACTTCCTTGTTGGCGTTGGGGTCTATTTTCAAAGTTTTGTCAACCTTTTTCTTTAATTTACGCCAGATTACTATTGCCGAAGCTCCGACCGCGACCACTATCGCCGTCAATGAAGTAATTAGTACGGACGTCGCCGCGGGGTCGATGTAAAGCAGTTGTGTAATAAACATAATGTCTCCCTTTTAATTTTTATTTTTGCTTTTTTGTGAAAGTGATTTCAAAATATATTTCGCACCGATTTCGGCTGCGTTGCCGTGATTGAAGGTAAAGTTTTCATAGTACTTCTTAATTTTTGCCTTATACTCGCCCTGATTTTCAAAGAGCGCTTTTACCGTATCAGAGATATTACCCAAGTCCTGCTTTTCAACGTCAACGCCGATTTCTTTGCGCAACTTCATTTCAACGGGCGTAATCCCCACCTTTTCCCATTCGGGATTTAAAATCTTCGGCTTCGTATTTATAAACAGCGCGGGGCGTTCGGTAGCAAAGCAAAATTCCGCAGCTATGCCCGACCAGTCGGTTATTAGCAAATCTGACGAGTATATCGACTTATTGCTTGAAAAATCAAGTTCGAATGACAGTAATTCCTTGTTGTAATCAGCATACTTTTCCAAAAGTTTGCTCATCTGATACCCGAAACGTTTAACATACTCGGGGTGTGGTCTTACGCAGATTTTATAGTCTTTACCGTACAGTCCGCTTATTATTTCGTCTATACACGAATCGAGTATATTATCCTCCTGCCACGAAGGAGCAATGAGTATCTCTTTAACCGCGTCTTCCTTTCTGTTTTCGTTTTCCCTGCGCCCCGCTTCGACAAGATTGTCCAAAAGCGGAAAGCCAAATTCCACGAGGTTTTTCTCGGGCAGCTTTTTCATGGCAACTATTGCACGCATCTCGTCCACAAAGTGTTGCCCGACGCAAAACATTGTATCGAACGCATCGAACGCGCCGTCGTTAAAACTAAGGTGCGCACTCATAGAATCGTGCGGAGCATAAATATATTCGATATCCTTTTTAAGGTACGAACGCTTTAAATAGTACTTGTCCAAATCGGGCGTGGTCATAACGAAAATATCCGTTTCGACCAGCATCATTAAAAGCGCCGTCTTTTTCAAGCCGATATAGTAAGGCTTTATCCGCGGCTCGTCCTTTGCTATATCGAATATAACGTCGTTGAAATCGTTGGTTACGTAATGAATAACAAGGTTCGAACGCTTTAAAAGTTCGGCAATAAGCTCTTTATAGTATTTGTAAAAGCCGCTCTTTTCAGAATAAAAAACTATATGCTTGTTTACTATGTGCATAAATTTTTTATAATCCTGCTTTTGCTTCGCCTTCATCTGCTTATACAGCGGGTCTTTTTTGTCCATTTTACCGAACGCTTTCGAATCCGCCAAGGCTTTGCGGCTCTCTTCGAGCAGTGCGTAGTCGACGTATTTTTTCGGATTGATTATTGCATTCAATATGTACATCTGCACAATCGAAAGCAGGTTGCTCGCAATCCAGTAAACCGCAATACCGGCAGGCACGAAAAAGCCGAGATAAAGCGACAGCACGACGCTTACCGCCATTATTCCGTACTTATTCAGTTTACCTTGCTCGTGCTGGATAACGTTTGAAAGGTTCTGCGTAAAGCACATTATCCAGGAAGAAAAGCCCGCAAATACGGGAAGCAAAAAATACCAACCCAAAACCTTCGAAGGAACGCTGCAAAGGTTCATTCCCAAAAAGTTCAATTCGAAAGACGACACCTTTGAAATGACGTCCGCAAGCTCGGCGGCGCTTACACCCTCCACAGGCGTTGCCGAAGTGATTGTACCGTCTTTTATGGCTTGAATTATCGCAAGCTGAAAACCCGAATCGCCGGTATCCGCGCCTATATGGTTTGCAAGCGCGTTAACCGTCGGGTTTGAAATACCGAAAAGATAACCCATAGGGTTATAAATGATATACACGACCGCCAGCAACAGTAAAATCTGTATAGCCAAAGGTATAAGCGAAAGCATAGGGTGATAATGCTCGCGCTTATAAAGCTTCGACTGTCCGTCGGCAATCGCGTCCAAATTGCCCGAGTAATTTGCCTTTAAAAAGTTTATCTCGGGCTGAATTTTTACCATTAAAATAGAATTTTTCTGTATCCACGCGGAGACGGGAAACAATAATATTTTGCTTGCAAGCGTAAAGAGCACTATGGCGACGCCGTAGTTACCCACCAGCAGCCACAGTCCCTTCATAAGGTATGCAAGCGGAAAACACAAATAATAAATAAACGTATCCATTATAAGCCTTTTGTGTATCAGTCCATTATAAATCGGTCAAAGTGATTGTGCTCGGCTATCTCCCAGTTAGCAAAATCTCTACCCGAACCTTTTACGGAGTAAATATATTCGTCGCACTGCTTGCTTTCGTACGTATGCCAGATATACTTTCTTTCGCGGGAAGTATCGTTTTCGGAAATCTCGAAAAGCCCCGTCCCCTCGTTGTCGCGCGTTATATTTTCCGACTGCATTATAGCGGGCCAGACGTTCTCGTGCGCAACGGGCGCATTCGACTGTGCAAGCGGAGTTCCGTCATAACCTGCGCGCTTAAAGAACAATGCGGTGAGCTTTGCCCCCTTCGGCGCGGACGTGTCGTCTATGGCAGACGGGTGGTCGCCCGTAATAATTATCGTCGCGTTCTTATAAAGATTATTTTCTTTAAGCGCTTTGATATATTCGTTGACGACCCTAAGGCTGTTTGCCACGGACGCCCTGACTTCGTTTTTCTGTTTAGCGGAAACAGGCTTGGATATATAGTCCAGATAAACGTCGTGACACCCTTCTATATGTATAAACGAAAAATTCTTGTCGCCGTCAGTATCGAAGGTTGCCTCCGCCGCTTGTCTGTAAACGGTATCGTTGCCCGCCGAATATCCGTCGTATCCGTTTTCACCCACGCACGTTACACACTCGTTAAATGTGTTGGAGTTAACCCCGTAAGCTACGTCTTTAAGAAATAAAGGCAGACAACGTATGGCGGCAGTCCCTAACATACATTGCAAAAGCTTCATTGGTTGCGTCGTTTCAAACTGCTTTGCAACCGATTTGTTTTTTACGTAGTCGGGCAAAGTAAAAGCCGTGTTGTACGCATAATACTCCTGAGTGTAAAGATTTACGTTATAACCGTTATCGTTGAGCACGGAAAGCGTGTTGTTTTCAACGTAAGCGGCGTCAAGGTAATCCTTTCTCAACAGCTTCGTGTCATACCGGTTTCCTGAGAGCATATACGCAACCGACGGAAAGGTGTGTCCGTATAAAGAAAGATTGTCCTTAAACCAGGTAAATCCGTCAAGATTATCGTAAATATCGGGCTGCAATTCGTATGCGGTTTCGGCGAAATATTCGTCAAATCTGTCAATACAGAAATAGAAAACGTTGCGCTCGCTTGCAACGGTAGTCAGATTTTCGCACGTTATAACTTCGTTTTTGAAATTGTTGTTCTCTTTTTCAAGGCGCGCAATTCTGCTCAAAAACACGTTAGGATGGTTGAGCGTATTTGTCAGCGGATTGATAATCTGCGTTGCCACAATTACGATTGAAAGAATGACTGCAATTATCGCAATTATGCCCTTTTTATCTTTAATAAGCGAAAGCACAACCGCCGCGGCGATTACCGCAAGCCAGATAAACAGGTCTAAAATTTTCAGCCCGATATGTATCGAGCCAGAGCCGAGCTTGTCGCCTGAAAGCGAATTTATACCGAAGTTTAAAAACGTGCCCTGTAAAAAGAGCATAAACGATACGGACAATACAAGCGCATAGGCTACTCTGTAAACCTTTTCGGGCAAAAACAGCAAGCCGCACGCAATGCACGCCGCAAGCAGAAAACCGAACAGCACACACCAAGGGAAAAAGTCGGACAAGGAAAACAGAAACTCGTCCATGTTGTTGGCGTATATTTCAAAAGGTATGGCAACGAATAATATCAGCGGTACGCAAACCGACAGAAGAATAACAGGCAAAATACGCTTTTTGATATTAAACCCGAATTTTATTTTACCTTTTGCCATCTTCCGCAACCTCTTTACTGCCACGTGCAAATTTAACGCTTTTCAGTTTAGCATTTTTTGAATTATTTTGTCAATAATATCTAACCATAACGGAGTTCTAATCGTTATGTTCTTCTTCGGACGGGGTATCGGCGATTGTTTCTTCCGCGGGCTGTTCCGTCTGTTTTTTAAACTTTTTCATTAAATACGGCTTAATCTTATTTTCGTAAAGCTTCTTTATCGGTTTACCCAAGAAATAACCCGCAACGCCGCACGCCGTGCCAATAAGCATTCCGCCGAGCACGTCGGACGGGAAATGCATACATAAATATATTCTCGAAACAGCAACCAGTAACGCAACTGCGAGCGCGGGCAATCCCTTTACCCTATAATACATAACCAACGCGACGGCCGCGGCAAACAGCGCCGCCGTATGCCCCGACGGAAACGAAGAGTCCTTAGGTTCGCGCACGCCGATGGAATTGTGAAATTCCTGAAAGCCCAAGTCGGGATACGTCTGCCAGGGACGGGCTCGGTTGACGCTCAGTTTTAAAATGACGTTGACAATGAGAACGTCCAGCACCAACGCGACCGCAACCGCTACCCCCGCCCAACGCGTCTTTTTAAACACAAAAAGCACGACTGCGCAGATAATTGCACCTATACCGAACTCGCCGATATAAGTTAAATATTTCATTATATAGTTCAGCCACGCTTGATTATGAAACGTAGCGTGAAACCATTTCAGAATTTCGATATCCATACGAAAATTTTACCAATAGTTTTACGATATGTCAAGAAACAGTGTTAAAGAGGGCAACTTTTGTTGCCCTCTTTATTTACTTTATACGTCGTAATCGTCGGGGTCTACCATCGTTCCGAAGCCGCCGTCATCACGGTTCAAAAGTTCTTCTATTTTCTGTTCGTGTTCGGCAAGCTTGCGTTTGGTTTCCTCGTCTTCCTGATTGATATAAACGGTCGACGTTGCCACCTTCTTCTTTTTAAGCATTACCATAACCACGACAAGCACAACCGACGCTATTACAAGCACGATACCGATTGCGATGAGCAGCCAAGCCCACCAAGGCATTCCGCTCTTTACTGCGGGCTCAACGTAGCTTTCTACGTTGAACACAACTTCCATAGGGAATTTGCCCTCGTAATTGACCTTGACCATAAGCTCGCCCTTGCTGTCGCTGGACGCCTTTTTAACGAACGGTATGAAGTCTTCTACCATTTCGAGAGTTCCGTCTTCCGCTACGATATAAACCGACAGCTTCGCCTTTACGTTATCGAGGTCGATTCCGTTTACGTTTATAACTCTCGAAACTTCGTCGGGCACTCTGAACGTGAGCGCCGCCTTCAGGCTACCGGTAAATTCGGTCGTAGAGGTTTCGCCGTTTATGATTTCCCAAAGCTGAGCCTTTCTGCCTACGCTCAAACCCTTAAGGTCGTACTGCGTGTCAGTGTCGACCTCGGTTATCGCAAAGTCAAATTCTCTCTCGTCGGAAATATCGATACTGCCGTTGCCGCCGGGGTCTTCCGCGTTCTTTGCAACGAGGAACTCAAACGTAGCGCTCGCCTCGTCAAGCTCGTAGTTAATGGAATTGATAGTTACGACTACCTTGTACGCGCCGATTTCTACGGGAGGCACGGTGTCCTCATAGCCCTTACCGTCGGTCGAAACGTAAGTTATCTTTACAAGCTCCGCGTCGCTTTCCAAGAGTCCTTCGATTTCCACCTGTGCGGGCACACCCTCTTCAAGAGCGGTACTGCCGTTGGGTACGGTGATTGCGTCGGGAATTTCTATGACAGCCGCTACGCTCTTAGCCAGAATGCTGAACATTGCGCTCTCGCTTGCGCCGTCGTAACCCTCTTCCATATTTACCGCAATGGTTGCCACAACTATGTATTCACCTACGTCTGCGGGCACGCCGTCAAGAGGATTGAGTCTTTCGGTATCTTCCGCCAGATAATAGGTGTAAACAACTGTTTCCGCGCCGAATATGGGCTCGTACTCGGATATCTGCTCGATTGCGGGCTCTGCGGGGTCGCCGTAAGTCCAGTCGCTGACAATCAGGTTAAAGCCGTTAGCCTTTAAGCCGCCGATAGGCGTTATGGTAAGCGCCTGAGTGTTTTTACCGATAATCTTGTAGTTTTCGTTGGGAATGGTAACCGTTACGGTATACTTGCCAGCAGGTTCGGGAAGCTCTTCGTAAACCGTGCCGTCTTCTGCAACGTAGGTTATTACAAATTCAACTTCCACAGCCTCGCCGTTGAGGTCGGTTATCTGCGCCGTTGCGGGCTCTACCAAGCCAATGAAATCACTAACCGCGTCAATATCGACGATTACCGACTTGTACAAAATTTCAAACTCGACTTCCGCTTCCGCGTCTTCGTACTCCGCCGTCGCCGCAATGTAGACCTTAATAAGATATTTGCCTACGTTTTCGGGTATACCTTCGAGTTCTGCGACTATTTCGCCGTCCGCGTCAAGTTCAAAATATTTTACAGCCGCCGTATCCGCGCCGTAATCTGCCGCAATTTCGGGCATATTGGGTTCGCCGTAAGTCCAGCTTTCGAGCTCTACCGTTACCGAGTTTGCATTTTCGCTGACGATAAACTCCGCGGTAACTTCGCCCGTAAGAGTATAGTTGCCGTCCGCTATCGCCGCAACAGCCGTATACGTGCCCGCAACGCGAGGCATTTCGTTGTAAACGTTGCCCTCAGCGTCGGTGTACGTGAACGTAACTTCGGGAGCGGTTTCGCCTACGTAGCCGGCAACCGTTGCCGTAGCACTGCCCTCGCTGCCGTTTGCCGCGCCGCCGCGTACCGTGATTTCCACCGTTACTTCCTTAGGGATAATCGAGAACTGCGTGCGTGCCGTCGCGCCTGCATATTCCGCCGTAGCAAGAATAACGACTGCGATTTCGTAATTACCCACGTCCTCGGGTACGCTTTCGAGCTGAGTTTTATAGCCTGTGCCGCTTACCGAATAATATGTGAACTGCGCGGTTGCCTCGCCGTAATCTGCGTGCAGTACGGGAGCTACGGGATTGCCGTAAGTCCAATTGTCCTGAACGAACTCGGTAATACTGTTAGCCGTTGCGCTTATAGTTAAGCTTGCCGTGCCGTCGGTAAGAAGATAGTTGCCGTCGGCTATCGTTGCCGTAACAGTGTACTCGCCGACCGCCTGCGGAACTTCTTCGTAAGTGTTGCCGTCAGCGTCGGTATAGGTAAGCGTTACCTCGATTTCAACTTCGTTTCCGAGCGCATCGACAACCTTTGCGCTTACCTCGGCTTCAACCTCGCCCGCAAGTCCGTCAACAACGGTGAATACCGCCTTAACCTCTTTGGGTTCGATTTCAAAGCTTACGCTCGCCTCGGCGTCAGCATATTGCGCGGTAGCCGCTATAGAAACTTTTACAAGATAGCTACCCGCGTTTACGGGCTGTGCTTCGAGCTCTTCGGTTATTTCGCCGTTTTCGTCTACCGCATAATACTTGATAACCGCGGTGTCTTCGCCGAACTCAGCACTGAATACGGGCTCATTGGGCTCGCCGTAAGTCCAGCTTTCGAGCTCAACCGTTACGGAGTTTGCATTCGCGCTTATTATGAAGTCAGCCGTATATTCGTCCGCAAGAACGTAGTTACCGAGAGGCAATACCACAACCACGGTATATTCGCCCGCAGTCTCGGGAGCGCCGTCAAGCGCCGTACCCTCGCAGTCCTTATAGCCAAGCGAGTATTCGGTTTCGATTTCTTCGCCGTCGTTGAGAATGGTTACTTCAACCGCGAAAGCCTCGCCGCCGACAACGCCGTTAGTAACCGTGACCTCCGCGGTAACCGACTTGGCGCTGATTTCAACGTTTTCGATTACAAGCTCGGTCGTAGTGAGATTGTAGTTGCCTGCTAAATCGCCCGAAAGCGCGATTTCGGTAACGGTTACAGTGTGACTGCCCGCGTCTGCGCCGTCGTACGTACCCGTTGCGGTGACCGTAAGCTCGTCGCCGTCGACAAGTCCGTCGAACGTTACGCCGTCGAATACGAGCTGAGCCTCGGTATTGCCGTCGTAAACCTTGCCGTCCGCCGCTATACCGTCAAGCGATATATCCTTGCGGCTGATAGTAAACGTTACTTCTGCGGTTGCGCTTGCATAATCGTCCGTCGAGGGAACAAATGCCACAACCTTGTAAGTCCCCGCATTCCTGGGCTGTTCGGTACCGATTTCGGTAGCATTTCCTTCTTCGTCGACCGAGTAGTACGTGTAAACGACCGTCTCCGCGCCGTGGTCGGCTACAACCTCCGGCTCATTGGGCGAACCGTAAGTCCAGCCCTCGAGCCCGAACGAAGTTATTTTGTTCGAAGACGCGCTGACTATAAACGTAGTTGAGTTATCACCAATCAGCTCGTAGTTTTCGTCGGGAATTTCAACCGTTACCGTGTAAGTGCCCCTATCCTGAGGGATACCTTCCACTACTACGCCGTTTTTGTCATACGTAAACGTAACTTCCGTGTCGATTACGTTGCCGTCCAAATCGACGACCTGTGCGGTTGCGCCCACGATTTCGGAATCCGCGGCACCGCCGTTCGGCGTGATATTGACCTTTACCTGACGTCTTTCGATAGTTGCGGTAAGCTGTTCGGTATATTCGGCAACCGTGTAGTTTGCCGCCGCGTCGCCGATTAACGTTATATCGCCGACCGTAACCGAACGCTCGCCCTTATTTACGCTGTCGAACGTGCCTGTTGCCGTTACCGTAAGAGTGTCGCCGTAGACAAGTCCGCTTATAATAACTCCGCTCATATCGAGCTGAGCCGTCGCATTGCCGTCGAACTGCTTATCGAGAGCAACAATGCCGCTCACCGTTACTTCCTTGGCGCTGATTTCGAACGCCGTGCTGTCCGTCGCCTCCGAGTACATCGAAGTTGCGGGAATAACGACTTTCACGCGGTACTTACCGACGTTTACGGGCTGTCCGTCGAGCGGGTTTTCCATCTCTTCGTCGTCAAATGCGTAATAGGTGATTACCGCCTTGGAAACGTCGCCGAGAGTGACAGTTACGGTAGGCTGATTGGGCGTACCGTATATCCAGTCGTCAAGCCCGATAGTCGCCGTGTTCTTCTCCGCGCTTATAACGAACGTTGCGCTCGCCTCTTCGGTGAGAGTGTAATTCGCACTCGCGGGCTCTGCCGTAACGGTGAACGCGCCTACTACCTGGGGCACTTCTTCGTAAACGTTGCCCTCTTCGTCGGTGTAAGTGAAATTGAACTCCACACCCTCAATTTTGTTGTCGTTGATATCGAACGCTTCGGCAGTTGCCGCCTTAACGCTGCCCGCCGCCGCGCCGTGAGCGGTGATTACCGCGTATATCGGCATAGGTTCGATAGCAAATTCAACCATAACTTCGCCGGTGAAATTGCCGCTTGCGGTTATCGTGACCGTACCGCCTGCCGCAACGTTGATATTCTCGCCGTAGACTACGGTAAAGCCGTCTGTGCTCAGTTCGGTTCCGTCGAACACGAAGGTTACTTCGGGAGTCAACTGTGCGCCCGTATAAGTCATATCGGAAACGGTGAACATATCCGACGTAATTTCCGCCGCCGTTATTTCGAAGCTGACTGTGTAAACGCCCTCGAAGTTACCGCTTGCCGAAATGGTTACCGAGCCGCCGTCCGCCACGTTGATATTCTCGCCGTATTCAACCACCGTGTAGTAGTCTGCGCCGTACTCGTTTCCGAGATAGCTGATTATGACCTCGGGAGTAATCCGGTTGCCCGTATAGACCTGCGCCGCAATAGACAGCATATCCTCGGTGAGCTGGGCGGCGTAAATGTTAAAGCTCTTTACCGCCTGAGCGTAGCCGTAGTTGGCGGTCGAGAAGATTTCCGCCTTTACAACGTACGCGCCTACGTCCACGGGTTTATCGCTTAAGGGGTTTTCCATAAGCGTATCGCTTGCGAGATAGTACGTGAAGTAAACGGGAGCTTCATCGCCAGAATCGGCAACAACCTGCGGTTCGTTGGGGTTGCCGAATATCCAGTCGTCGAGCGTAAGTTCGGTTATTGCGTTGGAAGCGGAGCTTATAACAAATTCCGCCGTCCTGTCGCCCGAAACGTTGTAATTCGGGTTGGTTATGGAAGCGGTTACGGTGTACGTACCCACTACGTTAGGAACTATTTCGGAAGTCTTGCCGTTCTTGTCGGTATAGGTGAACTTAACTTCGATATTAAGCTCGTTGCCGTCCGTATCGTATACTTTTGCCGTAGCGGGCACAACGTTGTTGACCGTGCCGCCCTTCGCCGCTATTTCGATTGTAACGTCGCACGCAACGATGCTGAACGTTGCCTTCTTAGTGCCCGTAAAGTTGCCGCTGCCCGTAAGATTTACGGTTGCCGTACCTACGTTTATGTTCGCGCTGACGGATAAGTTGTAATCAACGCCCTTCGTAACCTCAACCTCGCCGAGCTTAACCGTAAATTCGGGGACGATTGCCTCGCCCGTGTATTTCTGCTCTGTCAAGCCTTCTATAGTTACGGTGCTGAGGTCTGCGGGCTTGATTTTGAAGTTCCTTGTTACCGTACCCGTGAAGTTGCCTTTACCTGTAAGGGTTACGCTTCCGCCTTCCGCTACGCTCTGATTTGCGTAAAGCACGTTGACGTTCTCGCCGTAAGCCGCCGTGTAATCGGTGTTTGCAACAAGCGGTTTGCCGAGGTAGCTTACTGAAATCGCGGGAGTTATTTGCAGTCCCGTATAAATCTGGTCGCCGACCGTTATCATATCCGCCGTCAGCGCTACGGGAGTAATTTTAAAGTTTACTTCTATCGTGCCGCCGTAATTGCCGCTACCCGTAATCGTTATCTTCGCGCCCGCGACGACAGCGTTGCCGTCACCGTAAGAAACGTTTGTATTGTTCGTATAGGTCACGGTGTAGTCGGTGTCGAGAGTTAACGTTGTTCCGCCCAGAACGACCTTTACCGCAGGCGTTATCGCCGAGCCCGTGTAAGCCTGGTCAGCTATTGCGTTTACGGTTGCGTCCGCAATCGACGCACCCTCGATAACGAAAGTCGTCGTGCGCGTACCTTCTACTTCGTAGTTTTTATCGCTTAAATTGACTTCCGCGGTGTACGTGCCCGCATTGACGGGCTTATCCTTGAGCTTGTTGCCCTTAGAGTCGGTATAGGTGAACGAAACGGCAGGTAATTTTTCCGAATCGCTCACAACCGTTGCGGTGGGATAAGTTATCGTTCCGCCGTACACGCCGCCGCCCGCAGTTATGCTGACGGTAACCTTTTTGGGCTTGACAACCAAGACTACCGTCGTTGTGGCTTCGCCGTAGTCGTAGTTTGCGGGTACTTTAATGTAAACGTAGTACGTTCCCGCGTCGGGCGGAGTCGTTTCGGTAACGTTCACCGCCTGAGTTCTGTTTATATCCTTATAATAAGTAACCTGCTCCGTACCCGTGCCGTGGGTTGCGGTAACCTGCGGCTTTTTGACCAAATCGCCGTAGAAATACTCGTCCTTTTCAAAATGCACGCCCGTAATCATATTATACGGAGAAACGAGTTCGAACTGCGCGGTGTTGTCGCCCGTCAGATTGAAGTTGGCATTTACAATCGTGGCGGTAACGGTGTAATGCGCGGGCACTTCGGGAAGCTTCGTGGAATTGTAGCCCTTGTCGTTCGTGTACGTGAGCGTAACTACGGGAGCAACCATTCCTTCGCAACCCAACACCTTCGCGCTTGCGGCTTTAACGTGACCGACTATCGAGTCCTCGACAGTGATTTCAACGGTTACGTCCCTCTTCGTTATGTTCGCAACCGCCGAAGTGTTGCCGCTTGTCGCAACCGTGTAGTTGCCCGCGTCCGCGCCGCCGAGTACCCAGCCCGAAAGATTTACCGTCACGCCAACGTTTGCGTAAGTGTCCGCAAACTTTGCGTCGACAGAGGCAACGCAAACGTCGTCGCCCGTAGCAAGTCCGGATATGACCGCATTTGCGCAATTTACTACAGCCGTAGCGGTTGCGTCGTAAACCTTGTCTTCCGCAACGACGCCGCCCGTAATTTTAACTTCCTTTTTGGAAATTTTATACGTAACGCTTATGCTGTGCGAATCAAATTCGATTTGCGCCTTGTGCCAGCCCGCTCTTTCGGGGCTCGTTTCGGCGGTAAACGTGCCGCTTGCCGTATCGGAATACAGATAATTTATTACGTAATTGCTATCGGGCGCGCCCGTCTTGTTTTCAAACGTTGCCGCGTGCGGATTGCCGTCGTAAATTATTCCCTCTTCGGGCGCAATCAGCCTTATACTGTTAAAGCTTGCGTAAACCGTCGTGGACTGCGTTATCGTGCTTAAATCGACGAACGCGTTGCCGCCGTCCGTTCTCGTCCAGCCTACGAAATCTACGTATGCGGTGTCCGCGGTGTCCTTCTTGGTGGGCGCAGCGCCCGTATATTCGACGGGCTTGCCCTTTTCAATCGTTACCATTGCAAGCAGCGCGTCGCCGTTCTTGAATACGACGATGCCGTCGTAATAGTATCTACCCGCCGCAGTCATCTGCGAAACGTCGGTAATCTGCTTGCCGCCGTCTCTGCGCCACGGGTTATCCGGGCTCGCCTGGTCGAAATACGTCAGGGTAATATTCGTCGCAATGCCGAGGCTTATGTTTATGTTTTTGAGCTTCGCCTCGCCAAATTCGAGCATATGCGCGAAATCTTCGACCTTATTAACCGTAAAGTTGCTTAAATCGAGCGATTCGAGCGAACAGCAACAATAGAACATATAGCCCATTGTTACTACCTTTTCGGTATTGAACAGGCGCAAGTCGAGATTTTTAAGCGCACAACACTGGCTGAACATAGCGTACATATTTTCTACGTTTGCCGTAGAGAACGTGTCGCCGAACGTAATCGACTGCAATGACGTACAGGTGTCGAACATACTCTCCATATCCTGCGTGAACATTGTGTCGAGACCGGTTAAATCTATGGTTTTAAGTTTGGTAAAATTATAGAACCAGAAGCTCGTGTGCAAAGGCTTAACGTTTCCGCTGAAAACGACCTTCGTATAGCTGTTGCCCCAAGGTACGGTGTTATACCTGAACACGTCAGCGCCGCTGAAAACGTTGTTTGAAATCGGGCTGTCGGATATGGTGAGCGTGCCGCCGCTGCTCGTTTGCGACCAGTAAAGTACGGGCGAATATGAACTGCCGTATCTGCCCGCCCATCTCAATTTGGTAGAGTCGGTAATCTTCGTTCCGTCCTCGTAATACCAAGGCGTATCGTAAGTAACGTTATCGATATACGCGTATCCGCCCTTGAATTTGGCGGCGAGCGTTTCGCTGAGCGTTATCGAACTTAGCGAGTAAAGCGTACTGAGCATATACTCGAAGCCGTTGTATACGCACGTTCCCGAACCGGTGCTCGTTCCGTAAGCGTACGAATAGTACATTGCCGACGAAACGTCGAGGTTGCTCATATCCAGGCTCGTCAGCGACCAGCAATCGTAGAACAACAGACGGAAATCGGTTACGTTAGATGTATTCAGTCCGCTCAAATCGGCCGAGGTAAGCTCCGTACAGCCTCTGAACCAGCCCGCCATATTTACGGGAGCTACGTTGCCTGCAAAGGTTACGGTCTTTATCGACTCCTTATACTCTTCCCAGGGCGTATAGCTTCCGCTGTCTATCCAGTGCCAGTACTTACTGCCGTAGCCGTCGTTATTGTCATCCGTATACAGCCAGTCGTAGGTCTGGAAAACCTCGCTCACAAGGAAACTGCCGTACTCGTCGCTTCTTGCGTGAGTCTGTTCCTTTGCGGAAATGACAAGCGCGCCGCTGTTGGGATTGTAGTTCCAGTAAATTACGGGCGTATACGAGCTCGTATAAAGTCCCGCCTTTCTCATCTTGGAAGCTTCGAGGATTTTCGAGCCGTCCTCGTAATACCAAGGCGCGGAATTTATGGGCGTAAAGTCTACGTACGCCATTTTGCCCGCAAGGCTCGCGCTTATGGATATTTCGGTAAGCGCGGTCAATTCGCTCAGCATACCCTCGGTTATCTTGCAGTTGGTCATTTCGAAACTGCTTAAATCGAGCGACTCGAGCTTGTTACAGTTATAGAACGCGTACGACATATCGGTAACGTTCGAGGTGCTGAGCATACTCAAATCGAGCGTTTTGAGAGCGTGGCACTCCGCAAACATATACGACATATCCGTAACGTACGACATAGTAAGCTTATCGAGTCCGTTAAACGTTGTCAGCTTGGAGAAGCCGTAGAACCAGCAACGCGTATTCGAGGGCTTAATTTCGCTTTGAATGGTAACCGTCGTTATGGTACTCGTATCGTTTACGGGGTCCCTGTATTCTTCCCAGGGGTCTTCCTCGTCCATACGGCAGGTCATTGCAAACGAGCCGCTGCGCGAGCCGCCCAAAGGCTTGTCGGACAGCGTGAGCGTACCGTAGTTATACTGCCAGTAAATTAAGGGCGTATACGGGTTTATGTACATAGTGCCGAGGCGCATCTGCGAGGAAGCGGTAACTTTTACGCCCTCGTGCGTGTACCAGGGGCTCGCCTCGTTAACGTTCTCGAATACGATTGTCGTATCCCTGAACTTGTTTGCAAGCGTATCGCTTAAAATAATTACCTTTAACGAGGGCATATTATAGAAAATATTCTCGAAGTCAACGCAACCGCCGACGTTAAGCCCGTTCATATCCAGAGTATCGAGCTTGGAGCAATCGGCAAACATATACGCCATATCCGTCGTATAAGACGTGTCGAGGCAGGATAAATCGATTGACGCAAGCGAAGTAAAACCGTTAAACCAGTCCCTCGTGGTCACGGGCGCTACGTTTCCGACAAACATAACGGAGTTTATTGCCGTTACGGTTATTCTGTCGTGCCAGTAAACGTTGGTTTCGTCCGCCGCGTTGAGCGGGTTGAACGAATAGTACTGACCCGTAGTGAAAGGCAAATCGGAAACGGTAAGTTTGCCGTTGTCGTTCTTCCAGTAAATTCTCGACGAATAAGGGCTGACGTACTCGCCCGCCTCCTTCATCTGCGCAAAATAGGTAATCTTTTTGCCGCTCGGCGATAACCAGTAAGCGCTTTCTTGGGGATAGTCGAACACTACCGCCTCTGCCGCAAGCTTAACCGCAAAGCTCAGATTAATTTTTAAACGCTTGATTGACGAATGTCCGTAGAAGGTATCTCTGAACCCCTCGCAACGCGAAACGTTGAAGTTGCTTATGTCGATTTCGGTAAGCTGCGAGTTAAGTCCGTCGTCTATATCCATATAGAACATCCAGCTCATACTCGTAAGCTGAGGCGTTTCGAACGAACTCAAATCGAGCGATTTGAGCGCAATACAGTTGCAGAACATCCAGTCCATACTTACAACGGAAGAAACGTCGAAAGTATTTCCGAGATTTAAGTCGGTAAGCTTCCGACAGTTAAAGAACATACCCGTCATATCGTAGGTGTACGTCGTATCGAGACCCGTAAGGTCGATGGACGTTACGTTTAACAGCGAGCTGAACCACCAGCTTGTGTAAGCGGGCGCTACGTTGCCGCGGATAACTACGGAACGGATACTTGCATTGTAGCCGTACCAGGGCAATTCGTTTTCGCCGAACTGTTCGGTTACCGCGATTTTGCCGCAGTAATTGCCCGTAAACGGCGTATTAGAAATGGTGAGCACGAAATTGTTGTACTGCCAGTAAATCGCCGCGGACACGGGGTTGACGTACTTGCCCGCGCGCGCCATCTGCCTTGCGTCGTAGATGAGCGCCGAAGGACCGTCGTCGTAGTAATACCAGGGGGTCGTTGCGCCGAGAACATCGAAGTTGACTCTGCGCATATTTTCCGCAACGCTCTTGCTTATCGTTATATCGTTAAGCGACGTGAGCGAAGTAAGCATATCCGTATACGCACGGCATGCGGACATATCGAACGTGCTGAGGTCGAGGCTGGAAAGCGAAGTACAGCCGTAGAACATATACTCCATATTCTTGACGTTTTCCGTCAGCATATTGCTCAAATCGAGCGTTTCGAGCGCGCTGCAGCCGCTGAACATTGCGTACGTCGAAACCGTATTCGACGTATCGAGGCCGGAAAGGTCAACAGAAGTGAGCCGTTCGCAACCTTCGAACCAGTACTCGGTGTAAACGGGTCTTACGTTACCCTCCACGATTACCTTTTCGATACTTCCTATAGATTCCGCCCAGGGAAGTCCTCTGCCGTATGAATCCCTGCCGTACATTATATTTTTACTTACCGTTATATCCGAGAGCTTTAACGTTTTGTTGCTGTAATCCCAGTAAATTATAGGAGTATAGGACGAAACGTATTTGCCCGACTCCCTCATATCGTCGTGCGCGGTTACTCGTCTGCCGCTGGGCGAGAACCAGACCGCGTCGCCGGTGGGGTGAATAAAGCTGTCAATCTCGCCGTCGATAAGGCAGTCCGAAAGCGACAAACTTATGGATATTTCTTCGAGCGCGTCCGTACCTACGAACATTTCGGTAAACGCCGAGCAGTTGTAAACTTCGAATCTGCTCAAATCGAGCTTCTTTACGGCACTGCAACCGTAGAACATATACGACATATCCGTCGTGTACGTCGTATCGAGTCCCGAAAGGTCAATCGAAGTAAGCTGTGGACATTCCACAAACCAGTACGCCGTCGACGCGGGCGAAACCGTGCCTTCTACCACTACGCTCTTTAAATTTCCGTAGAAATTCGACCAGGGCACGTCCGCAGAAGTACCCGAGAACGACTTATCGCTTATCGCGTTGCTAGAAATCGTCAACACGTTCACGTTGCCGACCGTGTTGAACGACCAGTAAACAATCGGCGTATAAGGACACGTGTAAGTACCTGCTTCGGACATTGCTCCGTACCAGTCTACCCTCTTGCCCGTGGGCGACAGCCAGAACGACACTTCGGTGGGATTGTCGAAAATAATCTTCGACGATACGAGCTTTGCCGATACGCTCGAGCTTACGGTAATCTCCGACATTGCGGGCATATCGTAGAACATACGGAAGAAATTGCCGCAGTACGATACTTCGAAGCTACTTAAATCGAGAGTTTTAATCGACTCGCACGACTGGAACATATACTCCATATCCAGTACGTTCGAGGTATCGAACGACGAAACGTTGAGCGCGGTAAGCTTTACGCAACCGTCGAACATATTCGACAGATACAGCGCATTGCCCGTCTTTAAATAGATAACGTCGAGATTGACGAGCGACGAGCAACAATAGAACATACCCTCCATATGCGTCGTATAGGTCGTATCGAGGTAGTTGAGCCCGTTTACCGCGGTAAGCGAAGTGAACTCGGAGAACCACCAGCACGTGAACGCGGGTTTAATTATGCCCGTAAATTCAACCGTGGTAACGTTGTTTTGATATTTTTCAACCCAAGGTCTTTCGTCTGAAAGTCCCGATATGTAGTTATCGCCCGTACCCGTCGGGGAGAACGTGAGCGTTCCGCCGTTATACGACCAATAAATTTTGGGCGAGTAAGGATTTACGTATATGCCGACCTCGGACATTTCCCAGTAGCCGTTTATCTTCTGCTTTGTCGGCGACAGCCAGAACGCGTCCTGATTGGGATTGCCGAAGGAATCGATTGTTCCGTCTACGAAGAACTCGGAAATTCTCTGGCTGATTGTAATCGAGGTGAGCGAATCGAGCCCCGTGAGCATGCGCGTATAAGCCTGACAGCTTTCGAAATTGAGCGTTATCAAATTTAAAGCTTCGAGCGAGGCGCAGCCGTAGAACAAATACTCCATATTAACTACGCGCGACGTATCGAAATTGCTTATATCGATACTCGTAAGCGATATGCAATCGTAGAACATTGCGTACATATTCGTTACTTTGGAAGTATCGAAATTGCTTAAATCTATGGAGGTCAGCTTGTAACAGCTTGCAAACATACCCTCCATATTGTCGACCGACGAGGTCTCGAACGTTTCGGGAAGCGTAAGCTCGGTTAAATTCTGGCACGACTCGAACATATAGGACATATCCACGACGTTCGTCGTTACAAGCGAAGACAAATCGAGCTCCGTAAGGCTGACGAAGCCCTGGAACCAACCGCACGTATAAGTGGGCTTTACGTTGCCGGAAATTACTACGCTTTTGACGTCGCCTGCGTATTTCGCCCAGGGAACTGCGCTCTCCGTACCCGCAAATGCGCCGCCGTCGCCCGTGGTAACGCTTACCTCCGTCGTCGAAATCGTAAGAGTATTATTTCTGTTGTAAGTGCTGTAACCCCAGTATATTACGGGGGTAACGGGGTTGATATACGTTCCCGCGAACTCCATCTGATATGCCGCGGTAACCATATTTTCGGGCTCGTAGCTACCGTAATACCAAGGGAAATCAACGCTTATAACGTCGAAATCGGTTGCGTCCATCTTAGCCGCGAGGCTCTCGCTGATTTTAATTTCGGAGAGCGAACCAAGCCCGTACAGCAGTCCCGAGAACACTCGGTTGTGACTGACGTTTAAACCGCTCAAGTCGAGCGAAGTCAAAGCTCCGCAGCTCTCGAACATACACATCATTTCGGTAGAATACGTGCAGTCAAGGTTCTGAATACCGATTATATCGGTTAAAACGCTGCACTGGAAGAACCAGTAATTTGTCGACGCGGGCGCGATACGGTCCTTAATTTCGACCGTCTTGATATTTTCCCTGTACTCCCACCAAGGCACGTTGGTTCGCCAGTAGTAATATTTTTGGTTGTATTGGTTTCTGCCCGACGCTTTATAATACGTATAAAAATCGGTGCCGTGGAACTCGCCGTAGGCATACGACGCGTTCTTTTCGCTTGTTGTAAAGTCGGTGTTGGATAATACGAGCTTTCTCGTAGTGCCCTCTATGTAGCGCCAGAAAATGCGCGCCGTATAACTGCTCTTGTACGTTGCGGCAACCGACATATCGTCCGACGTGCTTATCGCCTGCGTTTCGCCGTTTTCGTCCTCGTACGTCCAGTACGTATAGTCGGTTACGAATGAGAACGATACGTCGCCGCGCTCGAACTTTTTGCCGAGGCTTTCGCTTACCTTTATTTCCTCGACGGCGTACAAATCGTCGATAAAGCCGTCGAAATTAAGGCACGAGCCGACGTTGAAATTGCTGAAATCGAACTTTCTCAACAACGTACAGTATCTGAACATATTCGTCATATTCTTGACGTTGTCGGTTTTCAGCTTGGTAAGGTCAAGCGTCGCAAGCGACTCGCACGCGTAGAACATATGGTTCATATCGGTCGTGTACGACGTATCGAGGTTTGTCAAATCGATGGTCGTGAGCGCGGAAAAGCCCTCGAACCAGCTCGCCGTATATGCGGGTACGACTTTATTATTGAAAATTACCGTGGTAATATCGTTTCTGTAACCGTACCACGGCACGACGTTTTCGGCGCAACCGAAGCCTTCGTAAGTGCTTGCGTCCTTCTTGGAGGATATGTACAGTTTGTTGCCGCTGACGTACCACCATATTATCGGCGTGTAAGGGCGCGTGTACACTCCCGCCGCTTTCATTCCCTGCGGCGAATTTATCTGTTCGCCCGCGGAGTTTAACCAGAACATATTGCTGTTTGCGTAGACGAACGAAGTCATATCGCCTATTTCGAACAGCTCCGCCATACCTTCGCTCAGATTGATTTCGGAAAGCATGGGCAGTTCGTCGAACATACCGTCGACTATTGGCTGATTATCGAAAGCAAACGACGACATATCGATTGCGGTGAGTTCGGTACAGCCGCTGAACATACTCGACGTGTTTTCAACCTTCGAGGTGTCGAACATACTCAAATCGAGCGACTTGAAATTACTCCAGCCGAACATTCCCTCCATCGATTTTACGTTGGAGGTATCGAAATCGTCGGGGAAAGTTAACGTGGAAAGATTGCTCGAACTGAGCATATACGACATATCCGTCGTGTACGACGTGTCAATACCGCCCCACGTGATGCTCGTAAGCTCGTAGGACGCGTCAAACCACATGCGCATAGACGCGGGCTTTATATTGCCGATAGTGATATTCGTAAAACCGGGAGTATATCCGTAATAAGACCAGGGAACGATAAAGTCTTCGCTATTGACGTCGATTGCATAGAAAGGCTCGGAGATGACTGCGGTCGGCGTTGAATCGAGGTATAAAACCGTACCGCTGCTGTTCGTACCCCACCACAAAACGGGCGTATAAGCCGCCTTGTAAGTGCCCGCCGCGGAAAGCTGTGCGGACGAGTTTAAAATATTGTTGCCGGAATTTAGCCACAGAGTATGCTCGGCGACGTTGGGAAGCACGATTCCCCCCGAAGCAAATTTTGCGGCAAGGCTTTCACTCACCTTAATCTCGCCGAGCGAGCTTAGGTTAGTGAACATTTCGTCGGTGTTTGTCAGTTGGGTCGCGTTAAAGGAACTTAAATCGAGCGAGGAAAAAGATATACAGTTATAAAACGCGTAGGTTGCTCCTACCGTTTTGGAAGTATCAAGATAATTAATATTGTTAATAGCGGTCAGCGAATGGAAATCGGAGAACCAATAATTAATATATTTGGGAGCAACAGGCTTTAAGAAAGTAACCGTTTCTACCGCAGTTACATATTCTCCGTACCAATGATGCCATGAGTCGGTAGTGTCGATTTCGAAGTTAAGCGTACCCGAAAATACGCCGCACTCGTAGTCGTCGATTTGCTCGTTCGATATGAACATCGTCCACGTCGATTCGTCTATTGCCCAGTAAATTTCATCGGTAATACCCGCAGCGTCTGCATACGCCACGGTTTCGCGCCTCTTTAAACCGCCGCCCGAAACGGCAATTATCAGCGACACAACCATACCGATTATTACGGTACATATTAATGCTGTAAATACTCTCGCCTTTTTCATAAGTCTGTCCTTTTGTCAAGTAGACAACGTTTTCCGCAAATTTTAAAAATTGTTAATTTTAACAATAAGGTCCTTATATGGGCACTTATACTTATAATCAGTTTAACATTTGAAAAAAACAAAGTCAATACGTAAATATTCTTATGAGGGAACAAATTGACAAAAATATTCAAATTTTGCATAAAAAAGAGCGAACGCACACGGATTGTGCGTTCGCTCTTTGGAAATTGTTTACTTTTTTTCTTTTCGACGCTTGTCGTTTATAATTTCCAAAGCCGCCTCGTCGATAAGTTTTATCCCCTCTTCCTTTGCTATTCCCACCATTTGGGTCAGCGCCGCTTTCAAGAATATGCGGGGAATTTTCGTCAGCTTCGAGCACGCGCCTTCGGTGAACCTGACGTCGGGGTCGATGCGCGACGCGGCGTATATAACCGATTTGACATCGCCCTCTTTTGCCTGAATTTTTTCGGGTATCGGCTTCTTGAATTTCGTATACCAGAAATTCGTGCTGTCGCGGTAACCGTAATCTACGGGCACGCGCGGAAAGTCCTTTGCGCTCACGCCGCCGACGATGGCGTCGTAATACTTCGGTTTCATTAAGATTTTGTCAATCTTTAAAATGAAGTGCGCGCCGAACTTACTCGTTATGCCGTTGAAATTTCTGTACGGCGGCTCGTACCCCTCGAGGCAACCCGCCTTGTCGAGGTACGCGTCCTCCAACTTATCGTCCCAGGAGCATTCGAAAACCTGATAAGCCTCGCCGACAATCTTCGGTCTGCCCTCGCCGAGAGCGCTGTCCTTTAAAGTGAACAGGCAGTTTTTCATTTTCTCTTCGGTGGTGTCGCCCGGGAAACCCAGTCTGACCGCCTCTTTGAAAAACTTCTTATCGTCGGTAATAAAGTTTAAGGAGCACTTTTTTGTGCGAAGAATATTCTGCGCCGTATTCGAGCTGTTGCGGCACTCCAGAATCATGGCGTAATACTCCTTGCCCGCTATGTAATAGGGAAAGCACAGCGAATACGCGCCGAGATTTGTCTGACCGTTTTCGGAAACAGTTCCGACGAGCGTCGTCGGCATAGGAAAAAACGCCGAAGTCTGATAAAAATTGTCTACGATACGTAAGTCCTTAAATTCGTCCATAATAATCACCTCTTAATATTATACGAAAAAGCCCGCCGCTTTGGCGGCGGGCTTTTAATTACTTGTCGTTTTTGCCTTGCGGCTTTAAGTTCCAGATGTTTTCGGCATACTGCTTTATACTGCGGTCCGCCGAGAAGAAGCCCGACGCCGCAATATTTCTAAGCGACATCTTGTTCCACTTCATCTTGTCGTTTACGTACAAATCGGAAATCTGGTGCTGAGTTCTCGAATAGGAAACGAAGTCCGCCATACACATATAAGGGTCGGCAACGGGACTGCCCGTAAGCAAATAGTTTGCCATATCGGAGAACGACTGACCGTTAAAGCCTATAATGAGCGCCTCGACAATTCTTCTGAGCTTGGGGCTGTCGTTATAGTACTTTGACGAGCTGTAACCCGCGCGCCAGATATCGTCCACCTCGTTGGACTTCAGACCAAAGATGAAGATATTCTCGTCGCCTACCGCCTGCGCCATCTCGACGTTCGCGCCGTCGAGCGTGCCTATAGTCAGCGCGCCGTTAATCATAAACTTCATATTGCCCGTGCCGCTCGCCTCTTTACCCGCAAGCGAAATCTGTTCGGAAACCTCCGACGCAGGCATAAGCTTTTCGGACATCGTTACGTTGTAGTCCTCCATATAGACGACGCTCAGCTTCTCGCTTATCTTGGGGTTCTTGCGGATATCCGCGGACAGGAAGTTTATCAGCTTTATTATCTGCTTTGCCATCGAATACCCGGGCGCAGCCTTCGCACCGAAAATAAAGGTCTTGGGCTGTATGTTCATATCGGGATTTTCCTGCAAATCGAGATAGAGGTCGATTATGTTCAGAACGTTCAGAAGCTGGCGCTTATACTCGTGCAAACGCTTTGCCTGAGTGTCGAACAAGCTGTCGGGGTTGATTACAAAGCCCTGCTTTTTGAGCGCGTAATCGACAAACTGCTTTTTCTTGATTGCCTTAATCTCTTCGAGGCGCTTTAAAACCGTCTTGTCGTCCTCGAATTTCTTAAATTCTGCAAGCTGCGAGCTGTCGTGCACGAAGCCGTCGCCTATGCAGTCGCACAGAAGCGAGGTGAGCTCGGGGTTAGCCTGACAGAGCCATCTTCTGTACGCGATACCGTTGGTAACGTTGGTGAACTTTTCGGGCGAAAAATCGTAGAAGTCCTTGAATACCGACTTCTTGATAATTTCGCTGTGGAGCGCCGCAACGCCGTTTACGCTGTGACCGCCGTACACCGAAAGGTTTGCCATCTTAATGCGGCTGTGCTCGATAATCGACATTCTGGAAATTTTAGCCCACTCGCCGGGGAACTTGTTCCAAAGCTGTTCGCACAGTCTTCTGTTGATTTCCTGAATTATCGTATGAATCCTGGGCACGATACGCGCAACGAGGTCTTCAGACCACGTTTCGAGCGCCTCCGCCAAGACCGTATGGTTGGTGTATGCGCAGGTTGCCGTGGTGATTGCCCACGCCTCGTCCCAGTCGTAATAGTACTCGTCAATGAGTATTCTCATAAGCTCGGGAATAGCCATTGCGGGGTGCGTATCGTTTAAGTGAATTGCCGCAAGCTTGGGCAAATCTTTCAAATTGCCGTATCTGTGGCGGTGGTCGTCGACTATGTTCTGTATGGACGCCGAGCACAGGAAATACTGCTGTTTTAACCTCAACGACTTGCCGTTGACGTGGTTGTCGGCAGGATAAAGTACCTTTGTGAGCACTTCCGCGTCGTTGTCCTCGGTCATAGCCTGATAGTAATCGCCCTGCGAGAACAGCTTCATATTGAAGTCCTGCAAGGGCTTCGCTTTCCACAATCTCAATACGGAGACAGCTTCGCTGTCCTTGCCCGAAATCATCATATCGTAAGCGACCGCCTCGATATCCTGAGTATCGGTATAGTTGAGCTGCATACCGTTGTCCGTCCACTTTTCTTCGACTCTGCCGTTAAAGCGGACGATAAACGATTTATCCGTTCTCTGCGTAAGCCATACTTCGCCGCCCGGAAGCCAAACGTCGGGAAGCTCTATCTGCCAGCCGTCAACGATTTTCTGTTTGAAAAGTCCGTATTCGTAGCGGAGCGAATAACCCATTGCGGGGTAATTGCCCGACGCGAGCGCGTCCATAAAGCACGCCGCTAATCTGCCTAAACCGCCGTTACCTAGACCTGCGTCCGGTTCGAGTTCGTACAAATCGTCAAGCGACGCGCCGTACGACGAAATCGCCTTAGAGAACGCATCGATTGCTCCCAAATTGTATAAACTGTTCTTCAACGAACGCCCCAAAAGAAATTCCATACACAGATAGTAAACCCTTTTTGCGCGCTTGGCCTTGCACTTTTTTGCGAAGTGTTGTCTCTTTTCGAGTAAGATATCCCTTACGCACATAACAACAGCTCTGTAAAGTTGTTCTTTGGAAGCCTCGGCGGGCGCGACGCCGAAATACCTTGAAAGTTTTCCCTTTACAAGGTCCTTTACTTCCTTTTCGGTAATAGCAGTTAAGCTCATTATATTCTCCTGTAACTTGTATAATTATTTAAGCATTTCCAGATACAAGGCCTCGTATTCCTTAGCCGATTTGTTCCAGCTGAAATCCGAAACCGCCGCTTTATATCTGATTTTTGCCCATTGTTCTTTATTTTTATAATCTTCGACGGCTTTTCTTATAACGTACAGCATATCGTGCGCGTTATAGTTGGCGAAAGTATAGCCGTTTTCCAAAGGTTTGATACTGTCGTACAGACCGCCCGTCTCCCTTACGATGGGCACGGTTGCGTAGCGGCAGGCTATCATCTGCGAAAGTCCGCAAGGCTCTGATTTGGAAGGCATCAAGAAGATGTCCGAGCCCGAGTAAATCTTTCTCGAAAGGTCGCCGTTGAACTGTATATTCGCGCTGACCTTGTCGGGATATCTTCTCGCAAGGTCGCGGAAGAACGACTCGTACTGATAGTCGCCCGTGCCGAGCACGACGAGCTGAATATCGTCCTGCAACGCCTCCTCGATAACGTTGGTTACGAGGTCTAAGCCCTTATGCGAAACGAGGCGCGATATCATAGAGATAATCGGCGTGTCGGGCTTTTCGGGCAGATTGAGCATTTTCTGCAATTCTTTCTTGCAGACCGCTTTGCCGCTCAAATCCTTGGGCGTGAAGTTGGCGAAAAGGTGCGTGTCAAGCTCGCTGTTGTAACCCTTGTCGTCAATGCCGTTTAAGATGCCGCGCAGCTTGAACGAATTGTTGCGGATAATGGGGTCGAGTCCGTGAGCGTAGTATGCGTCCTTGATTTCGTCCGCGTACTTGGGGCTGACCGTCGAGAACCTTTCGCTGACCTCGATTGCACCCTTCATAAGGTTAATCGAGTTGTTGTATTCGACCAAATACTGGTACTTGCCGT
>CAYXTN010000009.1:0-43904 GCA_964468085.1 uncultured Clostridia bacterium | reverse complement strand
TACCGCAATTATACCACCGAAATTGCGCAAACGCAAACGCATTTTATTGCAAACGGCGGCAAGCCGTGTTATAATTTTGTCGATTATGAAAACCGTAGTTGTGGGTATGAGCGGCGGCGTGGACAGTTCCGTCGCGGCGCTTTTATTAAAAGAGCAGGGTTACAACGTAATAGGCTTGTTTATGCTCAACTGGGAAGAGAGCGGCGCGGACGGCGCGTGCACGGCGGAGAGCGACTTCGCCGACGTGCGCAGAGTGTGCACGCTTTTGGATATCCCCTATTACAGCGTGAACTTTGCCGAGCAGTACCAAGAGCGCGTTTTCAAGTACTTTTTAGCCGAGTACGCGGCGGGCAGAACGCCCAATCCCGACGTTTTGTGCAACCGCGAAATCAAGTTCGGGCCGTTCAGAGAGTACGCCCTATCGCTCGGCGCGGACTATATCGCCACGGGGCACTATTGCGGCATCGACCATAATGCGGACGGCAACCACTACCTTTTAAAGGCTCGCGACGAGGGCAAGGACCAGACCTATTTTTTAAATCAGGTTACCCAGCCTCAGCTTGCAAACGTACTCTTCCCGCTTGCGGATTTGCCCAAGGAAGAGGTCAGAAAAATTGCGGAAAAGAACGGGCTTGCCACGGCGAAAAAGAAGGACAGTACGGGCATATGCTTTATCGGCGAGCGCAACTTCCGCAAATTCCTTATGGAATATCTGCCCACCAAGTCGGGAAAAATACTCACTTTGGACGGCGAAGAGGTCGGCGAGCACGTCGGGCTTATGCACTACACGATAGGTCAGCGAAGGGGCGTAAATATCGGCGGCAAAAGCGGCGAAACCGGCAGATGGTTCGTCGTTAAAAAGGATTTGCAGAACAATATTTTATACGTGTCGCACGGCGACGAGAGCCCGCTGTATTCGCGCGAGTGCGAGGTCAGCGGCTTAAATTGGATAGGCATTGCCCCGCCCATATCCCCCTTCGAATGTACCGCCAAGTTCCGTTACCGTCAGGGCGAACAGCGAGTTACGATTATACCCGAGTGCGGTAACGTGCGTGTAAAATTTGCGGAGAAACAGCGCGCGGTCACCGAGGGGCAGTACGCGGTGTTTTACGATGACACGCGTTGCCTCGGCGGCGGCGTTATAGATAAGGTTATATATTGACGTATAAAGTGTTCTAAACTTCTTGACAGTGACATATACGTATTGTATAATAAATTCACAAAATTTTTACATTTAAGAGAGGTCATTATGGAAAACAACAACAATCTTGTACGCTTTTTGCTTACGTTTTTCCTCGGTTGGATAGGAAGTATCGTTATCAATCATACTTCGCTTAAGCCCGCGGGATATAAGTCCAGGTCGTTAGCTTACTTCTTCCTTACGATGATAACGTTCGGCATCTACCAGTTGGTTGCTTCTATCTGCAATCTTATGTTCGACCCGAACAAGGAAAGAAACATCGGCTACTTCAAGGACGGCACGGCAACCGCCGCTGCTACCGTTGAAAAAGCTGAAACCGAAGCGGCAGCCGATACGGAAACCGATATCTAATCGAATAACATTAAAGCCCCGCGGCGAAATCGCCGCGGGGCTTAACTTTTACCTATTTATACGGGCACGGGTCCGCGCTTGCCCTTGTTCTTTCTGAGTTCCTTCTCGATATCCTCGCACGTTTCGGCAAGCTCTTCCTCCGTTTCGCCCACGTCCACGCCGTCCAGAATGTTCTGCAATTTATATTCGGTATTGAGATAGCGTATGGTCTGATAGCCTATGACCGCCGACAGCGTGCCGTTGGCAAGGCCTTGAACCGAGCTGTCGACAAGCACCGAAATGACCGAACCCAAAAGGGGTATGCCCTTTGCCGCGTCGCCCACCGTGCGCGCAATTCCGTTGCCGATTTTCAGCCCGCCGAGCCCGTAGGCAATGAGCGCGTTGCGCACCACCGCCGCGAAAATTTTGACGAGCCGCGTGTCCGACGGACGGAAGCCGTACAGGAAAACTATGTCCTTAATCATCTGAAGATTGACGGTCGCAACCAGCATTGTGTCGATTTTGCTCTCCTGCGAGAGCGCGGAATACATTGCCGATTTCATCGAACACTTGAAGATGACGTCGCGCGCGCTCCTTTTAACCGAGCCGTTATACAGCGCGGTCAGGTTTTCCTTTATAACGCCGTCGTCGTGGTACTTAACGCCCGCCTCCAGCTTTTCGACGGTCGCGCTGTCGTACCAGCCCACGCCCGCAACGCTGTGGCACAAATCGACGATTTTTTCGGCGATTTCGAAGCGCAGTTTTTTGTTCTTGCGCTTAGCCGCCGCGGCAGTCTTGTAGTTGACCGCCGTCACGAAGTAGTCGGTCTTTAAAATCTTGACCACGGGCACTATGTAGAAAACAATGAACAAAATCAGCGAAACGCCCGCCGCCGCGTAGCCCGCGTATTCGTTCATTTCCCAGATGCTCTTCGATAAGGTGAAAAAGCACCATACGAAAAATACGCCGATAAGCGCGATTAACAGCCGCAGAAAGAACGTCGCGCTCTTGGTATTCTGCCTTTTAACGTACTTTTCCTCATACTCGTAAATGGTCATCTTTTCGGGCTGTGCGGGTATTGCGTCATTAGCCTTACGCTTGCCGCCCGAAGCGTGCGCGGGGAGCATAACCGCCGCGTCCGCCGCCGCTATCTCGTCTTTTCTTTTTTTATTCTTCATAAGTATACTCCTATAAATCCAGGCTGAATTTGTACAGCTCGGACTTACTTATTCCTCTGTCTCGCGCGGCGGCTTTAAGCGCCTCTTTCTTGTCCATTCCGCGCTCTATATAATACAGTATATGTTCCCTCTCGCTAAGAGCGTTTAAAGGATTCTCGCGCTCCGCCGCGCCCTCCACGACTATCACGTACTCCCCGCGCTTTTCGCCCGATAAGCCTTCTTTCAGATTGAAGGCTACCGCCTCTTCGTGAAGCTTGGTAATTTCGCGCACCGCGCACGCGCGTCTGTCGCCGAAAACGGCGTACATCGAGGATATATTGCGGTCAATATCCTGCGGGGCTACGTGAAAGCACAACGTAAGGTCGCAGTCTTTGTACCTTTCGAGCACCTTTTTGCGCTCGCCCTCCTTGTCGGGAAGAAAACCGATAAAGGCAAATCTGTCCGCGGGCAATGCCGAAAGCACAAGCGCCGACAAAAACGCGTTCGCCCCCGGTACAACCGTATACTCAAGCCCCGCCTCTTTTAAAGCCGCGCACACGACGTTGCCCGGGTCGGATATGACGGGCATACCCGCGTCGGACACAATTGCGATATTTTTGCCGCCCCGCGCCGAGGCGATTATTTTTTCCGCCGCCTCGCGCTCGTTGAATTTGTGACAGGCAAAGAGCGGCTTTTTAATCTCGTAAGCGTTTAAAAGCTTTATGGTGTGGCGGGTGTCCTCGCAGTAGATTTCGTCCACCGAGCGCAGAGTTTTCAGGGCGCGCAAACTTATATCGTCCAAATTACCTATGGGCGTTGCGACAAAATAAATCATAGCGTGCCTCCTCCGTTTTCGCGCGTGTTGACGATATCGGGCAGTATTTCAAGCGACGGCTTGCCGCCCCTGACCGCCTCTACCATAACCGCGTAGGGCGCGCTGTTTTCGCTACCGCGGATAAACTGCATTCTCTTAGGCTCTAAGCCCTTTCCCTTTAACGTGTAGAAAATTTCCGCAAGTCTGTCGGCGCGGTTGACCATAGCAAGCCGCCCGCCGAACTTTAACTTTCTGGCGGCAACGTCTATGATTTCGGACAGCGTTACCGTCATTTCCTTTCTGCAAATCGCCTTTTCGTAAGAGAGATTTTCAAAGCCGCCGCGCTCGTAGGGCGGGTTGCATAAAATTAGCGAAAACGCGCCGTTGTAACTGTCGCCTATATCCTGAACTCTGCCCTCGACCACCTTACAGTCAAACCCGTTCGCCTCCGCCGTTCGCCTTGCCATATCCGCGAGGGCGGGCTGAAGCTCGAACAGCGTAAGGCTCGAAATATGCGGGTTTAAGCACAGAAAGTGATAGCCGACCGCGCCGCTACCCGCGCAGAAGTCGGCAACGTTATCGTTTTTCTTACCCTTTGCAAAGCGCGACAAAAGTATGCTGTCCGAAGTGAAGCGGTACAGCGATATATTCTGAATTATTATCTTGTCGTCGAACAGCGTTTCCGCACATTCGCCGTCTTTTAATACTAAGGTCATAAGCAAGAAAAAAGCGGGGCGCAACACGCCCCGCCCTTTTTTAGCTAAACTATTATTCAGCCTTGATTGCGCCCGTGGGGCAACCGTCTTCGCAAGCACCGCAATCGATGCAAACGTCGGGGTCAACGACATACTTGTCAGCACCCTCGGAAATAGCGCCTACGGGGCAGGTAGCAGCGCATGCGCCGCAGCTTACGCACTCGTCAGTAACTACATGTGACATTATGATACTCCTCCATAAATGTATTCTCAAACGACGGACAGCCGTTTTCAGTTTGATTTATTATATCACACAAAATTCCCTCTGTAAAGGGGTAAAAACAAATTTTTTGCCGATTATTGCTCAGAGGTCGGCCCGCCGTTTTGCGCGGGGTTCTGTCCGTTATGCTTTTTGTCGCCGTGCCGCTTTTTATTTTTGAACTTATCCTTATTCTTTTTCTCGGGAGCACCGCCGTTTTCGTTGCGGTTATTATTGTTGTTATTGCGGTTGCCTTCGCCGCTAATTTGCGGGCGGTTGCCCTGCGGCTTTCCGCCGCTTAGATTGCGGTTACGGTTATTTTTGTCGCGCTTGCCCTCGCGGCGGTTTTCGTTGTTGCCGTGCTCGCGCTTTTGCTCGTTACGCCTCTCCTGCGCGGGCTGAGGCTGAACGCTCTCCGTCTTCTCTTCGCTCTTTTCGTCGCTCTCTTCGCCTAAGTTTTCGTTGCCCATAACGACGTTGCCGCGCATAAAGCGAATTTCGTCCACGCCGAAATCGTGATAGGAAACGGCGTCGTTCTGCTCGATTTTGACCTTGACCTGCATCTTGAGCATATTGACGTTGACTACCGTGCCCTTGCCGTTGGGGGTATCCACCGTGCCGCCTAATTTGGGCACTTTTTTGCACGCTTCGGAATAGTACTCGTCCTCGTAGGAAAGACAGCACATAAGCCTGCCGCACAGCCCCGAAATTTTACTCGGGTTGAGCGATAAGCCCTGATTTTTAGCCATCTTGACCGAAACCTTTTTCGGCTCGGACATACAGCCCAAGCAGCAACATTCCCTGCCGCACGGCGCAAGTCCACCCGTAAGCTTAATCTCGTCGCGGATATTTATCTGCCTAAGCTCTATGCGCATATGGAACGTGGACGACAAATCTTTAATAAGCTCGCGGAAGTCCACGCGGCTTTCGGACGTGAAATAGAACACGACCTTACTGCCGTCGAAGGCAAACTCGCAGTCGACGAGCTTCATCTCGAGTCCGCGCGCGGCTATCTTTTCCTTGGCGGTGAGCATAGCGCCGTCCCTCTTTTCCGCATTGCGCCTGACCTGCTCCTCGTCGCGTTGGGTGGCGATACGCACCACCGGCTTTAAGGGCGCGACGATTTCGCTGTCCTCGACCTCGCACTCGGGTTGAACGACCGTGGCGTATTCCAGCCCCTTAGCCGTTTCGACTATTACGCCTTTGCCCTTTTCGTAAGTCTCTTTGCCGTTGGGCGCGAAATAGTACGGCTTGCCGCCGTTTTTAAATTTTACACTAACTACCTTTATCATATATAAATCACTTATTATTCTGCACAACGCGCAACAAAAAATCGTATAAAAGCGAAGAAAAGTTCGCATTGAATTTAAGGTCGGCAAACGCGCCGTTTATGCTTTCGACGGCATATATTGCCGCACCTTTGGATATTTTACCCTCGTATTCCGCGTTTTCGGCGTATAATTTCACCTCGCCGAAGTATACGCGCTGCATCTCGGATAGAAGCTCGCTTTTGTGCTTGAAATCTCCGTACTTAAGCGCCGCCGCAGTCGCTTTCGCCACGCTGTCCGCCGCGCAGATTTCCTTCGCCGCGCCCGCTACCTCTTTATACCAGCCGCCGCCCAGCATATCCTGAGCAGCTCCCAAAACTCCGCCGCAAGCTTCCGCCACCGACCTGTTCAGTGGGTTTTCGCCCCCGCGCTGTAACGCCGCGAAAATCTGTTCGGGAGTAAACAGCGGCACTTCCAGAAGTTTTACCCGCGACTTGACCGTGTCGAGTACGGGTGCGAGCGAGGTTGTGCCGAGAAGGAAATGCACGCCCGCGGGCGGCTCTTCCAGCACCTTTAAAAGCTTGTTCTGAAATATGGGCGAAGCCGTCTGAAAGTCGGAAATTACGTACAGCTTTTTATCGTACTCCAACGGCTTTAAAGCCGCGTCCTCGACGATTGCCGCCGCCGCGTCCGCCGTAAGCTTGTTATCGGGGCGGGGATATACCTTTAAGTCGGAAAGCCCCTCGGATAAAACGAGCCTGCCGTTTCTGTCCTCTCTGTCCGCTCCGAAAAATTGCAGAGCGAACAGTTTTAACGCGGACCGCAGATTGCGCGCGTCGGCAAAATACAGCATATACGCGTGCGAGAGCCTGTCCGCCCGCTTGTCGCCGCAAAATATTTTATACGCCGCCGTTGTGCATATCAGCCGTTCCATTTTCCTAAACTAAATTATCCCTTTATCTTTGAGCAGTGCGAACACCTTGTCCGAAGTTTCCCACTTCGTTCCGCCGCATTCGACGGCGCATATGCGGGGGTATTTCTCCAAAAGCGACAGATATCCTTCGTACACTTTCATATGAAATTCCAGCCCCTGCTTTTCCATACGGTCGTTCAAATCCGCGCCGTGCTTTCTCTCGAACGCCTTGTCGGGCGCAATGTTCAAAAACACCGTCAAGTCGGGCGGGTAGTTTTCAAGCGCCGCGGAATTTATTTCCTCTACGTAACTTTGACCCAAGCCCCTCGCCGCGCCCTGATACGCAAGCGAGCTGTCCACGTATCTGTCGCAGACCACGAGCTTGCCGGCAGCCAAAGCGGGCTCGACGATTTCCTTTAAGTGCTGTATGCGCGCCGCCGAGTACAATAAAGCCTCGCACTCGTCGCACATTTTATCGTTGCCGCCGTCTAAGATTATTTTACGAATCTGCTCGGCAACGTCGCTGCCGCCCGGCTCGCGCGTGACGATAAAGTCTATGCCCAGCGCCGTAAGCTTTTCGGAAAGAAGTCTTATTTGCGTGCTCTTGCCCGAGCCCTCGCAACCCTCGAAGGTTATAAACTTGCCCCTCATCTCTTTACCACTTTAATCTTGCCGTCGACAATGCCGAAGGTGTTTTTCGCTTTCGAGAGCACGTCGACCGCCTGCTGACCTATCATTTCGCCCGCGATTACCACGGGAAGGCAGGGCGGCGTTATGCCCGCGTTGTCGGCGCACATCTTGCCGACCGCCTGTTTTAAGGGAAGCCACTCCGTCTTCTGACGGTACGCGTACAGAAAGCTGTACGTTCTGTCCGCCGTCGGAACGGACGGCACGTCCTTATATGTGCCTTGCAGTTTCTTCTGCGCGCACACCCACAAGAGCGTGTTTTTGAACTCGTTTATGTGGAAGGGCTCGACCGACGGCGAGAGATAGAAAAGAATGTATCTGCCGTCGTTAAACTCGGGATATATGCCCTTCTTCTGGAAAATTTCTTCAGCAAGGTAGGGCGAAATGCCGAGCGGCTTGAAGTCCACCGCGAACTTGGTCCAGTCCTTCGAGGGGTATAAAGTTATTCCCTCCAGACCGTTTTTCAATTCGTTGACAAGGTTATATGCGCGTATGAAATATTTGGGGTTGTTGATAAAGTACTTGACGCCGTACTCCACGCTCGCCATAACGGGGAAGCTGGGCGACGTCGTGCGGAATATTGACAGCGCCTCTTCCGCGCGGGATATGAGCTTTTCGTTGTTCACGCAAACAACCGCGCCCTGCGTTAAAACGGGCAGGCTCTTGTGAACGCCGTCCACCCACATATCCGCGTAAACGCCCGCATAGCCCTCTCTGTCCTCGTTGAGCATAAGGTGCGAGCCGTGCGCGCCGTCGGCAAAAAGAAGCCTTTCGTACTTCTTTAAAATCTGCGCGTAACTATCGAGCGGCGCGATATTGCCGTAATAGTCGGGCGAGGTTATTATCATGCCCGCGATATTCACGTCGTTGACGATAAGCGTTTCGATAAGCTCGGCGGGCGGGGGCGTCAATACTCCGTTCTCTTCCGCACCCTGCACGATTACCGGCTCTAAGTTTAAAAGGCGGCACGCGTTGAAAACGCTCTTGTGCGAGTTGCGCGGCACGATAATCTTGTTGCCGTAAGCCGCCGCGACGAAGAGCATTGCCATAACGCCCGACGACGAACCGTCGGTCGTGATATATGCCCTCTTTGCCCCGAGAATTTCGGCTATATCCTCCTGCGCCTGTCTGATGACGCCCGAAGGACAGCTCAAATCGTCGGTGATATCCAGCTCGGTAAAGTCGATTGCCGCAACGGGAAACTGCGACTTGAAATCGCCTAAATTCTTGTGACCGGGCATATGCAGACGGTTTTTGTCCTTGCCCTTGATTTTATTGAGTTGCGATAAAATTTCGTATTTATAGTTCATATTATTTCTTGGGTTTCATTGTGGGGAATAAGATTACGTCACGGATTGTCGAGCTGTCCGTCAGAAGCATTACGAGGCGGTCGACGCCCATACCGAGTCCGCCCGTGGGGGGAAGTCCGTACTCTAAGGCGGTTATAAAGTCCTCGTCGACCTGAGCGTTGCAGCCGGGCTCCTGCGCCCTCTTCTCCGCAACCTGCTTTACAAAGCGCTGCTTCTGGTCGATGGGGTCGTTGAGCTCGGAGAACGCGTTGCCGAACTCGTGAGCGCAGATAAAATACTCGAACCTCTCCGTGAACGCGGGGTCGGCAGGCTTGCGCTTTGCAAGCGGCGAGTTCTCCACGGGGTAATCGTAGATTATCGTCGGCTGAATAAGCTTATCCTCGACGAACTCCTCGAACAGCGCGATTAAAACGTGACCCTTGGTCGCCTTGTCGCCCTCGGGCACTTCGCAGTGCAATTCCTTCGCCGCGGCGCGCGCGCTTTCATCGTCCGCCCACGCATCGTAGTCCGCGCCGCAGTATTTTTTAACCGCTTCCTTCATGGTAAGGCGCGTCCACTTTGCGCCCATATCGATAGGCGTGCCCTGATAGCTGATTTGCGTAGTGCCGCAAACGTTCTGCGTTACCGTCTTGTACAAGTCCTCGATGAGGTCCATCATACCGAAATAGTCGGTATACGCCTGGTACATTTCGATAGAGGTGAACTCGGGGTTGTGGAAAGCGTCCATACCCTCGTTGCGGAAAATTCTGCCCACCTCGTACACTCTCTCGAGCCCGCCGACAATCAGGCGCTTTAAGTAGAGCTCGGTCTCTATACGCAGGTACATGTCAAGGTCGAGCGCGTTGTGCTTAGTCTTGAAAGGGCGCGCCGCCGCGCCTATTTCCAGCGTGGTTAAAACGGGGGTATCCACTTCGAGATAGCCCATACCGTCGAGATATGCGCGAATTTCCTTCAATATTTTCGAGCGCGAAACGAAGGTCTTTTTGACCTCGGGATTGACTATGAGGTCGAGGTCGCGCTGGCGGTATCTTATATCCGCGTTGGTCAGGCCGTGCTGCTTTTCGGGCAGGGGCAAGAGCGCTTTCGACAGCATTTCGATATGCGTGCAGTGCACGGAAATTTCGCCCGTCTGCGTCTTGAAAACAAAGCCCTTGACGCCGACGATATCGCCGATATCGTAGTCCTTTTTGAACGAGGCGTAATCTTCCTCGCCGACGTCGTCGCGGCGGACGTAAATCTGAATGAGGCCCTCGCGGTCGGAAAGGTGAGAAAAGCTCGCCTTGCCCATAATGCGGCGGCTCATTAATCTTCCCGCAATGGAAACTTCCTTACCCTCTAACTCGTCGAACCCGTCCTTAACCGACTGCGAGTTTGCAGTCACTTCGTACTTGGTCTTTTCGTAGGGGTTGTTGCCCTCGGCGGTAAGTTTAGCCAGCTTTTCGCGGCGAATCTGCGCCTGTTCTATTAATTGCGCCTGCTCCTCTTCCTCGGTGAGCGGCGCGTTATTCTGATTGTTCTGCATAAATTACTTAATGTCCTTGATTTTCAACTTGTATGACGAGCCGTCGGGGCAAACCACGGTTACGACGTCGCCCTTCTTTTTTCTCATAAGCGCCGCGCCTACGGGCGATTCGGACGAGATTTTGTTGTTCATAACGTCGACGTCGGTGACGGAGGTTATCGTGTAAACCTCGGTTTCGCCCATTTCCTCGTCGTAAACGGTTACGACGGAGTCGAGGTGCACGTACGAATTGTCGGTAATCTCTTCCTGAATGACCGCGTTTTTAATCTGGTACTCGAGTTCGGCAATCTTGCCCTCGTTGGAGCGCTGCTCTTCTCTCGCCGCGTCGTACTCGGCGTTTTCGGAAAGGTCGCCGTGCGAACGCGCCTCGGCGATTCTCTCGATAATTTCGGGGCGTTTAACCTTAACAAGGTTGTCAAGCTCGGCTACGAGCGCGTCGTAATTTTTTTTGGTCATTACATACTGTTGGTCTGCCATGATATACCTCTTTATAAGTTCGATTTATTAAAATACGCGCTCCCGCACGGAACGCGTACATTATTATATAGTATTTTCAGCCGTTTGTCAAACGAATGTCATTTCAGAGATTTAACAAACTCGGATATTCTTGCTATCGCTTCGGACAAATTTTCCTGCGAGGTCGCGTACGAACAGCGCACGTGATTTCTGCCCGCGTCGCCGAACGCCGAACCGGGAACGACCGCCACCTTCTGCTCGCGGAGTAGCCTGTTTGCAAACTCCTCGCCGTCCAGCCCGGTAATTTCAATCGAGGGGAACACGTAGAACGCGCCGCGCGGCTGGAAGCATTTTAGCCCCAACGAGTTGAACGCGTTGACTAAAAACTTTCCGCGGCGGGCGTATTCCTCGCGCATTTCCTCTACGACCGAAAAGCCGTCGGCAAAGCCCTCGCTTAAAGCCGCGACCGCCGCGTGCTGGGAAACGCGCGGCGCGCACATAATGCCGTACTGGTGAATTTTGAATATCGCCTCGTCAATCTCTTTCGGCGAGCAGACGAAGCCAATTCGCCAGCCCGTCATTGCAAAAGCCTTGGAAAAACCGCTGATTATTACCGTTCGCCCGCACATATTGCCCAGCGAAGCGATGGAAACGTGCTTGCCCACGTACGTAAGCTCGGCGTAAATTTCGTCGGAAATTACGAGCAAATCGTGCTTTTCGATGACGGGAATTATCGCCTCCAATTGCTCCTTTGTCATAATCGCGCCCGTGGGGTTGTTGGGGTAAGCGAGAATTAAAGCCTTGGTTTTAGGGGTGATTGCCGCCTCTAATTTTTCGGGGGTCAAGATAAAGTCGTTGTCCGCCGTGCACTCTACGGTCACGGGCGTGCCGCCCGCCAAAATTACCGTGGGCGCGTAGGAAACGTAGCAGGGTTCGGGAACTAAAATTTCGTCGCCGGTATCGCAGATTGCGCGCAAGGTCAAATCGATTGCCTCGCTCGCCCCCACCGTCACCAAAGTGTGAGCGGGGTCGCATACAACGTTAAACCGCTCCTTCATATAGCGGCAGATATTTTCGCGCAGCTCGGGCAGTCCGCGGTTGCCCGTGTATTGAGTCAAGCCGCGCTTAATAGAGCGCACCGCCGCGTCGCGTATGTACCAGGGCGTGACGAAATCGGGCTCGCCCACGCCCAGCGAAATCGCGCCCTCCATATTCTGAACGATATCGAAAAATTTTCTTATGCCGCTCGGCTTTAAGCTTGCCGCGCGTTCGTTTACAAAATTACGCATATACTAAGGTTGTACGGACAATCTGCCCTCTTCGGATTTTTTCATTAACGCGCCCTCGACCTTATACTTTTTAAGTATAAAGTGGGTTGCGGTCGAAAGCACGGTGTCGTAGGTTGAAATGCGCTCGGAGACGAAGCGCGAAACGCTCTTTAACGACTTGCCCTCGACGATTACCGCCAAATCGTAGCCGCCGCTCATAAGGTAGAGGTTTTTGACCTCCGCGTGTTCGGCGATTTCGCGCGCGATAGCGTCGAAGCCCTCGCCCTTTTGCGGGGTTACCTTGACCTCGATAAGCGCCTCGACCTTGTTTTCGTCTAAAACGTCGGAATTGGTGATTGCCGTGTACTTGACGATAACGCCCTGCTCTTCGAGCTTTTTGACCTCTTCTCTCGCCTGCTTTTCGGTTATGCCGAGCATGGCGGCGAGCCTGTCCGCGGTTATGCGCGAATCAGCTTCCAAAATTGACAGAATATCCTTTTCAATGCCTTCCATTTTTGTCACCTCGTCTACTATTCTAACTTTTTTTGAGGCATATGTCAATTTATCGTTTACATTGAGCTTATAATTTAGTAAAATAATCAACGTAGCAAGCAAAACCGCGTTTTTGCGCAGCGCGACCCAATTTGCGCACACTTGCGCCTCAGTAGGTGAATTGCCGCATTTTCTGATAATCGAGGGCGCTTAAATAATGCGGCAAGAGGGCAACGCCCTAATTCGTCGGATTTGTTTTGCGCCCCAAGCAAAAGAAATCGACGAGAAAGGAAAATAATAATATGTTTAGAATTTGGGCGAAAATCATTAAGGACGGAAAAATAGAAAGACAGCTCACGTACTCGCGCGAGGACAAATTCGCTTACGGCGAATTTTTCACATACCTTGCGGATATCTGCGAGGGGCTGGATATCGCAACGCCCGTGCTCTTGAAAACGCATATCTTCAATTACGCGAAATTCAATACCGTGCGTTTTCTTCCCCGCGACTTTGCAGAAAGCGTGGACTTTGACAAACTCGTTTTGGACAATATAGTTATTTAAGCCCCTTATAGGGTTTGAATACGAGCATTGCGTATATGACGAACAGCGCCGATATTAAATCGACGGCAAGTAGGCAACGCATTGCGGTAACGTTGTAAAAGCTTATAAAAAGCAGCAGGTTAAAGCCCGAAAAGGCGTATACACCCCCGCATATCCCTAAGATAATGAGATTTACAGTGCAGATAGTACAAGTAAGGCGCATACCAGAAGTATGCGCCGTTTTTAATAATTTATAAGTTATTTATCACCACGCTTACGCCCGTTGCGGCGTCCTGATAGGTAAGCCAAAATCCGCCGTTTTCCGTCGGCACGTACGTTGCGCAGTCCTTCAAGCTCGGCGGCGGAGTTTCGCCGTTTTGCGCGGGCACTCCGTAGCAGATATAGCGCGGCTTGCCCTCCACCTTTAAAACTCCGAACACGTAAAACTTGTCGCCGCCGTAGGATATTCGCGCGAACTTACTGCCCTCCATAGCGTTTTCTAAGGCGGGCTCTGCGGGATACGTTGCGAAAATCTTCTTTATATCCCCCTCCATACGCGAGTAGAAATCGCCGCCGGCAAGACCGCCCGCAAGCGGTCCGTTATCCGCCTTAACCGCCGCAAATTCGGTTACGCGGCTCTCTTTCTCGCTTTGGAAAGCGCGAGTATTCTCTTCATTTTCGCCGCCTGCTGTCCGTTCCGCCTCTTGCGTTTCAATCTCGCGTAAAGCGGCACGGCCTTCATAAGAACTTTCATAATAGTTTACCTCCGTGATAGCCTCGTCGTCGTAAGCCGCTCCGCCTTTGGGCGGGCGCAGGTTTTCGAGCTTGGTCATTTCCTCTTTCAAATCGGGCAGTGCGCACGCCATCTGACCGCACGCGGCGCTTGCAATCGGCGAGACCGTGTTGTGGCAAAAGCACACCAAAAAGGCGAACCCGAGGCTTAAATTGAAGTCGCCCTCGCCCTCGTAGGAAAGCCCCTCGAACGTCACCGTTTTAAGTCCGTCGGTAACGCCCAAAACGTACCTGCCCTCGGTGAGCGGCGCGAAATTTATAAGCGACACTTCGACCTTTAAAAAGCCCGCGTACGTTTCGCACTTGACAAGCCCCGAAACCGCGCCGCCGTCGGCGGAGAACCCGCCCTTGACCTGTTTTATAACGGCAATTTTTTTGACGTAAGCGCCCACAGAATTTCCCCCGCCTTATTTTCTTTATACTATGATAATATTTAACGGTATGAAAAAATATACTATTATTGTTTAATAATACGGAAATTTGTCGCATACAATTCACGCGAATTTTACATTAAAATATTTGATTTTACTTTTCAGTTTTGATATAATCGTATATGTGGAAATTTTGCCACAACCCAATATTTAAATTTGTATTCGATTTTTTAAGGAGATAAATATGGCACTCACTAAAAACCAGAAAATTTTGGATTTCGTTAAAGAGAGCGCGGACCTCGCCTGCCCCGACAGTATCGTCTGGGTTGACGGTTCTCAGGCGCAGATTGACGAGCTGAGAAAACAGGCCGTCAAATCGGGCGAGCTTATCAGGCTCAACCAGTCGCTTCTTCCCGACTGCTACCTTCACAGAACCAAGGTCAACGACGTTGCGCGCGTTGAGGACAGAACCTTTATCTGCACCAAGAACAAGGAAGACGCAGGTCCTATCAACTACTGGATGGACCCCAAGCAGGCTTACGAGCTCTGCGCGGAGATTGCGCGCGGCTCGATGAAAGGCAGAACGATGTACGTTATACCCTACTCGATGGGCGTTGTCGGCAGCGACTTTGCAAAATACGGCATCGAGGTTACCGACTCCATTTACGTAGTTCTGAACATGTGCATCATGACGAGAGTCGGCAAGGAAGTTTTGCAGGCTTTGGGCAAGGACGGCGGCTTTATTAAGGGCTTCCACGCAAAGTGCAACGTAGAGGCTGAAAACAGATACATTATGCACTTCCCCGAGGACAACGCGATTATTTCGGTCAACTCCGCTTACGGCGGCAACGTGCTCCTCGGCAAAAAGTGCTTCGCACTCCGCATAGCTTCCTATCTCGGCAAGTACGAGGGCTGGATGGCAGAGCATATGCTTATTCTCGGCGTGACCTTCCCCGACGGTTCTAAAAAATACGTGGCGGCGGCTTTCCCCTCCGCTTGCGGCAAGACCAACCTTGCAATGCTCATTCCCCCCAAGCACTACCTTGAAAAGGGCTACAAAATCGAGTGCGTGGGCGACGATATCGCGTGGATAAGAGTCGGCAAGGACGGAAGACTTTGGGCAGTCAACCCCGAGAACGGTTTCTTCGGCGTTGCTCCCGGCACGAACGAGCACTCCAACCCCAACGCACTGGCTGCTACCAAGCGCGGCACGATTTTCACCAACGTTGCGCTCAATACCGACGATATGACCGTTTGGTGGGAAGGCTTGAACAAGAACCTGCCCGAGCACTGCATCGACTGGACGGGCAAGCCCTGGTCGCCTTCTAAGTTCGACAAGAAAGACAAGTCGACCTATGCGGCTCACCCCAATTCGAGATTTACCGCTCCCGCACAGAACTGCCCCTGCGTATCTCCCGACTTCAACTCGAAAGAAGGCGTGCCTCTTTCGGCAATCATCTTCGGCGGCAGACGCGCTTCCACTACTCCCCTTGTATATCAGTCGAGAGATTGGAACCACGGCGTATTCATAGGCTCGGCTATGTCGTCCGAAACGACGGCGGCGGCAACGGGCGCCGTCGGCGTTCTGCGCCACGACCCCATGGCTATGAAGCCTTTCACGGGCTATCATATGGGCGACTACTTCCAGCACTGGATTGAGATGGGCAAAGTGGTTTCCAACCCTCCCAAGATTTTCAACGTAAACTGGTTCAGACAGGACGATGACGGCAACTTTATGTGGCCCGGCTTCGGCGACAATATGCGCGTTCTCGAATGGATATTGAAGCGCTGCGACGGCACGGTCGACGCGGACGAAACGGCTATCGGCTACGTGCCCAAGGCTGAGGATATCGATTTGACCGACCTCGACTACGAAATCTGCGAAGGCAAGAAGTTCGGCTTGGAAGAGCTCAAGGAAATTCTCGCCGTCGACAAGGCTAAGTGGGCGAAAGAGGCCGAAGAAATCGAGGGCTACTACAACGGCACGATTAAGGACCGTATCCCCACCGAGCTTACCGAATGTCTTAACACCTTAAAAGAAAACTGCAAGAAGTAAAAATTATAACGAAAACCCCCGCGGCGAACGCCGCGGGGGTTAATTTTTTAAGTTTTGTTGTTAGATTGTCTATCGACAAGCAATTAAAGGACTTGGCGGTGACGACACGTCACTCGGGCAATTCGATGTTGTCGAACACGGGGTCGTTTAAGAACTCCGACATGGATATATCCAGAGCATGGCAAATGCGGTACAGCGTGGTCATACTGATACCCGCAACACTCTTACTTCTGAAAATGTTGCTTATGCTCTGCGCCTTTACTCCGGGAAGCTTGCCCAGAGTCTTTTTCTTCATTCCGCGTTCTTTTAAAATACCGCCCAAACGGTATGCTACGGCTTCTGTAATAGTCATAGTATTTCTCCGATAAACGTAATTAGCTAATCACATTATACCAAAAACAAAAATTTTATCAAGTGTTTTGCAATGGAATTTTGTGAAATTTTTTCAAAATTAGTCAATTTTTGCACAAAAATAACAAATAAAAAGTGCGGCTCTGTTGCCGCACTCGATTTTATTACGTTTTGCTGATGTCAGCTTGTCCATCGCTCAAGCGATTAAAGGACTTGGCTCAAGCCTCAGGCTTGCCGGAATTGCCGAGAAACGTGCCGAAATGAATTTCGCGCTTACCCTTGCCGCCGCCCGACGAACGGGGTGCGCCGCCTTCGCGCTTATCTCCGCGGCCTCTTCTGTCGCCGTGACCTCTGTCACCTCTTCCGCCTCTGTCGCGGCGCTCTCCGCCGAAATTCCTTTCGCGCTTGCCGTCGTAAGGCTTTTCGTTGTTGGGGATAATGACGACGAACCTTGCGGGCTCTTTGCCGCTGGAAACCGTTTTAACCTCTTCGCTGTCCGAAAGCGCCGAGTGAATTACCCTCCTTTCGTAGGGATTCATGGGCTCTAAGGTAACTCTGCGCTGTCTTTCTACCGCCTTCTTTGCAAGCCTTTGCGCAAGCTCGGTGAGCGTCTTTTCTCTGCCCGCTCTGTAGCCCTCGCAGTCGACGACAACGCGCTTGTAATCGTCCCTGCCGATATTGGCAACCGCGCCCGCAAGCGACTGCAGAGAATCGAGTACTTCGCCGTGACGGCCTATGATATGGTTGCTCTCGGTCGATTTAATGTTGATTTCCACTTTATCGCCGTCGGAAACGAGTTCGCACACCGCGTTAAGCTTTAAAATATCCAACAGCCCTTCGATAAATTCCACGGCTCTTGCGCCGTCGGAAACCTTTTTAACGATTTTTACGCGCGCCTTCGTGCCGCCGATAAGCTTCTTCTTCCCCTCGTCGAGCACGGTAATTTCCACCTGCTCCTTTGTTGCTTGCAGCGTTGCCAAACCTATCTCGATAGCCTCTTCAACGGTCTTGCCGCTGTAAACGTTCTTTTCGTCCATCTCCTGCTCCTGCCAAAATTACTTTACTTTTTTAACGCTTCTGCTCTTGACGCCGCCGTTTCTGCTTCTTTTTTGTTTCTTTGCCAGATATGCGTCAAGCTCGCCCTTTTCTTCCTTCTTTTTGAACCACACGTCCACGCATTTATTGATAATAAGCATCGTAACTATGCCGTAAACGGTGTTGGTTATCATATACAGCGAGAACGACGCCGAATAGAAGAACGAGAATATACCGTAGATTATGGGCATCATTATCATCATCCACTTGTTGGTCTTCGCGCCCGAACCGTCGACCGTGGAAAGCTCGTTGACCGACTTGTTTGCGCGCATGGATATCCACTGCTGCAACAGCATCAGCCCGATTGAGAGAATAATCAATACGAAATAGCCGTTATACTTGCCCTTCTGCGTGTCGAGCGCCGCCGTTACCTTGTTGTAGCTTTCGGCGTAATCGTCGCCTATCGACGCCTTGGTTATGGTCGATTTGAACTTCGAGAAATCGGGTATTTCCTTATTCAACGTACTGTCGGGGTACCACAGGTTGTTAACCCATAAAAAGCTGTTGTTATGACCACTCTCGTAGAAAGCCTCGACTTCGCGCGCGGCAGGACCTTCGAGATAGTTGGAAACGAGAGTGTTCCTTAATCCTATCGCCGCATCGGTCAGCTCGCCGTTTACGCTCTTGTTAACCATTTCGACCTTGAAACTGCCGTCATAGCCCGTGTGATTGGACTTATACTCATTGGCAAGGAAGGTGAACACGCCGTCAACCGTACTTTCGCCGTCGTAGGTTTCTTCGTACTGTTTTAAATAATTTTCCGCAAATTTATCGTAGTTGACCGAATAGTCTATAACGTTGCCCTTATCGTCCTCTTCGGGAACTAAGAAAGGAATAACGTCGGGGTGCTTGTCCGCGTCGGGGTTGTCGATAACGTACGTCTGAACGACGCCGTTATACACCTCGACCATATCGTTATAGTTTCTTAAGTTGGCGTACTGCGAATAGGTTGAAAACGCCTGGAAGACGATAATGAATATAACCAGCGAAACTATCATGGGAAGGCACGCGCCGAACATGGAATAGCCGCTCTTTTTCTGCAGCTCGACTACCTTTTGCTGGTACATATTCTTGTCGTTGGCGTACTGTTTTTGCAGTTTTTCCATCTGCGGGCGCATACGCTCCATAATGAGCGCCTGCTTTTTGCCCTTTATACGCGAATAAATATCGAGCGGCAAAACGATAGTCTTTAAAATGAGCGTGAACACTATAATGCCCACACCGACTATACCGATGCCCTCGATAAGTATGCGAATAAGCTGACCTATCCAGTTCAGCCCGACGTCGCTTATTGCCTTGATGCCGTAGCCCAAGGTGCCGCTTTCTGCCAATAAATTATACATTAACTTAAATTAACGGGTTTTCAATAAACCCATTTTACCTTGAAATGATTTTCGGGAGCGGGATTAAAGCCGCCCTTTGAAAAGGGGTTGCACCTCAAAATGCGCCAGATACCCAATAGCACCCCTATTATAAAGCCGTGGTTGTTTATGCACCTTTTCGTATACTCGGAACAGGTGGGCTCGTAAAGGCAGGTATGGCGGGAAAAATGCTTCTGATAAAACACGATTAAATGCATTCCCGCAATTTTGAGCCACAGCCAGGGCTTGAAAACCGCCCACCTCGTATACGAAAACAGGCGGCTCATTTTGTTTCGCCCATAGCCTTAAAGCAAGTCAAAAGCGATTTCTCGATATCCGCATAGGAGTACTCGTCCCTTACCTTTGGCAAAACGACGATTGAATACTTGCCGTCAAGCTTTTCGAAGTTATTTGAAAAAGCCGCTCTTATAAGCCTTTTTATGCGGTTTCTCGTAACCGCCTTGCCGTGCTTTTTGGAAAGAGCTATACCCATAACCGTTTTAAATCTACAGGGAGTATAGATTAAGGTTATATCCTTGGAATACGCCTTTTTACCGCTTTTAAACAGCCTTTGAAAGTCGGCGTTTTTTTTGAGCCGCTGATATTTCATTTATGCTTTAATGATTTGCTGCAACTAAGCCTGTTAACTGTTTACGCAATTAAAGGACTTGCCACTCAGGCACTGAGTTTTTTTCTACCCTTGTTTCTTCTTCTCTTTAAAACCTTTCTGCCTGCGGTCGAAGCCATGCGCTTTCTGAAACCGTGAACCTTGCTTCTCTGTCTTTTCTTGGGTTGATAAGTTCTTTTCATTTTTATTTACTCCATTTATTGGTTTATTGTTTTGCTGATGTCAAGTCCGTTACTGCACAAGCAAATAAAGGACTTGGCAACGGTGACACACCGTTATTAACTAAATCATTTTAAACTTTTTTTACACTTCAAGTCAAGCGTTATTGGTTGTCCTTACGGGTAAAATTAAATATAATACGTCTTTGCTTTGTTTATTTTCACAAATAAACGGCTGAACCGAATTGTTGAAGGACAAAACGAGCTCGTCCTCTTCGATTGCGTTGATTGCGTCGGATATGAATTTGGAATTCATTGCAATCTTCAAATCTTTGCCCTCGACGTCCGCCTTTACGGGCTCGTTGACGTTGCCTATTTCGGAATTGGAGGAAACCTCTATCTTGCCCTGACCTACGTCCATAATAATAAGACTGTTCCTGTCGCCGCGCACCAAAATAGCCGCGCGCTCTATTGACGCCTTTAAAATTTCTCTCTCTACCGTAACCGTGGTAAGATAGGTCTTGGGAATAATGTTGTCCTTTTTGATAAAGTCGCCGTTATATAAGCTGGAAGTCAAAACCGTATCCTCGACGCAGACCAAAAGAACTCCCCTCTTCAATTTGAGTTCGGTCTCGCCGCCGTCGGAGGGCAGCATTTTTTCGATTTCGTTGAGCGTTCTTGCGGGGCAGATAATTTCGAGGTCGCCCGTCGACGAGGTCACTTTGCCCTTTGCGGTGGCAAGGCGGAAACCGTCGAGCGCGGTCACGCAGATATCGTTGCCGGAAACTATTATCTGACAGCCCTTTAAGATGGGACGCGAATCGTCGGTCGCGCAGCAGAACGACGTGGAAGATATGAGTTTTTTAAGTTCGTCCGTCTTTAGTACGACCGAATTTTCGTTGACGTCCGTATCCACTTTCGGGAAGTCGTCGGCGGAGAGCACCTGCATACAGGTCTGACTGTCGGCATAGATAATGTCCATCTTACCGTTTTGAGAAGAAAGCGTAATCTGAACGCCTTCGAGCTTTTTTATAAAGTCGGCGAAAAATTTACCGGGAACGCAGACGTCGCCCTCCTCGCACACTTCCGCCTTGATTTTTTTCTGAATGGCAATCTCGCCGTCGGTGGCGGTCAAAGTGATGCCGTCGTTCTTTGCCGAAATTTTAATACATTCCATTACGGGCACGGTAGTTCTCGACGCGCACGCCTTGATAACCTTTAACACCGCCTCCGATAAATCTATTCCTTCACAGATAATTTTCATAATTTTGCTCCTTCCCCGCGTTGTAAAATTTAAAGAATTTAATTTATTATAATTGTTTTTAATTAGGTAGTTATATTAGTAGTGTCCGGTTGAATTGTAGATAACTTTTCTCCGAACGCAATACGCCTTAACTATAATAACAAAAATCGCGGAAAAATGCAACAAAATAAGCTAATTTTAAGAGCGTTTGAGAGCACTTTCTTTTAAAAGTTTATGTTCAGTTTTAAGTTGATAAACAGTGGATAAGTCGATAATTAAAAACTTCTAAGTTATATAAAAAAAATTATTTTGACGAAAAATGAAAGAAAAATCCGTTATCAACCGCAAAATGTTAATTAGTCGATAACTTTTTATACAATTGCACCGTTTGAATAAAAAAGCTTGTAACTCATTTAATTGTATGCTACAATTATTGCGTTATGAATTTGCAGTATTACGGGGAAATTTTACAGGGAGAAAAGAAAGAAAGGTTCGAAGCCTTTAAAAATTTGCTCCTCGATTATAATAATAAGTTTAATCTGACCGCGATAACCGACGAAAAGGATATATATATAAAACATTTCCTCGACTGCGTTTCGGGTGATATGTTCTTTGATAAAAGTGTTTCGGTCGTTGAAATCGGTTCGGGCGGCGGTTTTCCCTCCGTTCCTTTAAAGCTTATCCGCGACGATTTGCAGTTTACTTTGGTGGAAAGCACGGGCAAAAAGTGCGAGTATCTGAATGCGGTTGTCGATAAGTTGAATTTAAGTTGTGTACAAGTAGTCAACGCTCGCGCTGAAGAGCTCGGCAAGGACAAAAAATACCGCGAAAAGTTCGACGTGTGCACAGCCCGCGCGGTTGCCAGGTTAAATACTCTTGCCGAATACTGCCTGCCTTTTATAAAGGTCGGCGGAAAGTTTATCGCATATAAGGGAAATTGTTCCGAAGAGCTCGAAGAGGCGAAAAAGGCAATCGATATTTTAGGCGGAGAGATTGAACATATCGAAAAGTACGAGTTGCCGAACGGCGAAAACCGAACTCTGGTTATAATTAAAAAGGTTAAGCGCACCCCTGAAAAATATCCTCGCGGACAGGGTAAGGAAAGAAAATGTCCGTTGGTATGAGTAATGAAAAAGTCTGCGCCTTTACGGGTCACAGACAAATCGGGGACAATTTCGACGCTACGCGCTTCGAGCAGGTTTTATCCGCGTACATAGAAGAGGGCTACACCACCTTTCTCTGCGGTATGGCGGTCGGGTTCGATACGATTGCCGCCGAGCTCGTATTGAAACTCAAAAGCATTTACCCCGAAATAAAGCTTATCGCATGTATTCCGTGCGAGGGGCAGAGCAAGTACTTTTCCCCCGCCGAACAACAAAGATATAAAAAAGTTTTGCAAGCTTGCGACGAAGTGAAAGTCCTGAGCGACCACTATTACAAAGGCTGTATGCAGGCGCGCGACAGATATATGGTTGATAACTGCCACCTTTTGATTGCCTACAAGCGCGTAAATTCGGGCGGCACTTATTACACCTTAAACTACGCCTTATCATTAAACAAACGAATTTGTCTATTATAAATCGAAAGCCCCGCGGCAAAAAGCCGCGGGGCTGTTTTTTAATTTCCTTTGAATTTATTAATAATGTCCATAATAACCGAACGGTACTCGACGTCCGCGCTTGCCGAAGTAAAGCACAGCGGCGGATAGATTACGCACCACCAGTTGTCGCCCGTGCCCGTGCCCAGCTCGACGATTAAAGCGTCGTACACTCCCTCTTCGAGCGTCAAATCGCCGTAAACCCTTGTGGGAAACTTCTCTTCGCGTATGTTCGCACGCGCACCGTACGTATATCCGCGCTCCCTCAAAGCCTTGTCGCACACCTTTTCGATTTCGGGTAAAAGGTTTCGCATAACGTTCATCGCGCTCTCTTTGTCCACGCATTCCTTTATATAAGGAGTAATGAATTTTACTACCTCGTCCTTGACCTCGTACTTAACTTCCTGGTCCTCCGCCGAATTGGAGTTTGCGCGGACGTGGATTCTCAAATAGTCCGCGTACGCCTTTACCTTGTCCGCGCTCTTTGTATTCACTATAAACACCGTAACCGCAACCGTAATAATAAGAGCAATAGCAATCAAAAACTTTTTCATTTCATTCACCTCGGTCAATGTATTGACGGGTGTGAAAAGATTTATACCATAAATTTAATTTTTGTTTTGCTTAGGAATAACATTTTTTTAATTATTCATAATAATTGCAACGATATAAAAACATAGCTCCGAAAACGGGGCAAGGAGGTAAAATGAAAAAAGCACTTATTACGGGCATAGCTGCCTTTGCTCTCGCCACCGCGGCAGGAGTGGGCGCCGTAATCGGAACTCATGGCGGGACGGCGGAAGATTACGCCTCCTCCCCCGTTGTTCAGACTGCGGTTTTAAAGCAAGGCTCAAAGGGCGGCGAGGTCAAGGAAGTTCAGCGCCGCTTAAAGCAATGGGGCTATTACAACGGCTCCGTCGACGGCGTTTACGGGGCACAGACCATCGAGGCCGTTAAAAAGTTTCAACGCAAGAACGGTCTGACCGCCGACGGTATCTGCGGCAGGTCGACCTACGTTGCCCTCGGCATGAACGAGAGTGTCAACGCGCTCGACAAGCAGGGCAACAACAAGGACAGTCAGAGCGGCAATAACAACAGCAGCGCGAACTCGTCCAACTACACCAATTCGGACCTGTACCTTTTGGCTAAATGCATTTACGCGGAAGCCCGCGGCGAAAGCTACACCGGTCAGGTTGCGGTCGGCGCGGTCATTTTGAACCGTGTTGCTTCGTCGGCGTTCCCCAACACCGTTGCAGGCGTCATCTATCAGCAGCACGCGTTTACCGCCGTATCCGACGGTCAGATTAACTTAGAGCCCGACAAGACGGCTATGAACGCCGCAAGCGACGCGCTTAACGGCTGGGACCCCACTTACGGTTGTCTTTATTACTACAACCCCGCGGTTGCTACCAGCAGTTGGATTTTCGGCAGAAAGACGGTTACCACTATCGGTAAACACGTATTCGCCATATAGGAGGAGTTAGAATATGGCACAGAAAAAGAATATTTCGAGCGGAGCCGAAAAGGTTGAAAAGCTGGCGCTTGCTTCCAACGAAGACGGCGCGCCCGGCGATAAAAAGACGGCTAAAAAATCTACTAAGACTGCTAAAAAGAGCGGCGTAAAGAAGACGGAAAAGCCCGTCAAGGAAGTAAAAAAGAGCGTCAAGTCCAAGAAGGAAAAGGGCGCGAAAAAGGTTAAGAAGGTCAAGGCTAAAAAGCCCGTAAGCGAAAAGCGCGCGGCAAAGATTAAACAGCGCGCCGAAAAGAAGGCGGCAAGAGCCAAGGTCTACGCAGAGAGAAAGCAGGCCCGTTTAGAGCGCAAGCTTGCCCACAAGGAAGCGAGGCTCGAGCGCATTGCCGCTTTAAAGGAAAGCCGTGCCGCCCGCACCGAACAGCGCAAGGCGCGCAGAGATATGCTCAAGAGCGAGAGCAAGGAAGCTCGCCGCGAGAGAGTCGTCGAGGAAAGACAGGCTAAGCGCGAGGCGCGCAAGGCAAAACGCGACGCTTATATTGCCGAAAAGAAGGCTAAGCGCGAACACGCGTTAAAGGTACGCGCCGAAAAGCGCGCCGAGCGCAACGACAAGGCTAAAAGGCGCACTCCCGGCTTCGGCGGCTGGCTTGCAGCGGTAATATCCCTGGGCGTAACCACCCTCGCCCTCGGCACGGTATTGACTTTCGGCTGGCTTACTATGGACAATATGCAGGCTGATATGGCGTCGACTTACACCGAGTCGCTCTACGAGCTCAACTCCGTAATCGACAACCTCGACGCCGATTTGTCGAGAGCCAAGGCTTCCTCTTCCGCCCGCGACAGAGTGCGCGTTCTCTCGGATATAGCTATCGAGAGCCAGACGGCGGAAACCATTTTGGAAAGATTCCCCATCGATATGCAGATGACCGAACAGCTGGCATCCTTCATCAACAAGATGGGCGACAGCGCAAAGCAGATGCTCTACACCGTAGCTAACGGCGGCGAGCTGACCTCTTCGCAGATTAAGTCGCTCGAATATATGTACGAGACCAACGCCAAGGTAAAGCAGGAAATCAACAATCTTATTTCCACTACCGACGGCAAGGATATGCTCAACGCTATGCGCGGTAAGTCGAGCACTATCGGCACGAGCTTCTCGACCATGCAGAACACCACGTTCGAAGAACCCAGAGGTATTCAGGACGGACCTTTCTCCGACAGCGTTAAGAAGACCAACGCCAAGGCTTTGAAGGGCGCGGAAGAAATCACCGCTCAGCAAGCGGAAGAGCTTGCCAAGCAGTATTTTGCCGACTACAAGGTCAGCGGCGCGGACTGCACGGGCGAGGCGACTGCGGACGCTCTTACCGTTTACAACGTCAACGTCAACACCGAAGACGGCGAAATGTTCGTACAGCTCTCTAAGCTCGGCGGCAAGGTTGTGGCTTTCGACAGCTACAAGGACTGCACCAGGAACAACTTCTCGGTTGACAGGTGCATTGCAATTGCGGAAGATTTCCTGACCTCTATCGGTTACGACGGCTTGAAGCCCGTCTGGACGAGCGAGAACGGCACGACGTGCAATCTTAACTTTGCTCCCGTGCAGAGCGGCGCTATCCTCTACCCCGACCTTGTTAAGGTCAAGGTATGCGAAGAACGCGGCATAGTTACGGGCGTGGAAGCGTTGAGCTACGTTTTGAACCACGGCGAAAGAAACCTTGCAAAGCCCGCAATGAGCGAATCTCAGGCTAAGGCTAACGTCAACGGCAATATGGAAATCAGCGGCTCGCGCACGGCGGTTATCCCCTTCGACGGCGGCGAAGTGCTGTGCTATGAGTTCGTTGGCAAGCTCGACGGTAACGAATACTACGTTTACGTGGACGCGGCTACCGGCGAAGAAATCGAAGTCTTGACCGTTATCGGCACTAAGCAGGGCAGAGCCTTGATGTAAGTGGCGGTTAAGTAATAAAATAAAAAGAGCCGCGCGGCAATTACTTGCCGCGCGGCTTTAAGTTTTGCTGTTATTAAGTTTGTTTACCTACCAAGCAATTAAAGGACTTGGCCGAGGCGACACGCCTCAGACCTTTTCTTTACGGTTCGAAATCTGCTTAGCCCAGGTGGTGATTTCCACGGGAACGCCGTCGGTCAGATTGCCCACGCAGATATTGATGAACTCGAAGTTCTCGTGGTTCTGAACGTTCATATATATGCCGCCCTGATAGGTCAGGTTGTTGGGCTCGTCGGCGAACAGTTCGGTTTCGTACAAATCGCCCAGGAACAAAGCCGCCTTGTCAACGGGCTGATTGTATTTGCGCTTAAAACAACTTATATACCCTTGCTGCTTTAACTGCTCCTGAATGTGGTTCTTGTCGCCCGTAGATACAATTTCGGTAAGTTGAGTAATAGTCATTTTGATTCCTTCCTCTTTATCAATTGTTTATTTATACGCTTTTTTGCGCTTGACTATAATCATTATAACACATTTTTCGCAGATAGCAAGCGTCAAAACGCACCTTGCAAAATGTTTTTATTTGTGTTAATATATTTCAAATACGGTTGAGGGGGTTAAACTTATGAAAAAAATTACCTGCATTGTCGGAAGTCCGCGCAAAAACGGTAGCTGCAATTACCTAATCGATAAGTTTATCGAGGGTGTAAACGGGCGCGCGGAGATAAAAAAGTACTGCGTGGGCGAAATCAAAGCGGGCTGTTGCCTCGGGTGTAAAAGTTGCTACATAAGCGGAGAATGTGTTCAAAGCGACGACGTCAAAAATACCGTGCTCGATATTTTGAGTTCCGATTGCGTCGTTATTGCTTCGCCGTCGTGGTGGGCGGACGTGCCCGCTCAGCTTAAAATATTAATTGACAGAACGACGCCTTACGGCGATACCAACCCAAACCGCAAGTATAAGGCGGACAAGCCGATTAAGGGCATTGCAATAGCCGTGCGGGCAGGTGTGCGCGAGGCGGAAAACGGACTTATTTTAAATGCGCTGGAGCATTATTTCGGGCATTTGGGAATAGAGACGGCAGAAAGAATTTCGGTTTGCGAAACGGATTGTTTGAACGATTTGCTCGATAAACGCGGGGCGGAAATTCAACGAGTTTTCGAGCTTGGGGAAAGGCTTGTTTTATTTTAAGGCAGACCCGGCGGATTAATTCCCCCAAAACGTCCTTTGAGGTAAGTTGAAAAGAGCGATTTCAGAGAAACTTTTGCCACACGATTTCAGTTGTTTATACGACGGAAATCCCCGAAATTCAGGGACAAACTCCCCGAATCCGAACCCCGGCGAGGTGTTTTAGCAATAAGCAGAAATGCCTTGCCAAAACCAAAAAACAGCCCGTAAGATGGCGCTGATACTTACAGTTTCCCAAAACTCCCCTGAACGGAATTTTCATTCCCGATACTTCCCAATTTTCGGGCACTTCCGTTCCCATATACTCCCCAAAGTTTTTAACATAAAACCAGCCCGATTGAACTCTCAATCGGGCTGATACTTGTTTATTATTCCAATTTTTGTCTTAATTTTTGTTTAATCATTGTTAAACTAAGATTTTTATTATTTACATTTTGAAACCCTAAAGTTACTTTTTTCATAGTTTCCGAACTCCAAAATATTTTTAATTTTTCTTTTGTTCGAGTGATAGCAGTGTAAAAAATACCATGCGAAATTAATTCTGAGTTGCTTTGCGGTATCACTATTTTAACTGATTGAAATTCCAAACCTTGTGCTTTGTGAATTGACACGGCATAAGCTATTTGGAACGGGACAATAGAACGCATTTTTGCTTCTTCTCTCTCCTCATCAGTCGTCCCCCCAAGATTCTCATATATGGTAATTTTTATTCTTGTTATTTTATCCCAGGAATCAACATAAACAAAATTACTTACAATCGCATCAATACCTGTTAACATAGTTTCAACATCAATAGTAAAACAAATACTAGATTCAGTTTTTTCTATGTCTACAATTTGTCCTTTTAAATTATTATATAATTTAGGGAAACGACGACTGTCATTAAAGAGAACACGATCACCAATTTTATATTTCCAATCACCCCAAACAAAATATTTTTCAGGATTAGCATCTTGAAAATATCTATTTAAATTGTTAAGCCCATATCGTCCGTCATAATTCAAACATAACACGATTTCATCTTCATCATCTTTTGAAAAAATCATTTCCCCTATATCTGCTGAAAAAGGGCCATCAATCACTAATTGTTCAGAAACGCTTACTTCTCTATTTCGTACAGAATCCCATAATCCTTTGATATTAGTATCTTGCGTTCTCCAATTATTAGTTAACTCTACTATAGCGGTCTGTTTTAAAATATCTTTTGCATATGCAAACCAATTACCAAACTCTATGGATTCAATTTGGTATATATCTCCGACAAGCACTAATAAAGAATTGTGTCCAATTTTATTTAAGATATTAACCATTGAACGGTTATCTATGATACTACATTCATCTATAAAAATCACGTCATAAGTTTTATCTGATTTGGGTTTAAGGTATTGATCTATACCCATAAACTCACTTGATTCTCCGGGAGACGTTATTCTTCTTTTGAGATTTTCTTCAGCGGTATGAGTTTTGGCAAGAAATAATTTACTCCTGCCTTTCATTAAATCAGAAATGTAATTTATTAACGTTGTTTTCCCTGTTCCTGCGGCTCCATAAATAATCGTAACCTTAGAATCAACAAATACGTTTTTTATCGCAATCCTTTTTAAATCGTCCTCAAATTTTAGAGTTTTTAAAAAAGCATTATTCAGGCTTTGCTGTCCTGCATTACCCGATTCTGAATAATTTAATAGTTCTTTTAAAATCGCCAGTGTTGAATATTCATAGTCCTCAATATAAACATAATTATCGACTTCTTTGATGGTACATCTGTTAGAACGGTCATATGAACTTAACGAATCATTGTAGTCTTTAATCCGTTCAGGAACATTTTCAATATCCAAAGATTCTCGATTTATATATACCTCTCCGGTAGTTTCAGACAGATACTTAATTTTTAAATAAAGTGCATTCTCCGCAATATCTTTAAGTCCTATCGTTCGCACAATATCATTTGGTACCGTTTTAGAATTTGTTTTGTGCTTTGGAAGATTATAGAGTATAGGATTGCTATCAAAAGGACAGCACGCACTTGACAAATAAACTGTTTTACTGGGGAAAGCCTTATCATATTTACCAAGTTTAACATCATCAATGATATCTTCTCTTAATTGTAGAATAATATATCGAATAACATTACGTCCTCTAATTTTAGAGTTGGCGGTAAAATTTTGATGAATAAATTCAAGTATTTCTTTAAAATATTTTGTATTTACCTTAGCATAGATTTTATCCAAAATGCTACCAAATTTATTTGAAGAAAAGTCTATTAAATCCAACAAGTTAATCCCTGAGCCGGTTAAAAATCCCATTAACGCAGTGTATTCACCATACTGAGATGATATCTTTAACCCTCTGTTAAAAAGAGAGGCAAATTTATTAAGTACAGTAGGATCAATGGATACTTTCCAATCAGTAACAACTTTAATGTTTGTAGTAATATTATCTGAGGCTTCCCATAGTTTGATTTCTACCTCATTATAACTGATTTGAATAGAATAATTTGTAGATATGTTTTGCTTTGAATAAACTGTAAGTCTATTATATTTACTTGCGTAAATACCTGCTAACTGCAAAGTTATTTCATAGTATCTTTCACCGCCAACAAAGAACATTTCCTTTTTTTGTACAAAATATCGAGATGAACTGAAAATATTTGCACTTTTCTGCACTTTTTCTACTGCAGATGCAATAATATTATGATATTTTTCGTCATCGTCATCCAAATTTAAGGGGAATTTTTCTAAATTACATATAATTCTAATATTTTCCGCTTTTAATACAGTTTTTCTAATTTCCCATAAAAAATCATAATATTGAACCATTAAACGTTCTGATTGTCCTTCTGCGGGGATGCGACGAGCTAAATAGCGAAGTCGCTGCAAAAATGTAGCAAGGTATTTGGTATCAATATATAATAAAGCATTTTCCCACGCCTCTTTCTCGCTTGGCCTTTCATACCCATTAGAAAAAGCATTTAAAAGTAACGTAGCAGTACACAGACCTTCTAAATGATTTAACATTCTGCGTGAAATATTATCGCGAGTATCATTGTAAAAATCCAATCTGTCAATTGATTCCTCAATCATTTTGCTGCTATTAATAATAATTTCCAACACATCCGCTTTTTTGTATTCAGTCTTGCTTAATCGGCTTGCAAAAGAATGTATTTCAGAAATTTTAACAAGCTTTTCTACAAAGCCGTCAACAGATTCATCATTATTAAAAATTTCATCCTCTTCGTCAAATTCAATGGAATGAGTAGTTTTATTAAAATCTACTGAATTTAAAAAATCAGACGACATATATTTCCAGAAAACTCTTTCGCCTCCGCGTTTGGTTGGATTAATTACTACAAATAATATACAAGGGTCTAAAGTAACCGAGTAAGCAAATGCAGGAAATGCCAAATCCTGTAACCTATATTTAAGTTTACCTTCACTACTGCTTTCAACAATAGACGTCCCTTTAATTTGGACATAAAAACTCTGGTAAGGACGTCTTGAATTTAAATCTGGAACAAGCTCGATAGTGCCGTCATGATTAGGCCATTTTTCATCGACACTAAAAGTATCTTTAATTTTACCGTCATTTTTAAAGATGTTCTTTATTGTTGTTACTGCCGCGTTATCTTCAGCTGAACGAATGGAATGCGTTTTTAAATGAGTATCTATTTGTTGTTTCGTGTTTTTAAACATAACTTTTTCCACTTCTTATTAAAGGTGATTTAATACTGTATTGAAATATTCTTCAAAATTTTCTTTTTTGCCGGACGTTGACAAATTAAAAACTTATCCTTGTCCCATATCAATGCTGCAACTACTTCAACAACTTTTTACATATCAAATTACTTCAAATCCAATACTCTTTAAAAATTCATATGTGCTATCGTAAAACTCCGGTAAGCGCGTTGCATCGTCGGCATTGCCTTCAGGAACGCACAACACCAGGCCTTGACGCGCACGCGTTAATAAAACACGATAAGCATTCGTCTGATAGAGTTGGCGTTCAGGTTTATTTATATTGGTCCATTTCGAACTTAAAAACTCTTTATGTACCCAACCGCTTGGCATATAGCGGAAGTCTCCGTCCCACACAACGCAAGTCCAATCAAGTTCAAGACCTTGCACCTGGAACTCCGTGCACGCGTCCTCTAAAAATTGTGAGGACCGCACATCATTTTCGTCATCTAAGAACCAATGAACGTGGTCTGGATTTACTCTAACATCAATGGCAAGTGGTTTAAGACGATACGCCTGCGAGGAACAAACAATTCCATAACGCTCGCTTCCCCTTGCCCTTTCCTTCAACCACGCCTTTGCTTTTTCCAAACTGCGGGTAAGAACAATGGGATAACGTTCTCTTATTTGCTCATACTCTGCCCTTGCAGAATCGCCATCTAATTCAAGAATATCGTGCACTATCTTCGACAGACTCTCCGCACGGAAAGAGCGCATAGATACAGCCAAATGAAGCGATTTGTCAAAGTATACGTTGGGGTTGTTCTTTAATCTTTCTGCAACTTTTCCTTCGTCGTATTCCCTATCTGTTAGATTAGGAGACATATAAATCTTCCAATCTCTAAATTTGCCATTGAGGGCATTTATCCACTCACTGATACCAGCTTCTCCGGTATTTATCTCCTGACCACCACCGACAAGACAAACGATAACTGCCCAATCGTGGCGAAGGTCAAGTGACCAAATTAAAAATTCAGGCTCTGAATAAGGGAAGTTGGGAATACCTTTCTTTCTGCTCAACCAACTTGCCAACTGTTCTTTCGTCCAGGCACGCTGCGCCTCGTCAAAGATTGCGACGTTTTCTACACCTTCAAACTTTTCGCCATTCAGTTTCTTATATTTTGCTTCATCTACTTGCAATTTACCATTTACGAGCGCAAGTTTTGAACCGTCGTCTTTTAGAACCGCAATATAGTCGTTACGATAGTGATGAATAATTTGAATAAACGATTTCACCTGCCTGCGCGCATCGGTAATGTTGCACTTCTCACCCTTATCCTCCGCTTGCTTCTTTTTATCGCGAGCTAATGATTCGGTTAACACGTCAACAAGAGGTCCATTACCAGAAAGATAGACGGCCATTTCATTGTCACCATTTTCGGTCTTTTCGAACTGCTGTATGGCAACATTTAAACCAACTAGTGTCTTGCCTGCACCGGGAACACCTGTTACAAAACAAATAGCTTTTTCTCCGCGCTCTCGCGTTTTCTTGATTATTTCAATAATGCTATCCGTAGTGTTCTTAAGCATTTCGCCCGTCGCTTCAGTCTTTGTTATATCTTCCACGCTGTGGTGAGTATACATATAACTTGCCGCCTGAATTATTGTTGGCGTGGGCGAATAGCGTGAGCATATCCATTGACTATCGTCTAAATCGGTTAAGTCTATATCATTGTTATTATCTGCTAATATGTTTTTAACTAAATCTGGCAGCAAGGCTGAGCTGGTGCAAAGTGGCTCGTATACGTCATCGTCGTAGACACTCTTTTGCCATCTAATTGAAGTCGATTTTGCTTCCGTTGCAACTAAAATGGGCACTATTGTTCTATCGTGACTTGCTTCCTGAAAGTTCTTAAGGTCAAGCGCATAGTCCCAAACCTGCTCTATATCGTGGCGCAAAAATTCGCCGGAACCAACTTTGAATTCCAGAACAAAGACTACACGATTGAGCAATACAATCACATCTGCACGCTTGCCAAGTCGCGGAATGTCATATTCCATAATAACTTGTCCGTGCTCATAAGTACGGAGTAGCTCTTTTAATATTCGAATTTCTTTTTGCCAGGCATCGCGTTGCGCAAGGGTTATGTCAAACTCACTGCCTTTGCACAAAGTCTGCAAAACAGTGTTTGACTGTAAGAATTCTTTAATTGTAGATGCGTAATAATATCTTGCCATAATTTCTTCCGTATATTTTTAATGCCTGCACCATATGAAGGCGCAATTATTTTTTTCAATTAGTTTAACTTTATGTAATCTTTAATTTTATATCCTAGCAAGTACATAATTTTAAGTTCATCTTGGGCATCAAGAATTGCGTTATGAGACTCAAAATAAGTTTTGGTAAAATATTCATTGTCCATTAGCATTTTTAATATCGGTTCAACCCCATAGCCCCGCTGCAACCTTCCTGTAGAACAACAAGCCATCTCATCTACAATTTTATGATTAAATTGCTTGTATGCCGCTAATCGCATAATATCATACCATTGAAACATATTAAGTTCCGGTAAGTATCTGTAATCAAATGATGCATTATATGCAAAAATAGCTTTTATTCGATAGCTATTTAACCAACTCAACAAGTCTTTTATTGCCTGTTCCCTACTGCATTTTATTGTAAATTCTTTTGGTATACTATTTAATGCATAGCCAAACATACCCCCGACTTCACACTCAGGCGTAATGATATAATATTTTTTATCCAAAGTCATTAAAGAATTATTTATGCGTGGTTTATCAAAGCGTTCATCGTCATCAATGACAACGCCAATCGACATAACCTCATTATCCCAATTTGTTTCAGTATCAATTACAGCAAATTTACTCATATCTATTTTGGAGGATAATATTCCTTTAAATAACCTTTCGTCACGGCTTTTACAACCTCATCCATAAATACTTTAGGATTTGGGATTGAAATAGTATAACACTCGTTGCTTCGTGTATTCCAAAGTACGCCTTTGCTCAATCCAAGAGCAATCATGTACGAGGCGCACTGCAAAAAATGTTCATGCGAAAGCTTCTCAACAAATTTTAATTCATAAACAGTCTCATCTTTTATAACGTCGGCAAAACCAACAGCGGAGAATAATACCCGTGCATTTTTGCCTTTACAGAAATCAATTTGGCATCGTACCTGCACGTTTTCATCCCTATTAAATTTCTCTCCCAACCTATCAATAATCTTCTGTTTTCCTTCTTCTGTCACAAACGGCGTATCCACCTGAATTCTATATCTGTTTTGCTTTGTGTGGAGAGACGTAATGAAAAGAATTTTATCGTCCAAATTCAGATTTAAAATATCGGCGCTGTAAAGATGCTGCTTATCTTTATTTAAATCGAAGTACAGCTCTATATCTTCATTTATCTCATAATTCTTAAAATACACCGCCTCCTGATAGATGCCAATGCAAGGCGACAAATCAATCAATCCGTCTGCATTTTTGATACTAATTTCTGAAAGCTGATTAGGCTTATGTATTTGGTTTACGGATAAAAGCGAATAACATTTATCAATATCTTCTTTATATTTAAAATCGAACATTGAAGAAATATCAACGTCTGAAAATTCTAAATTCGTTTCTCTGGGCGTAGATAACGTCTTTTCCGACAGCACGTCCTCATCATGTTTAACAAAAATTATGCGTTCTTTTCCACGACTTGCTGCAACGCAAAATATATTTCGTAAAATTACATACGACTGTTGTGGCTTATCAATTCTTACCTCCCAATAGCTTTCTGTAAAATCAAAAACAACACAAAGTTTACGTTCTAACCCCTTACTTGCATCAAAAGTAGTAAATATGGCTGAAGTTTCGTCTGGATTCGTAGCGCCGGTGTTACCGTCGTCATCCTTTATACTCGCGTAAACGGTATTCTTATTGAACTTCTCAGGAAAGTTTTCTTCAAGCAGATTCAAAGTTTTGGCAAGTTCACCACCGCGTGCACCGAGGCATAAAATATCTTGCGTATCGTAATCGACAATTACTTTTAACACGGAATCTAACTCCAACTCTTCAACAACACAGTTGGGATTCACACCGACTATATTTTTCTGCCATATTCTGCCAAGTCTTGCCGCAAGCTCAGTTGATAACCTGAAGCATTGAGTAAATTCCAACTTCAAGTGTTTACCCAAAAACTCTTCAATAAATTTAGGAACGTTAAGCGTAGTCTTATCGTATATTTTTTGTTCCATATCGCCTACGGCAATTATCTGAATTTTTGGATTACAGGATTTGATATATAACAACATTTCTGCAAGTTCTTGCTCAATATCTTGGTATTCGTCAATTATTAGAACGTCATAGCGAGGTAATTTAGGTTTAACCTTATTAAAGGTCTGAACTAAATCAGGCATACCGACGAGTTTACCCACTTTTCTTAATTCGCTATAGGCAAATCCGTGATAATTCGTAACAGTAGCATTTCTGTTTTGAATTTTGTTCTTTGCATCCAATTTTAATAATTTATTGTACGTGAGGTAAAGAATTTTTATATGTGACGGTAATTCATTACAAAGATGCTGTATTGCCGTTGTCTTACCGCTGCCGATACACGCGTCAACAAGAATATTATCTCCCCATTTAGCTTTATCAATAAATAATTGTTGTTCTTTTGATAATTCAAACTTCTCTGTATATTTGCTCATTTTTATCCATTTCCATTAGACTTAGTCTATATCGTTTATTAATCCCAATTTTAATAGCCTCGCTTTTATTCCTCCTGGAGACCTCCTCATGGTGTTAGCAATTTCATTTACAGTTAAGCCATCTTTAAACATTTCGATTAATTGTTCTTCTTGTTTGCTATCCCAGGCTTTTCCTCGATTAGAGTCGGTCTGATCAATTATTGAAGCCTGTTGCTGAACGTCGGTATTGCTTCCGACCACTTCGGTAAGATACTTTATTATCATTCTCTGTGCGCTTTCATTGTAGAGTACCACTGTATAATTACCGTTATAGCCAAATCTTATTTCAGTATATATACCGGCTTCGGTTCCTTTGTCCGTAGGCAATTTATATTTGCGTCCGTTATTTTGACTTTCTACAATAAAACCGTTTTCAATCAGCCAATCAATAATCAAACCTCTCTTGATTTTTCTTCCGTCGCAGCCAACGATATTGTTAATTTTTTTAACAATGTCAGAAATAGAAATACCGTAGTCAGAATAATCAAAATTTTCAAGCTCCCCTTCTTTGATAATAAAAGGTGTTTTTGACTTTTTTCCTTTTTTATTGTACTCGCCTTGGCATAATTTTTCCAATACGTCTGCAACGTAAAAAAGACATCGTGATATTTTTACGTTATTTATGACTTCGTCATCTGGTATCGGCTCGTCGTTTAAAGGGTTTACTCCTCGCGCAAGACTTTCGATAACAGCCTTGGCATATTTAATCTCTTCAATTTCAGTCATTTTATTATCCTTTGTTTTAATAGTTTAATTCACCAAATTATAATATCTTTCCAACTTTTCTTCGCAAGTAGCAGAAATACTTTCTTTATCCTCATCACTCAGCTTTTTCCAAACAGTTGAATCCACTTCGATAATTCCAAGCGTCTTTGTATGTCGAAGTATATTCATATCTTCAAAACGTTTAAAAGGATTGCTCAAAATATTTTGCTCGGCTTCTTTATCGGTATAGCCGCCTTTAGCAAAAATGCTATTTGGTTTCTCAACAACCAAACCGGCAGCTCTTCTGCTCTCATAAAAGTTTTTAAAATAACTGACTATGTCCTCAAGCTTAACGCGCCCGTTTTTATCGGCGTGTTTCAAAATGGCTTTTAACAAAACGGGTTTATATGAATAGCTCATATCCATCTGTTCAACCATTTTCATAAAAAGCTCTTTGCGGTTTTTGTCGTCTATCAGCTGCCACCCATACTCGTTTGCATATCGTTCAAGCGTGTCTTCTTTAAAGTACTTGAATGTTCTGTGCTCGCTCATAGGCACTATCAGGTCGGGGATCAACTTGCCTTCACGCAAATACTTTTCAATCGTTTCAGATTGAACATCCACGCGGCGCACGAACTCCATTTGACTTATCATACCCGCCGCTTCTTCTTGCCAGTTAAATATATCTACCGCCTCATAGTCTGTTGCGTCCACCGGATAATCAATAATTACATCAGGCTTTTCGCCTTGTTCATATAGAGCCGCCTCCGCTTCACGCTGTCCCTTTTTGCCGAGCACAGTAGCACCCGCGTGGTAGTCTTTTAACCTGAACAATCTGTGCAACGAATAAGGCGCATTGTATTGACTTGCGTTATCCACAAAGTCGAATACCATCAAAAACTCTTTGCCTTCGCTCAACCTCATTCCGCGTCCGAGCTGCTGCGTATATAGCACTTTCGACATAGTGGGCCGAGACATAAACAGTACTTCCGTCTGTGGACAATCCCAACCCTCGTTTAATAAGTCGCAAGCGCACAGCACTTTGACTTCACCGGAAGCAAATTTAGCAAGCCACTGGTTGCGTTCAGAAGTCTTCATACTGCCGGACACGGCAACGGCATTTACGCCCACTTTCTTAAATAATTCCGCAATCTGTTCGGCGTGTTTTACGGACGCACAGAACACAACCGTGCGTTTATACTTCACATAGTTCAACCACGTATTAACAATAAGCTGATTACGTTCACTAACGCATATCTTGACATCTAAGTCGCGGATATTATATTGCACGCTGTTAAAGCGTACCTTTGTCATATCTATATTTGTGTGGATACGGATACAGCGAACATTAGTGAGCGCGCCTATCTCAACGGCGGTCTGAATATCTAACTTATGCGCTGTGTTTTGGAATATATCTAAGATGTTGGTGTCGTCGGCACGTTCGGGAGTGGCGGTCAAACCAAGTATAAATTTAGGCTTAAAGTAAGCCAGAACTTTTTGATAAGTCTCTGCTGTTGCGTGGTGAGCTTCGTCAATTATTATGTAGTCAAAATCGTTGTCATTGAATGTGTCAAGGTTAAGCGCAACGCTCTGAATACTTCCGCAAATTACATTGCTTTCATAGTCCTTAACTCTATCCGCAAATTTACCGACAGTTGTTTCCGCCCACAAAGATTTGAAAGTATTATATGCTTGATTTACAAGTTCCATAGTGTGAGCGACGAAAAGCGTTCTACCGCCAACTCGCTTTGCATCCATTACCGCCGTAACGGTCTTTCCTGTTCCCGTCGCCTGATATAAGAGCGCTATTGTTTCCTTCCTATCACGCATTACCTGCAAGTTGTTGAGCGCTTCTTGCTGGTATTCTCTCAGTTCGAGTTTGTCGCCGTTTATAGCTTGTCCGCGCTGCACGGGGAGATAGTCGTCGATTTCTTTAAAGCGAGAATGTGCGCCAAAGAAAACACGCAATTCATCCTTAACCGTGTCGGGCTGCTTTTGAAGCTGACGCACTGTCCAACGGTAAACATCCCAACCGAGATGTACCATACTGTTTTGCTTTAACAGGTCATCAGTAAATTTATCTTTCGAAACAAGTCTGGGATTGTGAGAAGCTTCGTCGTCAATTTCTACGGCAATTCGTTTCGCTCCACTTTCGCAAACAAAATCAGCAAACCGAGCATTTTGGTATATGTCATAAAAGGGGTATTGTGAATACAAATATCCCGCTTTCTCTGCGCCAAAAGTATCGGCAAATATTTCAATAAACAGGTCTTCCGCCTGACTGCCCGATGCTGATTTATAATCCGACATGGTTTCTCCTTAGTACTTTCTTACCCCACTATCTACACTGCTTCAATAATCTTTTTCAGAATCTCTTCATCTGCGGGGCAGAACTCATAGTTTGGAATCTCCGCAGAGGTAATCCATTTCATATCGTTATGTTCTAAAAGTTTAGGTTGTCCCCGTAATATGGCGCAGTTAAACAAAGTTAAATGCACCGTTATATCGGGATATTCGTGCGTGACTTCTGTAAAGATAACATGCGGCTTCACTGTAATTGCAAGCTCTTCTTGGCACTCACGTATAAGCGCTTGCTCTTTCGTTTCGCCATTCTCTACTTTGCCTCCAACAAATTCCCACAACAAGCCTCTCGCCTTGTTTGCAGGTCTTTGGCAAATCAAAAACTTGTCCTTATCCCATATAAGCGCCGCGACAACTTCTACGAACGGCTTATCTCTTTCCATACACCAGTACCTTTATAAGACTAAAATTTTTACTTCTTTGTGACATTATTCGACAACGCTATTCTTCCAACAAATCTTCCATTGTGCAGCCAAGAGCTTTTGCCAAGCGAAAGAGCGAATCAGACTGAGCTTTGTTTATATCTTTCCGCCGTTGCTCATACATCTGAATGGAACGCAAGCTCACACCAGACATCTCGGCAAGCTGCTTTTGTGAATAGCCTTTGCCTGTTCTGATACGTTTCAATTTTGTTTCGTGGGATGCGATTAATTTCATAGAAATTATTATATCATAAAGCACCAACATAGTCAACATCTACTGACAATTTTATATCACCGTGGTGATACAAAAAAGCGGGTTTCCCGCTTGTTTCGAGCGAACGGAGAGAGCGGCGTCGAAGGTGGTAAAATACCACCTTCCTTATCCTGCTTAGGCAATCATTTTTGTCCCATTTTTGCTATATCCTTTTATATGTTTTTTGACGGCAAAATTAAAGGCGCGGAAAGCTGTATTCACTGCTTTCCGCGCCGTATATTCTTATCCTTTTATTTCTTGTTCAACCGCTCGTTAAATTCATCCAAGCCCTTCTCGACGAACTCTTTCTGGTAGGGCGCAAGGTAATACAATAACCCCAACAGTTCGCCCACATGAGTTAACTCCTCGTCCCGAATGTTCTTCCACGTCTGCTTTGCTATCTCGATATTGGTCTTATGTAAATGCTCGTCGTACTGAATAATCGCGTCTATCTCTCCGACCAAATCGCGCCGCGCGTTCTGCAACGTTTCAAAGGTTTCAGCGTTACCCTGATTAGAGTTTCTTCCGTTCGGGTTGTTGCCCACGTAGTTGCCGTTTTGATTATTATAATTGAACATACTGCACCTCTTTCCCCAGTGTATTCTTAAACTGCGAAAAGAGTTACGGCTTACTGAATATCCCCGTAATATACCACCGTCTTGTTCGGAATGAGCAAAACGCCGCTCTCACAATTTTCATCAAACAGCCTGTAAAGTTCTTGCAGATAATCACCGTATCTTTCGTCGCTTTCGGTCAGCGAATACGACCCCGACAAACTGCGGTGTATAAATTTTTCTCTGTCGTAGGCAAGCGGATTGTCGAACTCCTCGTAACTGAATTTGCCGTTAAAGAATTCCGAAATTCTCTCGTCGTCCCTTTTTATCCGCCGCTGAAGCCCTTGAAATTCGGACAAAATTTTGAAAAGACTTCCTCGCATAAGCGGTTGATTTTTGCCGCCGTGTCACGCGTGTTCCAGATAAGAAACACCTTTCCGTCCGGGCGCAAAATGCGCTTACATTCGGCTTTGAAAGCGGCTCCGTCAAACCAATGAAAAGCTTGCGCCGAGGTTACGAAATCAACCGAATTATCTGCAAGCGTCGTGTTTTCCGCCGTGCCGTTTACTATACGGAATTTTTCAAACTCCGCCAGACTTTTTTCTGCCGCAAGGCGCATATCGTCGTTTGGCTCTACCCCATAAACGCTACTTCCGCGTTCCAGAAGTTGCCTTGCAAAAATGCCCGTACCGCAACCTATATCGGCAATTACCGACTGCGCGGAAAAACCTTGTTTTGCATATAGCATATCGATTAACGATTGCGCGTAAGCAGGTCTGCCCGCCGAATAATTCCGCGCCTTGCCGCTGAATTTCTTTGTATTGTTCATATCTGTTTACTTTCTTTTAAGGTTACCCGCCGCTTCGGCATTGTTGGATATAACCATACCGACGGTATTGCAAGTTTCAATCTCCGAGCAGTTTCCGCAAGTTTCATACGCCTTGCCGAGCGCGCATTGCCTTATCGGGCACAGACTGTCGCAAAAAGGCGTTTTTAATCCGTCCGCACGGCAGCCCTCGCAATTTATCATTTCGGCGGTAATTTCTACGCCGTTCATTTCACTCCAAAGCTTTGCAACCTTTTCCTTCAGCGCATTGTCGTTGTTGAGCGTCGCCGCCCGCGCGTCGCACTTCTCGCAATCGAGTCCGCAATATGCAATAAGTTTTTTCATTGTCAGTTTTCCTTTATACTTTTTTTATCGGGTGTCTTACCACGGTTTTCAGTTTTTCGGCAGCGCAACGCCGCGGGTCGGACAGATATATCTCGTGATGATAGCGTTTTCCGTTTATATCCAACTCATAGCCATTCGCCGCCATATATTCGTGCATGAGTGCAACCGTTTTCGGCTCGTCATCGTAAGAGCCTATATGCATACACTGAACGCAAACGCCCTCGTCATAGGTCAGATATTCCACCTTTGAAAAGTCGGCTTTCTTCTTTTCCGTCGCTTCCCGCACAGCCCAGTCAAATTCGGCTTTTGTTACAAAATCGGGCAAACGTATAAGCGAAATAAAGCTGAATCCGTCCTTGTTTGCATAGTCGATAGTATCGCAGCCGTCCTGCCACCAAAAGCCTTCGAGCGGCGGCACGACGTATTCGAAATATCCGTCGATTTTGTGCGAGCCTTTATAACTCATTTTGATTGTGAACGCGATTGCATATAACAGCCCTATTGAGTTTTTGTACTCTCCGTTTTCGTCGTTGGGGTTGCCCTTGCCGCGCACCGCTATGTAATTGGCTTTAGGTACGGTTACGATAGTCGGCACGCTTTTCGGCATATAGAACTCTTTGTATTCCTTTTTATAATCGAAAGCCATAATGTTTCTCCTATTTGAGCGAATCGCTGAACGCTTTCAAATCCGCCTTCGTTTCTTCGGGAAGGCAGTTGAATTCCACGTTCTGAATTGCGCCTTCCAATGTGTACAGGTGTACCAGACACACCTGCGGATATTTGGTTTTTAATCTGAAAAACGCCTCTTTCGAGCCGACCTCGATAAGCTTTTCGGCGCAATCTATTTCAACGCTTTTCAGCTTGTTTGCCATCTCTTTGCCGATATTTATCATTGAAGTTAAGTCGGTCATAACTTATTTCACTCCGATATACAGATAACAATGCGCCTTACCGTCTTGCGTGTATTCGGCGGGAAAGGTGCTTTCGTAGTCAACGGTAAAGGCACGGTTTATTTTGCCGCTTGCGGTAAGTTCCCAAACTTTCGTCCACGCTTTATTTGCACACTCTGCAATCGTTTCTCCGCTCTCGTCAATCTTGATAAACTTGCCTTGAGCAACTAATTCTTCCATTTTTCCAAAGAAGTCAACCGTTACGGTCATTATAGACAAATTATATTTTCCTCTTTCGTCGTTCTCGTAATCGCTGTATGACGAAATGGGTAAAAGACCTTTTACGGGTGCGCCATTCTCGATAAAATCAAGCGGAACTTTGCCTTGCAGAATATCCGCCCACAGCTCGTTGATTTTTGCCATTCCGCTCTCGGAATTGTCCGTGCGTATTGTTACGCTCTTAAATGAATATGCCATAGTTATTTCTCCTTATTTGTTTACATAGGTCTGAGATTTTTATTGAGTCTGTCCACTATCCAGGCAAGCCGCTTTTGCCTGCCCGCGTCCGTCTTCGCGTCGAAATATGCGCGTGCGTAGGTTTTCTTTACCGACGGCGGCATAGCCTGAAAATTCGTATTCGCCGGCTCATATCCTTGAAGCAATTCGGAAAGAACGGCAACTGCTTCCTCGCCTAGAGCCAATAAATCGGGCGCGTCCCACTGACCGTTCTTTTTGGAGTCCTCGATTTTCTCTCTGCCGAAATCGGTCATAAGTCCGCGCTCTTCGAGACTTTTAACCAACGCCTTATTCTTATCCGACCACTTGCTTTTCGCCCTGCGCTCGGCAAAATATTTCTTGTAGGTTTTGTCGTCAATGCTCTGCATCTGTCCGTCAATCCAGCCGAAACACAGAGCTTCTTCAAGCGCCTCTTCCGCTTTAATTGTTTTCGGACCGCCGCTTTTTCCGAACAACAGCCAAACGCCCTCGCTTGACTTACAGTTTTCTGAAAGCCACTTTCTGAATTCTTCCCTGTCGGCAAACGTCAACATTTCGTTCATATCTTCCTCTTTTCAAATTTTTCCTTTGCGTAGGCGTGAGCTTCCGCAATCAGCGGTTTTAACCTTTCAAACGTTTCGGCGGAAGAATTAAGACAGCACAGCCAACTCATCCATCCATACACGGGATGCGGCATAATTTTGTCCGTTGCGGTAAAGTCGAAATCCATATCCACAACGCCGCCTTTGGGCGGACGGGCGGGAATATGTCCGAACAAACTCAAAAAAGTTTGCTTGCGCACGCCGAGATTTACACGATATATCCCCTCTCTGTTCAGGTTTGACGAGCTGTCATTTTCACCGTCTTTCTCCTTGACGGTAAGTATATAAACTCCGCGTTTCAGCTTGTTTTCGGGATTATAGAAAATTCCTCTCTCGCCCCAACTGTTCACTAACATAACGCCTTCCAAATTTTTAAGGCAGTAATTTATAATTTCATCGGCAGTCATTGTTTCCCTCGCCGTCCATGTACTTTTCTATTTTGCTCTGCTCGTAAACGCGCTTGCCTATAATCGTGAGCGCCTTTTGCGGACAATTCGAGAAGCAGCGGTAACACATCGTGCATTTGCCGTTAAACGTAACCTTGCCGCCCTCCACGCGGATATTTTTCATCGGGCAGACCGAAGCGCACAGTTCGCAGGCAACGCACTTGCTTCCGTCGACCTTAATACCGTCAAAGTACTTTTTCGTTTTATTGGAAAAGTACAGCCGCTGTCCGAACAGTCCCGCAACGTGACAGAAAAAGCCCAGGCCCTCTTTCGGGTATTTGCCGCGCTTGATTTTATTTGCGGCTTTAACAATTTTGTCGTCCGCTCGTTTAATCAGTTGGCGGTTTTTATTGAGCGGCTTTTTCAGCAGTTTGACGTCGCCGATACAGTCGGGCATTTTCAGATGC
>CAYXTN010000008.1:0-44213 GCA_964468085.1 uncultured Clostridia bacterium | reverse complement strand
TGCGTATGAGTTTGGGCGGCGTGCGCGACGAGGCGGAAATACGCGGTCACAGAAAAACCTACGTCGGCGCAATGCCCGGTCGCATTATAACCGCAATGAAGAACGCGGGCTCGATTAACCCCGTGTTCCTTTTGGACGAGATAGACAAGCTCTCGTCTGACAGCGTGCACGGCGACCCTTCGAGCGCGCTTTTGGAGGTTTTAGACCCCGCGCAGAACTCGACCTTCCGCGACAGATATCTGGAAGTGCCGTACGACTTGTCCAAGGTGCTTTTCATAACGACGGCGAACGACCTTTCGACAATTCCTGCGCCGCTCCTTGACAGAATGGAAATAATTCAGCTTTCGGGCTACACCCCCGAGGAAAAGCGCGAGATTGCCAAGCGCTATCTTATCCCCAAAAAGATTGGGGCGAACGGCTTGGAAGAGGGAGAAATCACGTTCACCGACGGCGCCGTGGACGCGGTTGCCGAGGGCTACACGCGCGAGGCGGGCGTGCGCTCTTTGGAGCGGCAGCTCGACGCGGTATGTCGCAAGGTTGCAGTTAAAAAGGCTAACGGCGAAAGCTTCGAAAGCAAAATCGAGGCGGAGGATATTGCCGAATATCTCGGCGCGCCCCGCTTCGAGCGCGGCGACGAAATGCCTAAAAGTAACCTCGTCGGCGCGGCTTGCGGACTTGCCTGGACGTCGGTCGGCGGCACTACCTTGACAATCGAGGTGTCGGCAATGCAGGGCAAGGGCGATATACTTTTAACGGGCAAATTGGGCGACGTTATGAAGGAGAGCGCCCGCGCGGCAATCAGCTATATCCGCTCCAACGCTGCGGACTTCGGGCTAACCGACGAGCAGTTCTCCACAACCGACATTCACGTGCACGTGCCCGAGGGCGCAACTCCCAAGGACGGACCGAGCGCGGGCATAACAATGGCTACGGCTATTTTGTCGGCGTTCACCAAAAAGCCCGTAAGGCGCGACGTTGCGATGACGGGCGAGATAACCCTGCGCGGCAGAGTGCTACCCATAGGCGGTTTAAAGGAAAAATCGCTTGCCGCCTACCGTATTGGCGTTAAGGACGTAATTATCCCCCGCGACAATCTGAAGGATTTGGAAGACGTGCCCGAAGTGGTCAAGGACAGCGTGCATTTTATCCCCGTCGAGAGCGTGGGCGACGTGTTTAAAAACGCGATAATCGGCATATAGTGCGGGGGTAATTGTGAAAAAAGCCGTTAAAAGGTGGGAGTTCTGGGTTTCGATTGTCGGGCTGTCAATCGCGGCGGGACTGTTGGCGTTTTCTATTTATTACACCGTTACCAAAAGCCGTGAACTCTCGGCGTATACCCATATAAACGCAACGGTTATAGACAATGAATTGGTGAAAGGTCATTATGTTCACGGTCACAATTACACCGGTTCGACGCTCGCTCTCGTAGTCGAATATACGGTGGACGGAGTAAAATACGTTGCGCAGGACAATATGTCCACGAACATGGGCAAGAAAATCGGCTCGATTCTTGAAATCGCCTACAACCCCGACGACCCCGCGGATTGTCTGTTTGTAAAGAGCGAAAAGTCGTGCTTTGCCTTTTTGTTCAGCTTTACCGCATTGTGGACGGCGGCGGCAACGGCAATTGCGGTAGTTTTTGTACAAGGATTGAAACGGGAAAAACTTATGAATACATATTCCAACGCAAAATTCATAACGAGCGCGGCTACGAAAGAGCAGTTTATTAAAACCGACAAGCCGCTCATCGCCGTGTGCGGCAAGTCCAACGTCGGCAAGAGCTCGTTTATTAATATGCTTGCAAATCAAGGAAAGCTTGCAAAAGTATCGGGCGAGCCGGGGCGCACGCGGCTTGTCAACTATTTCGATTTCGGCGAATTTATTCTCGCCGACCTGCCCGGTTACGGCTACGCGAAAGTTTCCAAGAGCGAAAAGGAAAAGTGGGCAAAGCTACTTGACGACTTCTTTGCCGACGGGTGTACGCCTGCGCACGTGTTCGCGCTTTGCGATATCCGCCACGAACCGACCGAGAACGACAAGGTTATGGTAAATTATCTGTATCAGCGCGTAATACCTTTTACGGTCGTTGCAACCAAGGCGGACAAGCTCTCCCGCGCGCAGCTTCAAAAGGCTATGACAACCCTTTCGACGGCTTATACCTGCGGGCGTGACGCAATTATCGCCACTTCCGCCAAGACACGCTACGGACTTGAAAGGGTAATCGAAGAGATAAAAAAAGTAATTGAAAGACATAAAAACGAGGAGAATTAAAATGGGATTTTTAACGGGTAAAACTGCGATAATTACGGGCGCGGGCTTTGCGGCACTCAGCGACGGACGTTGCGGCTCGATAGGCTACGGCATCGCCACGGCTTACGCGAAAGAGGGCGCAAACCTCGTAATTACGGGCAGAAACGTAAAGAAGTTGGAGGACGCCAAAAAGGCGTTAGAGGGTGAATACGGCATCAAGGTGCTCGCCGTTGCCGCCGACGTCAATGCGGGCGCGGACAATCTTGCGGTCGTCGAGGGCGTTGTCAAAAAAGCGGTTGAGGAGTTCGGACATATCGACGTGCTCATCAATAACGCGCAGGCTTCGGCTTCGGGCGTGCCTCTCGCCGACCACACCACCGAACAATTCGATTTGGCGATGTACAGCGGGCTGTACGCGACCTTCTACTATATGAAAGCTTGCTATCCCTACCTTAAGGAGAGCAAGGGCTCGGTCATCAATTTTGCGAGCGGCGCGGGACTTTTCGGGAACTACGGTCAGTGCGCGTACGCGGCGGCAAAAGAGGGTATCCGCGGGCTTTCGCGCGTGGCGGCGACCGAGTGGGGCAAGGACGGCATAAACGTCAACGTGGTCTGCCCCATAGCGTGGACGGCTCAGCTCGAGCAGTTCGAAAAGAATTATCCCGACGCGTTCAAGGCTAACGTAAAAATGCCGCCAATGGGTCACTACGGCGACCCCGAAAAGGAAATCGGCAGAGTGTGCGTTCAGCTTGCTCACCCCGACTTTAAGTATTTAACGGGTGAAACGCTCACGTTAGAGGGCGGTATGGGTTTAAGACCGTAAACTTAAATAATTAAGCGGCGGCTGCCTTTCGGGCAGCCGCCGCTTTAAATTTATTACGTTATCTGTCTTTTAATGCCACGTAGTCGCGCGCGGGTTGTACGCATTGGTACGCAGGGCGGATAATCTTGCCGCCGTTTGTAAGCTCCTCTATGCGGTGCGCCGACCAGCCCGCAATTCTCGCGATGGCGAAAAAGGGAGTATAAAGGCTCTGCGGCAGATTGAGCATGGAGTAAACAAATCCCGAGTAAAAGTCCACGTTGGGCGTTACGGGCTTGTTTATGTGCTTCTGCTCGGCAATCAATTTGCCTGCGGTATCGGCAACCGCGTTGTAGAGTTCAAATTCTTTTTCCCTGCCTTTCTCGATTGCAAGCTTTCCCGCATACTCTTTAAGCACTTCCATTCTGGGGTCGGACAGCGTGTAAATCGCGTGCCCCATGCCGTAAATAAGACCCGTTCTGTCGAACGCCTTCTTGTCCAAAAGCTTTTGAACGTAGTCGGTAACGCTCGGTTGCGACCAGTCGGAAAGGTTTTCCTTGATATTTTCGAACATCTGGCACACCATAATGTTCGCGCCGCCGTGCAGAGGGCCTTTCAGCGAGCCGAGCGACGCGGCGACCGACGAATATGTATCCGTGCCCGTAGAAGTCGAAAGGTGAGTGGTAAAGGTAGAGGCGTTGCCTCCGCCGTGGTCAGCGTGCAATATAAGGCAAATATCCAGAACCTTGGCTTCCAGGTCGGTGAACTTGTTGTCCTTGCGGAGAATATGCAGAATGTTCTGCGCCGTCGAGTACTCGGCAATCGGCTTGTGTATGTACATACTTCCGTCGTTGGTGTTGTAATATTTGTACACACGGTGGGAGTAAACCGCAATCATGGGGAACTCCGCAATGAGTTGCAGGCTCTGGCGCAAAACGTTGCTTACCATAACGTTGTCGGGGTCGGGGTCGTAGCTGTAAAGGTTGAGTACGCAGCGGGCAAGCATATTCATCATATCCTTGCAGGGCTGTTTCATTATGACGTCGCGCACGAAATTCCTCGGTAACACCCTGAAATCGGCAAGCATATTCTTAAAGTTTTCGAGCTCGGTTGCAGTCGGCAGTTGTCCGAACAGCAAAAGATAAGCCGTCTCCTCGAAACCGAAACGGTTTTCCTTCTCGCAGTTGGCTATGAGCTCCTTGACGTCGTAGCCGCGGTAGCGCAAAATTCCCGGGATAGGAGTGCGCACGCCGTTAATTTCCTGCCAGCTCGTAACCTCGCTTATCTCGGTCAGACCGCAGAGCACGCCCTTGCCGTTCTTGTCGCGCAAGCCGCGCTTTACGTCGTACTTTTCGTACAGCTCGGCGGGAATGTTGTCAACCTCTTTAAGCTGGTTTGCAAGGCGCGATATGGTATGCGCGTATTTAACTATCAAATTTATCTCATTAAAATCCAAAAAATATCACCGCTTTTAAAAAATTATTTTACTCATTATATCATTAAAGAACTTTCCTTGTCAACGCGTTTACCGTGTGCGGCGGTTGAAAGTGGTGTGAAAAATGCATATTCTTGCAAGCTTTCGCATAAATTTGCATTTTTGCGGGCATAGATTACGCGGTTGACAAATTAAGCCGTATATTTTAAAATATGGTAAATAAGTTTTATTCGGGTAATTTTCGTTTATAAATTAAGTAACCCATTCAGGAGAGTAAGATTATGCAGCAGGTAAAACTAGTATCAGCCGACGAAAAGCTGGTGGTTGCGCTTTTGGGCGAGATTGACAGCGCGACGAGCGAGGACCTTTACGCCGAAGTTACGGCTATGTATTTAAACGACAGAAAGGACATCGTGTTCGACTGCACCGCACTCGAATTTATCGACAGCACCACGCTGGGCACGTTCGTTAAAATCTTCAAACAGCTCAAAGCCGACGGCAACAGGCTGATTTTAAGCAACGTGCGCCCGAGAATTAAAAAACTGTTCGAAATCTGTGCTCTGGACAGAATTATGGAGTTTGAATAATGAAGAACTTTAATATCGAATTTTGTCTTGCAGACAGCGAATATATGACGGCTCTGCGGCTTGCGGTGGGCGCGGTCTGCGCGGCTGCCGACGTAGAGATTGACAGCGCGGAGGATATGAAGGTCTGCGTGACCGAAAGCTGCCTCATCTTAAAGGGGTGCGGCTTCGAGGGAGTCAAAGTTTCCCTCGGAATAGAAGGCGGCGTTAACGCGGTAATCGAAGGAGTGGGCGGCATTCCCGTTGAAAGCGACAACGAATTTTCGCTCGCGCTCGTTTCCGCACTCGTGGCGGACTGCGCTTTGGAAAGACTTAACGGCGCAATATCCAAGCTCACTTTGAAATTATGACTAACGAAAGGGCAAACGAGCTCTTCCGTGAGTACCGAAAAACGCGGGATATAAATATAAGGAACGAGCTTATCGAAAACTATATGTACGTGGCGGAAATTCTTGCCAAAAAATTCTGCGGGCGCGGAGTGGAGTACGACGATTTATTGCAAATCGCCTCCGAAGCGCTCATTTCGGGCGTGGAAAAATTCGACCCCGATATGGGCAATATGTTCTCGACGTACATAACCCCGACGATTACGGGTATGATTCGCAATTATTTCCGTGACTTTTCGCGCTCGGTGCGCGTGCCGCGGAAGCTGTATACGCTCAACGCGAAAATCAATCAGACGGTAAACGAATATTACAAGCAAAACGGCGAAAAGCCGACCGTAAGACAGATAAGTAATATTCTCGGCGAAAACGAGGAAACTATAATCGAGGCTATGGAGTGCCGCGCGCCCGTGAGCTTGGATACTACGTTCAAGAGTGCGGACAGCGACGTACCCTTATACGAGGTCATTGCCGACGAGCGCAACGCGTTCGAGAGCTTCGAGGACGGAGAGGCGCTTAAAAGCGAAATCAAAAAGCTGAGCCCCACCGAACAGGAGGTGGTAGCGCTCCGCTTTATAAAGGGTAAGTCGCAGGCGGAAACGGGCAAAATTATGGGCGTAAGCCAGATGTTCGTTTCGCGCGCGGAACGCAGAATAGTCGAAAAACTTCGGGAAGCTTTGTCGCAATGATTACTTTTGAGGTTGACGATTTAAGAAATATGAACGCCGAGCTGGCGCAGTTTCTGCGCTATCTTAAAGGCTTGGGGGTGGACGAGGACGCCGTGTTCGACAGTCGGCTTGTAAGCTGCGAGCTTATAACCAACGTGTTGAGGCATTGCGGCGGTTCGGCTTGCTTTTCGGGCGTGTTCGATAACGGCGAGATAACAATAACCGTCTGCGCGACAAAACCAGCGGGCGAAATCTGCGTGCCCGATTTGCCGTCGGCTCTTGCCGAGGGGGGGAGAGGACTGTATATAGTCAACGCCATATCGGGCGGCAACGTGCTGATTTCGGGCGGCAACGTTACGGTCAAGCTTATAACCAAATAATAAAAAAGGCAATTAAAAAAGGCGGGTTTGAAACCCGCCTTTAATATTATTTGGTTTAATTACATCTGTTTGCCGAGCTGCTTGTACATCTTGGTCATAAGCGCGTCGGAAACGATGTTGCGGTATCTGTTGATGTGTACGAACACCGCGGGGAAGAAGTCGGAGTTGTCGCCGTCGATAATGTAGTCGGGAACGCCGTTAACCGTGCCCTTGCTCTTCTTGATGAACAGTTCTACGAACTCAACCTTTTCGTTGTCGGTAAGCGTGTCCATAAACTCGTCGGTAGCGCCGCCGTAAATATATACGGTACGGGTAATCTCGGTCTCTTCGGGCTCTTCGAGGGGAGCGGAGAGGGGTTCTGCCACGGGAGCGGGCTCTTCTTCGACAACAGGTTCTGCCTCGTAAGGCTCGGACATATAGTCGGGCTCGACGTATACGGGCAAAGGCTCGTATGCGGGTTTTTCCTCTTCGACGGGCGCTTCCTCTACAACGGGTAAACGATTATAAGTGGGCGCTTCCTCTTCGACGGGCTCTTCAACGGGCGCTTCCTCTACGACGGGCAAACGGTCGTAAGCGGGAGCGGGCTGCTCGACAGGCTGTGCGGTAAACACGGGGTCGCTGAGCACGATTCTCTGCTGAGCTTCCTCGGTGGGAGCAACCGTACCTTTCTTATATCTTGCGTTGTCGACGGCAGTTCTTACAGCCGCGTTTATAAGCGAGACGAGAAGTACTATTACAAGCAACCACAGATATACGCCGGGGCGTATGCCTGCCTCTTTGATATCGGGAATTGCCAGCGTCATTATGATAATTGCCGCAACAAACAATATCGCAAGAATATATCTAACCAGAGCAAAGGTGTTGGACGCGCCGTTTTTGCAGGGCGAGCGGTCTTTCTTGTACTTCTTGCCGGTGCTCAGCCCGATTACGTCGCTTACAAGATTGATAAGCACAAACAGGGCTACGAGTATTATCATGATGTATAAGACTAATACGATAACGCCCTCTTTGCTTTTCGTCAGAACTGTGAAGAGTTCGAATTTAGTCTTAATGAGGAAAATCAAAATGTTGATTCCGTCAATGCCGAGCAGCTTGGCTGCGGTTTCCGCACCTTCGCCGCCGGACGTATAATCGCTCAAACCGTTGATGAACGCCGCCTCGCCGCCGCCACCGATGCTTTCGGGAAGCTTTGCGAAAGCGTCCGTAAGCTTGGGTATGAACATCGTGATATCCAATATGGCGATAACGCCTAATACCGAGAGGAGTAAGGCGATAACCTTGGATACGCCTATGCTGCCCTTGGACGAAACCGTCTGGATAATCGCCATCAAAAGCGCGCCGCCGAATGCGATAAGGAAGTTATAGTCCGTCCAGGTAATTTTCATTTCGGGGGCAATACGTTTTGCGGCTACGAGAATGTAAGTGGCGTATGCAATATAGGTTAAAGTAACCAGCATTGCAAGCACTTCCACGCCGAGTGCGCATCTTGCGCTCGAGTTCTTTTTCTTACTGCCCAGAAGAATGGGGACGAACATAAGAACCGATATCACGCAAACGACCGCGTACAGCAAGCCGATAAGCGCCATAAAGTCGAACTTACCGCTGAAAGTGTAAGGTAAAAACCAGCTCTTTTCGCCGAGCTTTATAATCTCCTTTCCGCACATTCCGTTGAACATACCGGGAAGATATCTTACCATCATTCTTTCCTGTAAAGATACGCCTTCCACGCAGTTGAACAGCGGAACGAACAGACCTGCCAACAGGCAGAGCATAGCTATAAAGTAGGTCGTCGTCGCGATTACTTTTCTGGTCTTGTTTTTCTTTTTCTCTTTTGCCGAGTTGTCGACCGGTTGCTGCTCGTAAGCAAGCACGTTTTCTTCCATAGAATAATCTCCGTCGCATTTTTTGCGCCGCGCCTTGAAAGCGCAAGCGCCTTTTACCAAAATTAATCTTTTCAGTTACTTTATTGTAATACAATTGCGCGCGTATGTCAAGGCGTAGAGGGGCAATTTGTCTTGAACTTATATTATTTTTTTCGCTGAAAATAGTCGCAATTGACAAAGCCCGCTAAATTGTCCTTCGGTATGCGGCATACAAATATTGTTGTCCTAATGAACTTTATAAATTCTCTTTTTGTGCAAAGTGGTTGAAAATGTGCAAAATTGCGTATATAATAAAGGTAAAGGTTTTGCCTCGGCACGGCGTTCGTTAAAGGATATGTGCGCGGCAAAATTGAAATTGGAGCGGTAATATGCCTGAAATAAACACTTTTCAAGCGGGCGGCAGCCTGCTTTCGAAACTATTGAGCGAGGCGGTAAAAAGCAGGGCGGACAGCCTTCCGTCGGGGCGGGAACTTACGCCCTATATCGAAGCGTTCGGCGATAAAGACCTGGTAGAAACCTGTTTTGCGCTGTTCGAAAACGACTTGAACGTAAGCAAAACCGCGGTCGGACTTTATATGCACCGCAACACGCTTATTTACAGAATTGCAAAGCTTAAGCGGCTCACGGGGCTTGACGTGTGCAAGTTTGCCGACGCCGTATCTTTTATTATTCTGTACAGAAGCTATCAGGAGGAGGCGAAGGTAAGTGGAACAAGACGGAAGAGCTAAAAAGATTGTGACCGCGCTCGTCGCGCTGGCAATCGCCGCCGTCTTTTTCGTGGCGGGTTTCTTCACCTCAAGGCTGACGAGAAAGCGCGAGATTTCGTCCTACGAATGGGCGATGAAGATAGTCGGCGAAAACTACTACAAGGACGTGCCTGCGGGCGAGTTTCTCGACCGTTCGTTAAAGGGCTTGGCGGAGAGTCTCGACCCCTATTGCGAGTACTACACGGCGAGCGAGTATAAGGCGGCGCTCGCCTCCAACAGCGGCAAAAAGAGCGGTGTGGGCGTGTCGTTCACCTACGTCGGCGAAGAGAACGGCAAGTTCGACCACCCGCAGAACAAGAGCGGAATTTTTATCGAGAGCGTAGTCGGAAATTCGCCCGCGTTCAGAAGCGGTTTGAGGTCGGGCGAGTTTATCTCGTCGGCAACCTGCAACGGCGAAACGGCGACGTTTGACAGCCGCGAGAGCTTTTCCGCATTTATAGACGCGCGCGCCGACGGCGAGGAGTTCACTCTCTATTCCGACCGCGGCGAGTACACTGTTGCCAAGAGCGCGTATACGCAGAGCTACTGTTATATGGCGACGGCAGACAAACAGTGGACGGTGGAGTACGAGGGCAGCAGGCGCACGGTAACCGAAACGGAGGGAGGCATAGACTGTCTGCCCGACGGTGCGGCGTACCTCAAACTCGACCAGTTTTTCGGCGATGCGGCAAAAGAGATGGGTGAACTGATTGAAAAATTCAACGCCGAAAGCTGTACTTCTTTAATACTCGATTTGCGCGGAAACGGCGGCGGCTACGTCAGCGTAATGTGCGATATTTCGGCCATATTCACGGGGCAATTGGAAAATTCCAACCCGATTGCGATGCGCGCGGTGTTCAAAGACGGTCACTCTGAAAACTCATACGTCACAAAAAAATTTACCGCCGAGAAGCAGTTGCCTGCAAACACGAAAGTCAGCGTTCTTGCCGACAACGGCACGGCGAGCGCATCCGAAGCGCTTATCGGCGTGCTTATAGATAACGGCGTTATAGATTATCGGGATATCTATATTTCCGACTTCGGCAACGCGTACCTTAACTTTACCAAGACGACCGAAAAGAACAAGCGCACCTACGGCAAGGGTATAATGCAGTCGACGTTCGTCAACCCGCGCACGAAAGAGGCGCTCAAGCTGACGACGGCGCAGATTTACTGGCCTGATAAAGAGAAGAATGTCAGTATTGACCGCGTCGGGCTCAATACCTCGATGGGCTGTAAGACCGTGCCGACCGAATGGGACGTGACCTTCGGCGATACGCAGCTTGTAAAAGCAGTGGAAATGATTTACGGGTAAGAAAATAAAAGCCGCGCGGCAACACTTGCCGCGCGGCTTTTCTCTACCGCGGTTTTTTGAATTTTTTAATGCGCACCGCGTCGAAAACTATGCATACCGAAAAGCCCTTTTCGGTGCGCGTTAGGTCAAGCGAAAACTTGGCGTCGCCGTCGAAGTACTCCGAGCACACGCTCTTCAAATCGCTTAAAAAAAGTTCCTTTTCATCGTCCGTCATCTGTTCGCGGTCGGCTATAACGTCAGTCATCATACGTGCGCCCTCAGCTTGCGTTTAAAATATCCCGTCACTCCCAGGTACGGCTTGACGGTGGGGTAGGTTTTCGCGCTCCTGCCGAGCACCGCCGCCGCAGTCATATCGAACGCCCGCGTTGTCGACGGGCGAATTTTATTCAAAGGCAAAGTCAAATCTTCGGGGATAACTCCGAGAAGCGGCAGCCTTACAACCGAGGCGAACTCCTGCGGGGTGAGCACCGCGCCGTCGTAAACCAGCCCGCCGTTGACCTTGTTGATAATAAGGCTGACGTTCTCGATACCGCCGTCCTTTAACCGCGCCCCGCGCAGTTTTGCCGCCGCAATCGAGGAAGAGTAGGGTGCGCTGACGACCACCGCGCGCCTGCACGCTCCGAGCGCCGCACCGTCGCACAAAATGACGTCGAAAAGCTTGGCGCACTCCGAAACGGCGGCTTCGGCAAAGACGGCGTTTTTAAGTCCGAGAGTGGGTAACACGTACATGTTCGGCGAATGGGGGTGCTGTAAAACCGCCTGCTTTACGCGGCACGCGCCCTCTTCCGCGTCGGCGAGAGTGTAAACGTTCAGCCCCTGCAACCCGCAAACTTCCAGCCCGCCCGCGCACTCGTAATCGCCGTCTAAAACGAGCGTCCGCTCGCCGAGAGCCGACAGCGCCAAAGCAAGCCGCACCGCGCAGGTGGTCGCGCCCGAGCCGCCCCTCGCGCCGGCTATGTAGATAACCTCCGCCATATGACAAATTCCTCCGTTTAAGCTTTTTGTCCATTATATAATTAAGAAAAAGCAGTTTTTTAAATACAAAAGTCGCTTTATGTAATAATTTATCGTCTAAAGTAATATGTTTTTATGACAAGTATGCGTTAAATCATTTGACAAACCGATACTCTATTATTATAATTGTATTATCACAAGTATCGTCGAAGAGTGTTTTTTGTCGATAACTTGCGAGGAGCATTTTAATGGCTAAACTTACTTTCAGAAAAATAGCGGTTGCGGCGTTGTCGGCCGTAGGCTTATCGGCTCTCTCGTTCGGAGCTGCGGGCTGTCTGCCCAAGTCTACCGACATGACCGAACCGGATAATATAGAAATTTCGCGGACTGCGCCCCCCGAGGACGGCAGCCTGCCTACCGCGCACACCTGCGCGGAAAATCTCGCGTACATAATTTACGTTTTCGACAATCAGCCCCAGTACCACACGTATTCCTACGGCGTAACCGGCGCGTCGATTGCAACACAGACTACGCGTAACTTCCGCGACTATAAAAACGGTATACTTTTAAATACCGACCTTACGTATTCCTCGATGGTAAAGGGCGGCACGCAGACGTGCTCTATGTACAACGAGGAGGGCGAGTACGAGGTCTATTTCCGCACGAGCGAAGCGCCCGAGGCGGACACTCTGCCCTCGCAGGCGGTGTGGAGCGAGGAAGCGCCCACGTTCTTTAACGAAAGGTCGTATCATTTTACTTACGGACTTCTGCCCAACGAGCTGTTCAACTACATAGTCAACGAAGAGAACGTCATCGACAGCGAGCAGATAAAGGTCAATTCCGACGGCACTTACACGCAGAACTTTACCCTCGACCCCGTGGCTTCCACATACTACTATCAGTTCGGTATGAAGACGAGGGGCGGGCTTTCGGGCTATCCCGATTTCGAGAGCATAACCTTCTCGGTGACTTTCGACAAGGATTGGCAGATACTTTCCGCCAAAATGCACGAGGTTGCAAAGGTCAACAAGGGCATTGTGGTGACCTCGGTTTCCGACTTCAATACACAGTATTGGTACGGCGACGACCACTTTGACGAAGAGCACTATTCGTACTACGAGAACTATTTCAAAAAATATCTCGGCGACGACAATCTGGAACAGGGCGGCTCGCAGGAAGAGGGGCTGACAATCGACGTAACCAACGTTTTATCCAACGGCTTCTCGCAGATTATGAACGGCGGCGCGCAGTTCGAGGTTGCGCTCAATATCGGAGCAAACCGCTACGTGGGCTACGCGTTCGTATCTCTCGACTTGGCGGACCCGCTCGGAACGCTTGCCTTAAAGGTCAGCCTCGGCAAGAGCCTTAGGGAGCAGACCTTATACTTAGAGTACGGCGACGGCGACTTGTCGGCTTACTACGGTAAGGACTTTGCGCTCGGTGCAAACCTCGCGGAAGTCAAGCTTGCGGTAGGCGAGTTCGGCGAGATAATAGATAAAATCAAGGCGGCGTTTACTCTGCCCGAAGAAACGGACCCCGACGAGGGCGAAACGGCGGAAACGGCGGAGGGGAGCGACCCCTTAACCGCGCTTATGGACTCTATGGAGCTCGTCGCGGACGACAGACAGGCGGTGCTCACGCTGAATACCGACGATTTGCTCGGACTTGGCATAGGCATAAACGCAAAGCTCGTATTCGGTATCAACAACAATAAAATCACTTTTCGCAGCGCATCGGTCGGAAATCTGTCGATTGGCGGCGAAAGGGTAGACATGGGAGTCAGTCTTCAGACGACGACCGCCCCCGAAATCAACAGAGTACCTTCGGAAACGGGCGCGGACCTTGCGGAATACATAGCCGACGTTCATTCTCTGCTCGGCGCGGACCTCATTAAAGCCACGGTTACCTTGAACGGCGACGGCGAAAAGGTGAGCATAGGCGCGCTGAAAGGGCTGAACGCAAATATAACCGCTTATGCGGATTTGGACGGAGTTACCGTCGGCGCGGACGCGGAAGTTTCATATACGTACCTCGGGCACACGGTTTCGGCTAAGGCGCACGTCTGGTACGGCTACGACGCGGCTGAGAAAAATTACGGAAAGGCGATAATCAGCCTGACCGAGCTTAACGGCGCACCCGTCAATATGGCGGTCAAGTGCGATATCAAAGAGGTCGCCGACGCGCTCGGCAAAATGATAACTTTCTCGAGCGGCGGTAACGGCGGCGCGACCGACGGGCTCGTAAGCGTAATAAACGGCGCGCTTTCCTCCGATTTCTCGGCGCTTTTAACCGAGCTGTACGCCGACAAGGCGCAGATTAAGGTCGGACTTAGCGTAGACGCGCTCCTCGATATGCTCTCCGCGAAAACGGGAATAAAATTCGGTTCGTGCACGCTTAAATACGCGCGCGGCGGAGAGGACAGCGTTTACGGAGGCGAGCTTTCCGCAAAGCTTCCCGCGCTCGGACTTAGCGTTAGCATTTGCGGCGAGAGCGGCGCGATAGCACAGCCCGACGAAGCCGACTGCCTCGACTTGACAGACCTCGTCAATACGGTTCAGGCGGCTTGGGAGCAGGTCGAAGGCATAATCGACGGACAGAGATTGACTTTCGAGATTATAAAGGGCGAGACCTTCCTTTCGCTCGACGGCATAATCGTCGAGATTTGGGGTGACGGCGAGATAAGCTGGCAAAGGGGCGGCGAGTACGTTGCGCTCGACCTTTCGATGGCGATAACCGAGAGGGCGACCGACGTTCTGACTTTGAAATTCATCTACGATAAGAACGCCGAAGAGGAGCCGCTCGTCAAGCTTGCGCTAAACGGCGTGGGTATCGAAATTTACAAAGAGGATATCGAAACCACCAAGTCGGGTTTCAACGATATATATAATAAGGTAAAGGCACTTTTAGGCACTGACGGCGAAGAAACTCAGCCGACAGAACCTGCTAACGGCGTTCAGAACGCGGTGGGAACGCTTACCGCAAACGACAATTTAACGGGCGTTCTGTTCGGCTTGCTCGCCTCAAACGACTGGGTTGACGAGCTCAACAATTTAACGCTTACGTCCGACGGCAAGTCGGTTGCGCTTTCCTACCTTGCGCAAAACGCGGTCAACGTAAGGGTAAGCGCGGACGGCAATCTGTCTCTCTACTACGACGGCGCGTTCGGCGAAAGGTTCTCGCTCGGCGGCGGCTTAGTAGCTTATGCAACGGTCGGCGATTTGCGCGATGTAATTAATGCAAAACTCGAAGACTGCAAGATGTCCTCTACGAAGACGGACGGTAGTGCTGGCTTTGTAAAGCTTGCTTACGATTATCTGTTCGAGGCAATCTCGGCAATCGACGTTAAAAACATTCTGGGCTCGGATACGTACACCGTAACATTTAAGCTCAACGGCGCGAACACGAATATCGGGGCGCTCGAAAACGTTTACGTGGGCGCGGAGATTTATTTCACGGGTGCAAACGGCGCGCAGCCCAAGCTTGCCGAGGCGAATTTGAATATCGACGCGGCGGGAGTGGTCATAAAGCTCAACGTTATAACCGAGCGGCACGGCGACAACACGCATTTCTACATTAACCTTTCGCAGGTTGCGGATATCAAACTTCCCGACTTGAAGTTCAAGGCATCCCAGCAGAGTCTGTACGAAACGTTCGACGTTCTCATATCCGCGGTAAACGATACGAACATATTAAATTCCGTAGCTAAGCTTATAGGCTCGTCGGAGAGCGAAGAACCCACGGAAGGCGAGAGCGAAAAGCCCGTAATCACCGACGAAACGGCGGATACGCTCGCCGACCTCATAACAAAGCTTTTGCACTTCGATTTGAACGACGCGGTTGCCGCAACCGAGGTTGAGGGCATAACCACCGCAACAATCGATTTGGACAACGTAGTTAAACAGCTCGGCTTCAAGACGGGTGCGCTCGGTACGGTAGAGGCGGTAATAAACCACCACAACCATTCGATGAAAACGAGCGGCAAAACGCTTGTAACCGACTTTAACGGCAACACAGAGCTCAAAGAGTGGATATCATTATCGTCCGAGCTTGCGGCGCGCCGCGACTACTCGAAGATAGACAGAAGCGAATACATATCGATAGAATTTCTTCCCACATTAATTGACGACGCGTTGAAATTTGCCACCGACGAAAACGGCGATTTGCACGACTCGTTCACGTTGAGCGGCAGTATCAAAGCAAACCTTGTGGGAATGATAGACGTAAATATCGACCCTTGCACGCTGACCGTAAATATCGGTGAAAACGGCTTGTCGCTGTCACTGGTAATGCATGTCAGCAAGGCAAAGGTCATCGGCATAGGCATACCCGAAAGTACGGTTGGCATAACCTACCGCAACGGACTTTTAACCCTTGCCAAGGGGCTGAACACGTCAACCCCCGAGTACAAGGTTATGACCTTCGATTACTTCCTCGACCATATGCTGACCAAGAAGGACTCGGTGCTCAACTGGTTGCTCGATATCAGCGGTTGGGACCTCATTATGAGCTTCGTCAAGACTGACGTAAGTTCGGGACTGACCTCTCCCGAGGATATAAGTCTGTTCGACGCGGCGGCAGGCAAGGATGAAAAAGAGATTTCCATGTACGACTTCGTCGACGCGCTCAGCGTGGTAATCGGCGGCAATCAGACGGCGGTGTTCGGCAACTACGGCGCGCTCGAAAGCGATTTGGGCGTAAGCGATAATTATTACGGTTTCGCGCTCAACGCGGGCGCGGTAACGAACGGCGTGCTCACCAAGCTCAACGCGGCGATAACCCGCGGCGACAACGGACTCGACAGAGTGCTGGCAAGCGGTCAGGTTCAGTCGTACGTAAGCTTCTCGGCTAACTTACAGTATAAGGAAACGTGGACTCAAGAGTATGAGCTCGGCACAACGCTTCAGGGCGAAAAGACGGCTCCCGATTTGTATGAAAGAGTGCTTTCAAAGGCGGCTGAAAAGAACTACGTTCCCGACTTCGATTACTTTGTAAAGAGACCCGATAAGGGCTACGACGAAAAGTTCGGCTGTATGTCAATAACCGCGTCGGGCGGCGACTATGCCGTAACTACCGAGTATTCCAACATTCTCTATTCGCATACGCTTACGATAGTTAAGGCGAACGGCGAAAGGGAAGAGAGACTCGTGCGCCACGGCTCGACGATTCACTTATACGACAACAATTCGCCCGTTTACACCGACGCGGGCAAGACGGTAAGAGTGCTCTATTCGACCTCTCAGGACGGCGTGGACGGCACCGAAGCGGTAATGAACGGCGACCTCACCGTATACGAGGTGCGCAGAGCGGCTGTCACCGTAGTCGTGCACAACGGCAGCGAGGAAGCGATAGTCAATTCGTTCGAGGGCGACAGAGTGCCCACCTCGGTTACGGGGCTTGAAACGATAGGAAAGCCCACCTACGAGAACGGTACGGAAGTCGGCGAAAACGATATTATAGACGGCAGCGTTTCGGTAATTCATATCTACGGCACGTTCGTTAAAAGCGAGACGGTCGTTAACTTCGTCAGGTACACGTTCAGCGCGCAGACGATGAGCTATACGGCAAGCGGAAAGGTTGCGGGCTTCAACGATTACTACTCGACAAAGGGTAATACGCTCGTGCTCGAAAACGAGATAGGCGGCTATCCCGTAACGGCAATTGCGGACAACGCGTTCGCCAATACCGAGGGCAAGCCGATAAAGAACGTAATTATTCCCGATAACGTAACCTATATAGGCGCGGGCGCGTTCCTCGACAATGTCGGTATGGAGAGCGCGGTAATTCTCGGTGATTACGTCAAGGTCGGCGGCAATTCCGCAAAGGACAACAACAGTGCAAACGACCAGCCTTTCTACGGTTGCTCGACGGAAGCGGACGGTACTTCAACGAAGCTTGTTATCTACTACAACACGATAGAGTGCGGAGGTTCGACTACCAACACTATCTGGACTAAATTCAGGGTCAGCGGCGGCGCAATCAAAAACCGTTATTACGTAGGGCAGAAGCCTTCCAACGAAAACGGATACGCCAAAAACGGCGGCGCGCTGTACAACGGTAACTGGCAATACGTCGATTACGCCGTAAACGTCGATACTAACGGAGTGAGCGGCGGCACTCTCGGCGAGGAAGCGGTTAAGAATATCCTTGCTCCCTATTTCCCTTACGCGACGGCGGGTTCGTACGTGGGCAGTATAACCGAGGCGAACGTGAACGCGGCGATGGAAAACGGTATTGCCAACTTTACGGTTCTGCGCGGCGGCATAACGTATGCGTGCGTATATACCGTCGAGGTAAGCGTTGACGGCAACAGAACGACGGTTACGTTCAACGTGTCCTACAAGGCTACGGCGGAAATTTACGTTTACAGTCCGTACGCGATTACGTGCTACGGAGTGGCTGTAAACGCGAACACCTACACGGAGATGACCGTACCGGTTGACGGCGAAACGCCTGTTATGCCTGCGCCCACCGAGGCGACTCATATCTTCGTCCGTTGGGATATTTCGGAGAGCAACGGTAAGAAGGTTTACACGGCGGTATGGCGCGACAAAGCCACTTATACGATAACGGTTAAGCTCAATTATAAGGCAGGCAACCAGTCGATGTTGCACGTAGGCGATAAGACGGCGAAAGCGGGCTTGTTCGGCGGTGCGAGCACCACTATGACGCTGTACGAAGGCACGGCAACATTTACGCTTGCAAATAACGTGCTTACCGTTTACGACGGCGTAAATACGATTGAAATTTATGCCAACGAGGTCAGCGGCACAGGCAAGGAATCGTCTAACAAGCGTTCCATAAATTCCGACGTGACGGGCGAAAGGACGATTGACCGCGTATTTACGATAACGCTGAGCTATTAATATTTTAACTGAATAGGGGCGCGCGGCTTTTTAAAGCCGCGCGCTTTTCTTTATTATATTTATAGCGGCAAAAGCATAAACTATCGTATGAAACTTTTGCAGCAGATTTTAAGAGAGGCGGGCGCGGATTTGGACAGAGCGATTACAATCGTGCCCGCGTTCGGCGGCTATTTCAAGTCGGTTAAGAGGGTGGACGAATACACTCCCGAAAAAATAGTGCTCACGGTTGCCAAAAAGAAGCTGACGGTGACGGGCGCAAAGCTTGTAATAGACAAATATTATCAGCAGGATTTACTTATCCGCGGTGAAATTTCGGGGGTAGAGCTTGAATAATATCGTCGAATTTCAGGTGACGGCAACTCTGGAAACGGCTTTAAAAAAGCTTTCCAAGGCAAATATAGCGGTTTATAAGTTGAAAAAACGCGCTTCGCGCGTGCAATTCGGCGTACAGCAAGAATATAGTGAAAAAGTTTTTGCAATTTTTTCCCATTCGTGTTATAATACTGTCATAGTAAAAAAGAGTGGGGTAGAACGCCTTAAAATCTTTACGAAACGACGGTTCGGACTGTTCATCGGCAGCGCGCTCTTCGTGGCGGCGGCTGTTGTCTCGGGCAACTCGGTTTTAAAGATTAAAGTGATAGGCAACGGCGAATACTTAACCCCGCAGATTATTTCGATTGCCGAAAGCTGCGGCGCGCGGGAATGGTCGTTTTGCCGCAACCTCGACGCCCCGTTGATGCAGTCGAAGATTATGGCTCTGCCCGATGTGAACTTCTGTTCCGTACGCCGCGACGGCGCGTACCTATTAATCGACGTGCGCACGGAGGAAGAGCATACGTCAAGGGCGGACGACAAGCCGCTCGCTTCGCCTATTGCGGGCGAGGTATACCGGATAGTTGCTATCTGCGGCACGCCCGAGGCGGCGGAGGGGCAAAGCGTTAACGCGGGCGACGTTTTAATCGGCGCGTACGAGCTGAACGCCGAGGGCGAACAAATTCCCTGCCTTGCGGTGGGCTTTGCCGAAATAAAGGCAAAAGCCGAACTGTCGCTCATATTTAGTGAAGAGAGCGAGGAGAACGCGCAGTCGGCGTTGAAAGCCGCGGTGCTCTATTCGGATACGGTGCTCGAAAGAAGCTTTAAAGTCAGTCCGTGCGAGGGCGGCGTTAAATACGACGTAAGTTTTACATACCTTAAAAGGGTAGCAATAAATATGGAATAAGACCAAAGAGGTGTACGCTTGGATATCGAAAGACGAGTATCTGCGGACAGTATCGAGGAGCTTTCTAAGCTCTTAGGTACGTTCGACGAAAATCTTAACAGTATTTCCCGCGAGTTGCAGGTGTTCTGCCGCGTAGACGGACTCGATATAGTAATTTCGGGTGCGGACGAAAACGTTCACATTGCGCAGGAAGTGGTGAAAAATCTTCTCGTGCTCGTGAGAAACGGCGAACGCGTGGATAACGGCAGGGCGGTGTACTGCATAGAGCTTGCCAAAGAGGGCAGAGCTTCGGACATTACCAAGCTGTCCTCGGGTACGGTGGGCGTTACCTTCCGCGGCAAGCCGATAAAGTGCAAGACGGTCGGTCAGAAGGCTTACGTAGACGCAATAAAGAAGAACACCGTCGTGTTCGGCGTCGGACCTGCGGGCACGGGCAAGACATATCTTGCGGTCTGCCTTGCGGTACAGGCTATGAAACAGAAGCAGGCGGAAAAGATTATCTTAACCCGCCCCGCGGTGGAGGCGGGCGAGAAGCTGGGTTTCCTCCCCGGCGACTTGCAGACCAAGGTTGACCCGTATCTCCGTCCCTTGTACGACGCGTTGCAGGAAATGCTGGGCGTCGAGAGCTACTCTAAGCTTATGGAAAGGGGAGCAATCGAAATAGCGCCGCTCGCGTATATGCGCGGCAGAACGCTTTCGAACGCGTTCATAATTTTGGACGAAGCGCAAAATACGACAAAAGAACAGATGAAAATGTTCTTGACCCGCTTAGGCGACGGCAGTAAAATGGTAATAACGGGCGACAGTACGCAAATCGATTTGCCCGAAGGTAAAAAGAGCGGACTTATACACGCCACCCGTCTTTTAAAGGACGTGGAGGGTATATCGGTAATAAATCTTACGGATAAAGACGTAGTAAGAAATACTTTGGTTATGCGCATCGTACGCGCGTACGATAAGGAAAACGTCGGGAGTGTTCACGGTGAAGGAAAAATTGACTAGAAAGGCAGTGCTCATAGACTGGACTCTGTTCGTTTTAAACGTGTTGTTGCTTCTTGCCATCGCGTTTTTGATGATAGAGCTCAACCAGACTTCGCACGCCATAGAATATATTCAGAAAAACCCCAGCAAGGTGGTTTTCGTCGTGGCAACGGTATTGTTCCTATCGGTGCTGACTTTCGGTTACCTTTATTTCGAAAGCACGTTCGTGCTCGCCAACCTTTTAAAGCTTATCGAAATGTTCGTGCTTCTGGACTTGTCGCTGTTCTTGAGCTTTGTCTTCGGCAAGTACATTAACCCCGCGGCGCGTCCCTTCGGCTTCTTTGCCATAATGTGCGCAACCCTCTTGGGCAGGCGCGAGGCAATGTTCTTGAACATAATAAACGCACTGCTGATATTCGTAATGGATATCAACATCAACCTTGTGGATTTGGCTTCGTCGGATATGTGGCAGTACTGCGCGGGACTTCTTATAACCTTCTGCGCGGGCACTACGGTAGTATTCGTATCGCACAAAATCAAAACAAGACTTCAGAGCATTTTAATTGTATTCCTTCTGCTCGTTCCCATAGAACTGATTATCGGCATAATGCAGATACTGTTCACGGTCGACGAGGCGGGCGTAAGGCAGTGGATACTCTTGGGCTACGGCGCGCTCGGCGCACTGTTCTCGACGCTTCTTTTCATGGTGCTGTTGCCCGTGTTCGAGCTGTCGTTTGCAGAGCTGACGGTTTTCCGTTTAAGAGAGGTTACCGCACCCAACGCGCCCTTAATCAAGAGGTTAAAGGAGCAGGCGCCCGGCACGTATAACCACTCGGTGGTAGTTTCGCAGCTTGCGGAGGCGTGCGCAATCGCAATAGGCGAGGACGGAGAACTTGCCCGTGCGGCGGCTTATTATCACGACGTAGGCAAGCTCGCAAAGCCCGAAATGTTCACCGAAAACCAGTCGGACTACAACGTGCACAACGAGCTCTCGCCCGAGCTGTCGGCGGACATAATCCGCTCGCACGCAAGGGACGGCGCCAAGATGATAAAGAAGGCGCACCTGCCCGAATTTTTGTCGGATATAGCCATTCAGCACCACGGCACGTTGCCTATAAAATATTTCTATGCCAAGGCGTTAAAGATGACCGACGGCGAGATATCGATGGCTAACTATTCGTATACGGGCCCCGTACCGCAGACGAGAATTGCGGCGATAATAATGATAGTCGACGCGGCGGAGGCGGCAACCCGCTCGCTTGCAAACAGAACGCCCGACAATATCGAAAAGCTCGTGGGCAGCTTAATCGAAGAGAGAATCAACCTCGACCAGTTTGTCGACTGTAACATAACCATGCGCGATTTAACAATAATCACGCACACCATAGCGCAGTCGCTGTCGGGCGTATACCATACGAGAATTTCCTACCCGAAAATCAAAATCGGCAAGAAGAATTAACGGCGGAAAATATGATTAACCTCAACATATACTGCGACGAATACGATTTTTCGCCCCTTGCGAGGGCTTTTGAAAGCGAAGCGGCGGCGGATTGTCCTATAAGTCTTGAAATCATATTTGCGGAAAGGCAAGAGATAAAGAGGCTCAACTCGGAGTTCCGCAAAATCGATAAAGAGACGGACGTGCTGTCGTTTCCCACGCTCGATGATATCCGCGGCAAGGCTTTGAAAGCCGCCGACTTTCCGTACGATTGCGACGAGGACGGCAAGCTGTTTTTGGGCTCGATTGTAATCTGCACCGAGGTAGCCAAAGCTCAGGCGGAGGAGTACGGTCACTCGTACGAGCGCGAGCTGTTTTACTTAGCGGCGCACGGCGTGTGCCACTTGTTGGGCTACGACCATATGACCGAAGAGGACAAGCAGGAAATGCGCGAAAAGGAAGAGCGCGTTATGAAGAAACTTAACTTGACGAGGGAAGAATGAAGAGCGGATACGTAGCGTTAATAGGCAGAGCGAACGCGGGCAAATCGACCCTTGTAAACGTGCTCGTTGGCGAAAAGGTGGCAATCGTTTCACCTAAGCCGCAGACCACTCGCGACGCTATAATGGGCATAATAACCGAGCCCGACTATCAGATAGTTTTCATCGATACCCCCGGCGTATACAAGGCGAGAAACGCACTCTCGCAGGTAATGGAAAAGACGACGGAAACGACGGCTAAGGGCGTTGATTTAATCGTCTTCGTGCTCGACGCGCACGACGGACTTAAAGAGGGCGATATCGAGCTTGCAAAGCGCTATCAGAGCAGTAAAATTCCCATGCTCATCGCGTACACGAAAATCGATATTATGCCGCGCGAGAACATTCCCGCCGACATAAAGAGGCTGTACGAAGAGGGAATTAACTGCGACGTGTACCCCGTTTCGTCGAGAAAGGGTATAAACCTCAAAAAGCTGGTTGCGGCTATCGTGGACAAGCTTCCCGAGGGCGATAAGGTTATCGAGGACGATATCGTTTCGGACAAGAGCGAGCGGTTTATGCTCGCCGAAATAATGCGCGAAAAAATACTTTTAAAATTCGATAAGGAAATACCTCACGGCGTGGCGGTGGTTATCAACACGTTCGAAAAGCAGGAGAACGGCGTTTACGATATCAACCTCGACATAATCTGCGAAAAGCCCAACCACAAGGCGATTTTAATCGGCAAGCAGGGCACGGCAATAAAGGAAGTAAGTGCGTTTGCGCGTACGGATATGGAAAAGTTTCTGGGCGCGAAGGTATTTTTGACGACGTACGTCAAGGTCAAAGAAGATTGGCGCGACCGCCCCTCGCTTATGAGCGGTTTCGGCTACGGTAAAAATTCACGGTAATAATTTTCGCGAGTTTGGCGCACCCTATCTGTAAGGGAGGGTTAAGCCAATGCGCGACAGGGATAACGACGCCGCCGAGCTCGCTTGGAAAATGTTCGAAAAGACGGGTTCGGTCAGCTACTATATGCTGTATAAAGAACTGAAGGGTAGAAAATAAGGAATACTTAGTGGATAACGTAAAGGTCAACGCGCTGATGCTACGCGCGGTCGATTACCTTGAAAACGACAAAATTTTGACTCTGCTAACTGCGGAGCGCGGCAAACTCACCGCGGGAATAAAGGGAGTAAAAAAGGCGGGCGCAAAGTTGAAATTTGCCGCCCAGCCCTTTTGTTTTGCCGAGTACATATTGGCCGAGCGCGGCGGCAGATATACGATAATTCAGGCGAGCGAATGCGAAAGCTTTTACGAACTGCGCACCGATATAAATAAATTCTACGCCGCGTGCGCCGTGTGCGAGGCGGCAATCGCGCTCACGTACGAGGGGGATACAAGCGCCGAAATTTTTTCCGATTGTGTGCGCACTCTTTCCACAATGTGCGCAAGCGACGAGGGGTTAACGCTCATAGGGTTTTTACTGTCGGTTTTAAGAAAGGCGGGCTACGGAATATCGCTCGAAAACTGCCCCGTGTGCGGCGCAAGCCTTACCAAAGCGGACAAAATGCGGTTCAATATGGACACGGGCTCTTTCTGTTGCTGGGACTGCGGCACGGGCGCGGGGGTAAGCGGAGTAACGTACGGCGTTCTTCGTGCGGCGGACGGTCACGCGGACGGAGAGATTACGGACGACGGCAAAAAGCGCGCGTTAAAGCTTTTAAAAGAGTACCTGGCGTACAAGACGGACGCTAAATTAAACAGCTTACAGGAATTTATCAAACTTATATAAAAAAGGATAACCGTTAATATGGAATACATATTGCACGATACATATATTCACAAAATTGTTTGCAGTAACAAGGGCATTGAACTTTATTTTGAAAACGGAGTATATGTTTCCAAAGAGAAAGGGGAAGAATTTGAACTATCCGAAGCTTGCAAGATAGTTATAACAATAAGTGATTTTGACCCGACAAAAACATATGAACATATTACTGTGACAAAAATCAGAAAATCAAAAATAAAAGAAATAGAGTTTACTGATTTTTTGAAATTCTTGGAAAAAAGTCCGTTTACAATTTATATTGACTACTACTCGCCTTTAGGCTCGTCAATCCTGTTAAAAGGAGATTGCGGGAAATACGGAATTGAACTTTCGATTACGGAAACCGAGAAGGTAGAGTACATTTTCGGTGAATAGATTTACGGCGCCCTATCTCACGCTTGCGGAGATAGGGCGCCGTTTGTTTTATTATTGCGGAAATATCCGCCGCAATATGGAAATAATTTACATAAAGTACTTGAAAAAAAGCGGTATATAGTTTATAATAAAAAGGTCAGAAATATTAAACGAAATTCAGGAGGAAAATTATGGCAAAAAAGTATTGCTACCTTTTTACCGAAGGTAATGCAACGATGAGAAATCTGTTGGGCGGCAAGGGCGCAAACCTTGCGGAAATGACTAATATCGGTCTTCCCGTGCCTCAGGGTTTCACTATTTCAACCGAGGCTTGCACTCAGTACTACGCCGACGGCAGAAAGATTAACGACGGCATCAAGAAAGAAATTATGCAGTACGTCGAGAAGATGGAACAGGTGTGCGGCAAAAAGTTCGGCGACAAGGAGAACCCTCTTTTGGTTTCCGTCCGTTCGGGCGCGCGCGCTTCCATGCCCGGTATGATGGACACGATTTTGAACCTCGGCTTGAACGAAGAGGTAGTCAATACCATAGCCGAAAAGTCCAACAATCCCCGCTGGGCTTGGGACTGCTACAGAAGGTTTATTCAGATGTTCTCCGACGTCGTTATGGAAGTCGGCAAGAAATATTTCGAAAAGCTCATCGACAAGATGAAGGAAGAAAAGGGCGTTGAATTTGACGTCGAGCTCGACGCGGACGACCTCAAAAAGCTTGCCAACCAGTTCAAAGCCGAGTACAAGGTACAGCTCGGCACGGACTTCCCCGACGACCCCAAGGAACAGCTCTTCGCGGCAGTTCAGGCGGTATTCAGAAGCTGGGACAACCCCCGCGCGAACATTTACAGAATGGACCACGATATCCCCTATAGCTGGGGCACCGCGGTAAACGTTCAGATGATGGCGTTCGGTAATATGGGCGACGACTGCGGCACGGGCGTTGCGTTCACGCGTAACCCCGCAACCGGCGTCAAGGGTCTTATGGGCGAGTTCTTGATGAACGCTCAGGGCGAGGACGTCGTTGCAGGCGTTCGTACTCCTATGCCCATAGCTCAGATGGCGAAGGTTCTTCCCGACGTATACAATCAGTTCCTTGAAGTTTGCAAAACTCTCGAAAACCATTACCGCGATATGCAGGATATGGAGTTCACTATCGAGAAGGGCAAGCTTTACATGTTGCAGACGCGTAACGGCAAGCGTACCGCGGCGGCTGCTATCAAGATTGCGTGCGATTTAATCGACGAGGGTATGATTACCGAAGAAGAGGCGCTTATGCAGATTGACGCAAAGTCGCTCGATATGCTTTTGCACCCTCAGTTCGATACCAAGGCATTAAAAGAAGCCGACAAGACCAACGTTGTCGGCAAGGGTATAGCGGCTTCCCCCGGCGCGGCGGCTGGCTCTATCGTATTCACCGCAGAGGACGCGGTTATTCAGGGCAAGGAGGGCAAGAAGGTTATCCTTGTTCGCCTTGAAACTTCCCCCGAAGATATCGAGGGTATGAAGTACGCTCAGGGCATTCTGACCGTTCGCGGCGGACAGACCTCGCACGCGGCGGTTGTTGCGCGCGGTATGGGTACGTGCTGCGTTTCCGGTTGCGGCGATATCAAGATGGACGAAGAAAACAAGTGCTTCACGCTCGCAGGCAAGGTTTACCACGAGGGCGACGGCATTTCGCTCGACGGCTCGACGGGCAACATTTACGACTGCGTAATTCCCACCGTACCCGCAAGCGTTAAGTCGGGCTACTTCGGCAGAATTATGGAGCTTGCCGACAAGTACAAGGCAATGGGCGTAAGAACCAACGCGGACACTCCCGCAGACGCTAAGCAGGCGGCAGCGTTCGGCGCTCAGGGCATCGGTCTTTGCCGTACGGAGCATATGTTCTTCGACCCCGAAAGAATCGGCGCGTTCCGCGAAATGATTTGCTCGGATACCAAGGAAGAGAGGGAGAAGGCGCTCGCTAAAATCGAGCCCATGCAGAGAAAGGACTTTGAAGGTCTTATGACGGCGTTAAAGGGTCAGCCTGTAACTATCCGTTTCCTTGACCCCCCTCTTCACGAGTTCGTTCCCACCGACGAGGAGGACATCAAGGCGCTTGCGGAAACGCAGGGCAAGACGGTTGCTCAGATTAAGCAGATTATTTCCGACTTGCACGAGTTCAACCCCATGATGGGTCACCGCGGTTGCCGACTTACCGTAACCTATCCCGAAATCGCGGTTATGCAGACCAGAGCGGTAATAAAGGCGGCTATCAACGTGCAGAAAAAGCACCCCGACTGGAACGTCGTTCCCGAAATTATGATACCGCTCGTAGGCGAAGTTAAGGAATTGGCTTTCGTTAAAGACGTTGTCGTTAAGACTGCCGACGAAGTTATCGCAACCTCGGGCGTAGAGCTTAAATACGAAGTGGGCACGATGATTGAAATTCCCCGTGCGGCTCTGACTGCGGACGAAATCGCAAAGAATGCCGATTTCTTCTGCTTCGGCACAAACGACTTAACTCAGATGACCTTCGGCTTCTCGCGTGACGACGCGGGCAAGTTCCTGCCTTCGTACTACTCGAACAAGATTTACGAAAGCGACCCGTTTGCACGTTTGGATACGACGGGCGTAGGCAAGCTTATGGAGATGGCGGTTAAGCTCGGTAAGGGCAAGAACAAGACCTTGCACGTTGGTATCTGCGGCGAACACGGCGGCGACCCTTCGTCCATCGAGTTCTGCCATCAGATTGGTCTTAATTATGTATCCTGCTCGCCTTACCGCGTGCCCATCGCAAGGCTCGCAGCTGCGCAGGCTAATATCAAAAACCCCAGAAAGTAAGTAAACGATATTGCCCGAGGCTTGACCTCGGGCAATATAATTCTAAGGACAATAACAATGCAAGAAGAATACATATCGGCGGAAGCTGCGTTAAAGCGGTTGAAAAATGGCAACGAGAGCTATATTAACGCCAAGACGGGTACGGGCGATATTTCGTCTGAAATTCGTCTGTCTACAAGTGTTAACGGGCAAAAGCCGTACGCCGTAATCGTCACATGTTCCGACTCTCGGGTTATTCCCGAATACATATTTTCTGCGGGTATTGGCGAGTTGTTCGTCGTCCGCGTTGCCGGCAACGTTATCGATAATCACCAGCTCGGCAGCATAGAGTACGCGGTGGAGCACCTCGGCTGTAAACTCGTCGTCGTGCTTGGTCATACTCTATGCGGAGCGGTAGGGGCGGCTTCTAAGCAAAACGGCGGGTACGTAGGTACGATTTGCGACGAAATAAGGCGCGCCGTCGGTATGGAAACGGACGCGGTTAAGGCAAGTATTCTGAACGCAAAACACAGCGTTTCGCAAATTGAAAAACTGCTCAAAAAAACGGACGGTTTGCTGATTACCCCCGCAATATACCGCACCGAAAGCGGAATTGTAGATTTTGAGATATAAAAAAAGTAAACGCGCCCGCGCGGCATAAAGCCGCGCGGGCGCTTATTTTTTACTCACACATTTTTTCTTTTAATTTTCGAATATATTTTTTTAAATATGCAAAATCAGTCATATTTATCGGGTATAAATATACCAAAACATATGTTTTAAAAAATTAAAAGGAGAAAAATATGGAAACACAACTTTTGGAACAGGCACACACGGAGACGGAGTATAAAACCGAAATCAAAGAGCTGGCGCTTACGGACAACGCGAGCGGCTATCTCTATCTTCGTGACGGTAAAATGGCGGTCGCGTTTAACTCGCTCGATACTGCGGACTTCGCACTGCCGCTGACGGTAACTCACGTGCATAAGCAAGGGGTCGCGGAAACCGCTTACGGACAGAATTGGCGGTTGAACGTCAACAAGAAATTAAAGCTGAATACCGACGATACGGAAAAGAACACGAGGTACGTCTATACGGACGAGCTCGGCGACGCGCACGTGTTCAGCGAGGAATACTATTATATGGAGGGAAGCACACAGAAGCAGATAGAGGACAAATCGCAGATAAATATCGACGGTAACGGCGTGTTGACGTACAACGGCAAGCAGGTCTATAAAAAGCAGTATTGCAAGGGCTATACGCTCATTCCCGAAATCAACGACTATAAGGGTTGCGAGCTCATAGAACAGCGAGTGGACGAGCGCATCGAGCTCGAAGAGTACGTGTTAAAGACCGAGCCCGAATTAAAGGGTTACGTAAGGGTAAACGCGGCGAGCGGCGCGCCGAGCGAAAACAACGTCAACTTTACGGCGGCGGGCAGCTTGACGAAAGAGAGCTGTGAAGCGTTTTTGAACGGCGTGACGGCAAACTCGGACGATATAATAATCGAAGATACCGAGCTTTTGAAATGGTCCGCGGAAAACAAACAAACGCTGATTGCCACGGCGAGAAAAAATCTCGAAAAGGTAAAATACGAGTTTTCGAAATACTTCAAAAAGAAGGCGGAGCTCGACCTGTTGCTTTTAAATACGCCCGTATGCTATTTAAAGGACGGTAGCGGGATAATCAACGGCTTCAATGCAAGCGGCGACCTCGTGTGCATAATCGACGGCTATGGCAGATATCTGGCGATAGATTACGGCGCGGGCGGAAGAATAAACTCGATTTACGACGGCAACGGCACCGCGGCGGAATTTACCTACGATAACGGCTTGCTTAAAAGCATTACGGACAAGTTAGGCAGAAAAACAGCTTTCACGTATACCCAAAACCTGCTTACAAAGGTAAGCTTTGCGGACGGCAGTACGATAACTTTCGCATATACTTCGGGTCAAATTACAAAGGTAAGCTCAAGCGATTATCAAGAAGCAACACTTTATTACAGCGGTGGTAAACTGTCGTCGGCATACAGTAAAATGATTGGGAAGCGAGGCGGTAATATATCAAGCGGTGTCATAAGTTCGATAAGTATCAGCTATGAGTCAAACAAAACAACGCTCTCGCAAAACGGCGAAACCGAGAGTTTCACGTTCAATGAGGACGGTAGAGTGGCAACTCACTCAATTACAGACAAATTGAATAAGAGCACGACGGTCACGTATACGTACACAGATTTTGCGAGCGGCTATTCGGTAAAGGCTACGACAAGCGACAACGCGGGCAGTCAGTCTACTACGGTTACAAAATGGTATGACATAGCCGAAAAAATAACGAGAGAGGAAACGGCAGGGTATAAAATAAACGGATATACAACTATCAGTACTGAAACCATTTACACCTACGACGACAACGATAGGCTTATCCAAAAAAGGAACACCAAATACATTGAAATAGTATACGACCCTGACGATGACGACAGCACGGGATATTCGGTATTTAATTATATGGAAAAGTATAAATATGATATCCACGGCAATTTGGTGCTGACGGAAAGCTATGAAATGGGCGAGGAAAAAACCTCGGGCATAAATTATGAGGAAAGGGTTTACAACGACAGCGGAGTTATGGTAAAATGTATTCGTTGGAACAGTTTGGACAGCTCGTCTAAATTCTACGAAGATTACGAGACCGAAAAGGACGGCAGAGTCAAGTACGAAAAGGACGAAACGGGCGCATACTCGGCAATGTACGAGTACGCGGACGGGAAAAATGTAGTCAATTCCGTAACTTACGCCAACGGCGGCAAGATAGCCTACGGCAGAAATCCACACACTAATGAGATTACTTCCGTAACGGCGAGCACGGCGGACGGCGAGGCGAATACCAACGAAATAGCGTATGAATGCGGCTTGCCCGTCAAGATGACAAGCGGCAATGCCACACTGGAATACAGCTACGACGCAAAGGGCAGAAAGACGGCGGTAAATGTAAACGGCACGGAGCAGTGTGAGTTCAGATATGACGACACGCGCGATTACATCGGCGAAGAGGGTTATTACGATTTAGGCGGAAATACGCAGATATTATACCCGGGTAGCGGCAACGTAGTTATAAAAACCACAAAACAAGGTTTTGCTAATGAAAACGATATAATTCCTATATCGGAAACATTAAGTATAAACGGAACGGACACAAATTACATTGATTATAGAACAGATGGCAAGGTAGCGAGAAAGCATTACTTAACCGAAAATAACCAGCCGCGCTATGACCTCTATAAATACAATACGTACGGCAGATTAACGCAAGTACAAACAACATCTGATTCGGATTCTAATTCAAGCAACGCAATAATTACGGAAAACTACGGTTACGACGACTTCGGCGCACTTCGTTCGAAGAAGATAACGGGCGAGGTAGGGCATACTTATTATTACATACGTAAGCATAACTATGCGCATGATTTAGATTACGTCACTTGCGAAATTGTCGTCAATCCAAACACTACCGTAAGCTATGTTTTCAAACCGCTTAAGGACGTAAACGGCAGAAATACGGGCAGAGAAATTACCAACGGCTCGAATAAGATTGCGGGCGAATATATAACCTACCGTAAAGTGAGCGACCATGCTACAAATATGCCTGCAATCGTACGTTTTACAAGTGGCACGCAAACCGATGGTAACATAAAGTATAAGTACGATTCGTGCGGGAATATAAGCGAGGTAATCAAGGACGACGAATTAAAAGTCAAGTACACGTACGACCAGTTTAACCGCCTTGCCAAAGAGGAAAATAACGAATTTAACAAGACGACAGAGTTCGAATACGATACTAACGGCAATATCTTGCGCAAGAGGATAACGAAAAACGGAGACAGTACCACAAAAGAGTATAAGTACGTAGGCGACAAGCTTGTAAGCTACGACGGCGAAGCGTGCGAATATAATAGTTTAGGCAATCCTACAACATATCGCGGCAAAGTTTGCGAATGGCAGTACGGCAAACTGCTCACAAGATATCATCATACGTTCATTACATACGACAGTTTGGGTAGAAGAGTAAAGAAAGGCGGCACAACTTTCACCTATGACAGCGACGGCAGACTTATAAAACAGTCTAACGGTTTGGAGTTTTTCTACGATGAAAGCGGCGTAGCGGGTTTAAAGTATGACGGAGCAATATATTTCTACCGCAAGGACGCGCAGGGTAATATAATTGCAATACTTAATAGCGAAAGCAAAGTAGTGGTGAAGTATCAGTACGACGCTTGGGGCAATCACGAAACATTCATATTGAACAGAGCCAACGATAAGACGTTTTTTGAGAAACTCTATGCTGAACATTATGATTACCCTCCGTATTATCAAACGTTCGAAACTATAGGCAAGATAAATCCTTTTTGTTACCGCGGCTATTACTACGATACCGAAACAGGTTTATACTACTTGCAGTCAAGATATTATGACCCCGAAGTTGGACGTTTTATATCTCAGGACAGTATAGAGTATGCAGACCCCGAAACGATAAACGGCTTAAACCTTTACGCATACTGCGGTAACAACCCCGTGATGAACGTTGACCCGACGGGCAATGCATGGTGGCATTGGTTGCTTGGTGCATTTGCGGTGGTTGCATTATGCGCCGTAGCTGTTGGCGTCACTGTTGTGACTGGTGGCACAGGCACTCTTGCCTTTGCGGTGGCGGCAGGAGCTTTAAAAGGTGCAGCAATAGGTTTAGGTGTGGGCGCTGTTGCAGGGACTGCTTTTGGCGCTGTTGCCGGGGGTATTTACGCAGCTTCCACTGGTGGTGATTTCTGGACTGGCGTAGGTCAAGGTGCGTTACTTGGTTTAGGAATAGGAGCCTTTGCCGGTGCTGTTATTGGTGCAGTTGTGGGCGGCATATATGGAGGCATATCATATTTAGACTCTACTACGGCATTATATAGGGCAGTTGATATAAACGAGTATAATTCAATTAGATCTTCTGGACAATTTAGTTTAAAAAATGGTGCTATGGAAGGGAAACAGTTTGGTTTAAAGCTAAATGAAGTACGCAATTACGCTAGGCTTGATTTTAATAAAGGTGTTTATAGCCATATAGTGAAAACAAGAGTACCCAATTCAGTTTTTAGTCAATTATCACTCGGAGAAATTGACACTTTTGTTTTTAAATCTGGCGTTGTAACTGTTAATTCATCTCAAATGGGTCTTTTAAATAATACATTTCTTTATTTGAAATTTTTAGGAGTTTAATGGTGCTACATGAAATATGATGTTAAAGCTTCGGTGATTAATTTACGTGAAAGTAAACAAGCTTTTAAATCCGGATTTAGACCAGTATTTGAAATTCATTCAAATTACGCAACCTCTGGAGAAATTCATTTGGTTGGTGAAGATTGGCTAGGTTATAATGAATCAACGCAAGCCTTTATTAGGTTCCTTACTCCTTCAATTTATCCAAAATCATTATGGATAGGGAAGAGAATTATTTTTAAAGAGGGTGAACTCATTTCAGGTGAAGCGGTTATTTTAGAAGTGTTAAATAAAGAATTATTATCCGAAGATAATCGTGAGGGACCATTAAATCTTAAAAGCAAATAGTATTAATTGGTTATAATTAAAACTCAGAATGGATTAAAGCAAGGGCGGGTAGAAATACCCGCCCTTGTTTTTTGGGCGTACTTGACAATCAATTAAGAATATGTGATAATAAATCTACCGCAAGGACGCGCAGGGTAATATTATTGCGATACTTAATAAAGACGGAATAGCAATAATAAAATATTATTATGACGCATGGGGAAACAGCAAAACTTTATTTTTAATGGCAATTGGCGCAACGGACAAATATGTTGACGCGCCAGCACCATTAATAAATGATGACGCTGAATTATGGGAAGAAATTGCTGTACGCAATCCGTTCAGATATCGCGGCTATTATTACGATACCGAAACAGGGCTGTACTACTTGCAGTCAAGATATTATGACCCTGAAGTTGGACGTTTTATCTCTCAGGACAGTATAGAGTATGCAGACCCCGAAGCAATAAACGGCTTAAACCTTTACGCATACTGCGGCAACAACCCCGTAATGAACATTGACCCGACGGGTGAAGCGTTCCTGTCTTTTCTGATTTTGTCAATTGTTTTTGGTGCTGTTGTTGGTGGCGCATTTAATGGATATAAAGCTTATAAAGAAGGTGCAGATTTACGAGGTATTGCAGGAGCTGTAATAGGTGGAGCCATAATGGGCGGAGCCATGGGTGCTGTAATGGCAATAGGTGGTGCGGCAGGTTTTGCTTACTTGGGACTAACCACTACTGTTGTAGGTGGTACAACTTTAGGTGCGTTTGGAGTATCTGTTGGAATAGGTATAGGTGCAGGATTAGCTTCTTATACTGTTGAGACCTTAATGAGGAACGATAAACCTTGGAATTGGGGTGAGTTTGCTACTAATGGTGTGCTAGGCGGTTTTCAAGCTGCTTCGACATTTTGGATCTCGTTTGCTTGGGGACGAGCAGGTTTGTTTAATAGTTCGTTAACAAAAATGAGTGATGCAATGTTTTTACAGTACTTAGTTGATACAACAGGAAAAATAACTACGGGGCAAGCACTAGTCTATTCGGCAAATTTTTTAGTAACTAACTTTATAGCGCGCTTCTTTCTTTCCACTATTCCTTCGGCAATTGTTAGGGGGCTGATTTCAAAAATTATAAAGGGATGATTTTATGAAAATTCAAAAAAGTAGAAGTATCAGGATACAAATTACATGGGTTACTACTTTTGCGATAATATTTCTTACAGTTTTTACATTTGTTTTGGGATGGGATTTTGATATAAAGTCATTCCTAATTGCTGTATCAATCTTGATTGGGTTATTAGCAATACTTTGGCTCGTATGCTTTTTGTTGATAAAAAACGAAAAAAAATATTTTATAATTGAAAATGAGCAGATTACTTTATGGAAGAAAGACGAGTTACTATGTAAAGTTAAAAAAGCAGATATAATTGAGATACGGTATATTAAGTTTTCTCGCGCATTTCTAATGCAAATGGGTAGTGGATATTTGAATATAACTTGTCCTATAGAAGCTTTAGAAGATAAAAAATTTGCATCAATAATATTTCCAAATAATACAGCAATATTTGAAATTTCCATGACACTAAAACAAGCAAAGGAAGTTTCGAAAATTTTAGAAAGAAGGATAACAATTAAATAACGATTATCACAAGGGCGGGTAGCAATACCCGCCCTCGCTTTTTGCCATACTTGACAAACAATTAAAATTATGCAATAATAAACCTACCGTAAAGTGAGCGACCACGCCACCAATATGCCCGCAACCGTATGGTTTGCAAAAGGCTCGCAAATCAGGGACAGCATAAAGTATAAGTACGATTCGTGCGGGAATATAAGCGAGATAACGCAAAACGGACACCTTGTGGCAAGGTATACGTACGACAGCTTGAACCGCCTTATAAGGGAAGATAACAAGCCGCTCGACAAAACAGTTGTTTTCACCTACGACGGCGCAGGCAATATAACCGAACGTTGTAAATATGCATATACCGAATACTCGGTTGTTCCTCACGAAGAAGAATCGAGCAACCATTTCAGTTACGATTACGTAGGGGATAAGCTTGTAAGCTATAACAGAGAAGAATGCACGTATAATAATATAGGTAACCCTACAAAGTATCGTAACAACGTGTGCGAATGGCAGTACGGAAACAGGCTTACAAAATACGGCGGCACAACCTTTGAGTACGACAGCCTTGGCAGAAGGGTAAAGAAAGGCGGCACAACTTTCACCTATGACAGTGACGGCAGACTTATAAAGCAGTCTAACGGTTTTGAGTTTTTCTATGATGCGAGCGGCGTAGCCGGTTTTAAATATAGCGGGGCAATATATTTCTACCGCAAGGACGCGCAGGGGAATATAATTGCAATACTTAATAAAGACGGAATAGCAATAATAAAATATTATTATGACGCTTGGGGAAACAGCAAAACTTTATATTTATTGGCAGTTGACAAAGCAGAATCATATCGTGATACGCCGGCGCCAATATATAATGATGACGCTAAATTATGGGAAGAAATTGCTGTACGCAATCCGTTCAGATATCGCGGCTATTATTACGATACCGAAACAGGGCTGTACTACTTGCAGACAAGATATTATGACCCGGAAGTTGGACGTTTTATCTCTCAGGACAGTATAGAGTATGCAGACCCCGAAACGGTAAACGGACTTAACCTTTACGCATACTGCGGCAACAACCCTGTAATGTATGTTGACCCTAACGGAACGGCTAAATGGTGGCATTGGTTAGCTGGTGTATTAGCTGTTGTAGGGACAGTCTTTTTTGCCGCAGCGGTTACAGCTTTAACTCTTGGTGTTGGTACTACAATTTTAGCGGGGACATTGGCAGGCGCGGTTATACATGGCGCAGCAGTAGGTACATTGATAGGCGCAGGTATAGGAATAACTGCGGGAGGCATTATAGGCGGCGCAGTATCAGGTTGGACTGCTGAAGGCATACTTGTAGGCATGGGCATAGGCTTTGGCACTGGTGCAATAATTGGTGCTGTTATTGGTGGTGCTGTTGGTGGAGCTCAATTTGGTACATTCGCTTCTGAAGCAAAATTAACTACGCATTATGCCAATCATGGTACAAAAATGGGCTTTTCAAATGCTAAAGAATACGCGAAGAGCGCTAAATACGTAATAAAAAACGGGACGAAAGTTTCATATAATTACAAAGGAACAATCACGACAGGTTATATAAAATTCTTTGGACAAGGTGGCGGTGCCAATTATGCTTTTGTTGGAATGAATGGAAGTCATGTCGCTACATTTGGAATAAGAAGTGTAACAGAACTTATTAGGTTGGGAATATCTCTTTTTGTAATTTGATATTGAGGTAAAAAATAATGCATGTTCAACAAATAAAAGATTATGATGATTTTAGTAATGAGGCAGATATAATTGTTACTGATGGAACATTTGAACTTTTGTGTTATTGTTATCCTGCAGAAATTTATAAGGTGGGGACACAGGTTCAAGAAATTTCGTCGCTTTTTGCTAAAGACATAATGCGCGTATCAAATAGTGATTATTTAGTTATAAAATTAATTAATGACCATTATGCTTATCATTTGCAAGGTGAGGTTGTTGAAACGACAAAACCGATTATTCGTATCGGCGGTTTAAAAATTATACTTGATACTCCTTTTGCTAAAGATATTAAATCAGGCGAATTTGTTGAATTAGATGTATATCGTCTTGATTGCGCAATTGAATAATTATTCGAGGGCGGGTAGAAATACCCGCCCTCGTTTTTTGCCGTACTTGACATTTTACCTTATAAATTGTACAATTAGTTTGCGACTTGTAATATTCGTACGACAGTTTGGGTAGAAGAGTAAAGAAAGGCGGCACAACTTTCACTTACGACAGCGACGGCAGACTTATAAAACAGTCTAACGGTTTTGAGTTTTTCTATGATGCGAGCGGCGTAGCCGGTTTTAAATATAGCGGGGCAATATATTTCTACCGCAAGGACGCGCAGGGGAATATAATTGCAATACTTAATAAAGACGGAATAGCAATAATAAAATATTATTATGACGCTTGGGGAAACAGCAAAACTTTATATTTATTGGCAGTTGACAAAGCAGAATCATATCGTGATACGCCGGCGCCAATATATAATGATGACGCTAAATTATGGGAAGAAATTGCTGTACGCAATCCGTTCAGATATCGCGGCTATTATTACGATACCGAAACAGGGCTGTACTACTTGCAGACAAGATATTATGACCCGGAAGTTGGACGTTTTATCTCTCAGGACAGTATAGAGTATGCAGACCCCGAAACGGTAAACGGACTTAACCTTTACGCTTATTGTGGTAACAACCCCGTAATGAACATTGACCCGACGGGCGAATTGTTTTTTGCCTTATTTTTAGGAATAACAGCATTAATAGGGTTGGGATTAACTATAGGTGGCGTTGCTTCTGGTAATAATACTTTAACTGCCGTAGGATTAACTATGGTTGCAATACCTGCATTGATTTCTGGCGGAATGGCACTTGTAGGAGGAATAGCTGCGGGGGCAACGTTTACAAGTGTAGTTGGAGGAATTACCATAGCCGCAGGATTGGGAACTGGACTTTTTGCCTCTGCTGAAATTCAGCAAGCAAGCGGACAAGGAAACTGGATGCTTGATGCTGGTATGAGCAAAGAGTGGTATTATGGTTTAATGTTGGCTTTTGCAACAGTTGCTACTATTGGTACTGCAGTTTCAAGTTTTGCTAACGCATTTAAGATTAAGTCAATTCAGGGTATCGGAAGATATGGCAAATATGGTCAAAAAGGATACTTTGGTATTAAGTTTACTACTGGCGCTGGAAAAACTCAGGTTTTAACATTTCACACGCATTCCCATATTATAGGTAAAACTATATCTCAATGGCATTGGCAGTTACAAAAATGGAACCCTCGCGTTGGGGAAGCCGCTGGTACGATAGCCTCTTGGATATGGTGGAATTTAAAAAGGATGTAGAAATATGGATAATTTGGAACAAACATTAGATTTTTATTGTAGGGATGAAATTGCAACATTTCAACAAAGTGAATACTATTCTAAATTAAGTTGCTTAGCTAAAAAATTAAATTATATTGTAAAGTGTTCCTTTGGATATGGTTTAGAAGATAAAAGAAGAATTTATCTAGATTTTAGTATTAGGAATGGTAATGATGAAATAGTTTATGTCGATAATCTAGACTATGAACATTTATGTGATGCTACTTGTATAATTGAGTTTGACAAAAAGCAAAGATATAAATTTTATAGTTGGGAAAAAGACAATGATTTCATAGAGTCTATTTTATGGGCTATTAATGAACTGGAAATAAAGATTAAATGTTTGACTGAATAAATCAAATTATAGATTCTTAATAAACTACTCTATAATTTTAAGTAGTAGCATAAAAAAGCAAAAAACGATGGCGGGTAGAAATACCCGCCATCGTTTTTTGGCGTACTTGACAATCAATTAAGAATATGTGATAATAAATCTACCGCAAGGACGCGCAGGGCAATATAATTGCAATACTTGATACCAAAGGCGAAGTAGTAGTAAAATATCATTACGACGCTTGGGGAAATTGTGAGGCTCTTTATTATTTTGCTTCTTTAGGAACTTATCGTGTTGACTATCCGGAAAACAGTTTTGCGTTGGATCCGCTTAAAATATATAAAGAGTATTATACAATTGCAAACCTCAACCCGTTCAGATATCGCGGCTATTATTACGATACCGAAACAAAATTTTATTACTTGCAGTCAAGATATTATGACCCCGAAGTTGGACGTTTTATCTCGCAGGACAGTATAGAGTATGCAGACCCCGAAACAATAAACGGACTTAACCTTTACGCATACTGCGGCAACAACCCTGTAATGTTTATAGACCCTACGGGTACTTCAATAATTGCATTTATATTACTACTCTTTGCCGCTACGGCTATTGGGGCTACGGTTAATGGGGTAATAGCGTATCAAAATGGTGCAAGAGGAAGTGAACTATTTGGTGAAATAGTAAAAGGTGCAGCAATAGGTCTTGCCGTTGGAGCAGCCGTTGTAACACTTGTAGGTGTTTTTGGTGGAGCTGTATTAGGTGCATCAGCAACCATATTAGGCGTAGAAGCAAAAACAATTTTTGTTATTGGTGCTGTAGCATTTAATTTTGATGCGTTCGTGCTTGCACCAATATTGGGATTTGAAATGGAAGGTATTGATTTTGAAACCCCTGAACCTGTAGATTTACCAACTAAACCGCAACCTACTCCTCCTCATCCAGGGATGAAGTCAAGAGGGAAATTAGCCTTATCGAAAAATTTTGTAGCAAATAGTAAATTCAATTACTATATTATAAATCAAGGGAAAATCAATGATTATATTCAATGGGGAAATATCAAACAATTCCAAAAATTATTTACTAAGATATAACAAAATCGGCGGCTTTATAAGTGGCTTAATACCCGCAATAATTATTTTGATCCCGATTATAATATTAACAATTGTTTCAAATTGGGCGTACGCTATTGCAATTCCATTTATTGTAATTTTCCCATTTATTACTTCTATACCTTGCTCAAAGAAAAACAGATATCAAATATATCCAGTAGAAATAAAAATAACTGACGAGCAAATTCTTTGTACAAATAGTAAATATAATTTAGTGAGAGAACTATCACAAATTAAATTTGTAAAAGATTTTGGCGGGTTTTATCATATTCAATTTGATTTTCCTCATAGAGATATTCATTTCTTATGTCAAAAAGATTTGATGGTGAAAGGAACGATAGGTGAATTTGAAGCGTTGTTTAAGGGTAAAATAATTCGCAAGTCAAAATAATTAACTTAGCGAGGGCGGGTAGCAATACCCGCCCTTGTTTTTTAATATTTGTGAAAAGCTTATGAATATTTTGCGGGCTGTATTGCAAACGACTGTCAAGCTGTGATAAAATACCGCTATATAACATTTTCGGGTGAAGAGATGAGCTATTTGTCGCTGAAAAACGTAAGCAAGTGTTACCGCACGGGCGAGGTGGAAGTCAACGCGTTGACGGACGTTTCGTTCGAGCTCGAAGACGGTGAGTTTACCGTCGTTCTGGGCTCGTCGGGCGCGGGCAAAACCACGCTTTTAAACCTTCTGGGCGGTATGGATACGGCGACCGAGGGCGAAATCGTACTCGATAACAAGGACGTGACAAAGCTCAATAAACGCGGGCTGACAGAATACCGCCGCAACGACGTCGGGTTCGTGTTTCAGTTCTACAACTTAATGCCCAACCTGACCGCGCTCGAAAACGTTGAAATAGCCGTGGAAATCTGCAAAGACGCGCTTGACCCCAAGACCGTTTTGGAAGAGGTGGGGCTGGGCGAGCGGTTGGGCAACTTCCCCGCACAGCTTTCGGGCGGCGAGCAGCAGCGAGTGTCAATCGCGCGCGCAATGGCTAAAAACCCCAAGCTGCTCCTTTGCGACGAGCCTACGGGCGCGCTCGACTACGTGACGGGCAAGCACGTTTTAAAGCTCTTGTACGACGTCACAAGACAGCAGAAAAAGCCCGTCATAATCGTTACGCACAACGCGGCGCTTAAAGATATGGCGGACAAAGTCATTTACATAAAAAGCGGCAGAATAGAAAAAATCGAGCTCAATCCCGCGCCCAAGCCCATTGAGGAGATTGAGTGGTGAAAACTTATCTTAAAACTCTTCTGCGGGTTTTCAAAAAGCAGTTCACGCGCCTTTTGTCCATAATTTTTATGGTTGTAATCAGCGTGGGCTTTGTAGCGGGCATAGGCAGTGCGGTCGACAAAATCAATTACTCGCTGACCGACTATTACCGCGCGCAGAACGTCAGCGACTTTATTTTAAGAAGCGAGCACGGCTTTACAACCGAGCAGATTGACAAGATTAAAGCCCGTTACGGCGAGGATAACGTTAACTCGGGGACGTCCGTTGACGAGTATATAGATTTGTACGGCGACGGCGAAACTCAGCTTGTCAGACTGTATTTTTTAAACGAGTTCGACGGCGAGCAGACTGTTAACAAGCTGACGGTGCGCGAAAGCCAAGAAAAGACGGGCGAGGACACAGTCGCAATTTTTGCCGAAGAGGGCGACAATAAAATCAAGGGCGTGCCCCTTGACGGCAAGCCGATAACGCTGAACTTTTATAATATGCCGTTAAAAGTCGAGGTAACCAAAACGGTTCTTTCGCCCTTAACTTTCGGCGTGGACGGCGAGCCGAGCGATAAGAACTTTGAAAACGGCGAAGATTTCACCATTCCCGACAATATCAACGACGTAAATAAGCTGACTCCCGTGGAAAACGTTTTGTATATTCCGTGCGGCATATTGCCCGTCCAATTGCCTGCGAGCAGTCTTTTTATCGCGCTTAACGACCGCAACGTTTTCGACGCGTTCGGCGACGAATATAAGTCGTATATCGATAGCGAACGGGTGGCAATTGCCGAAATTCTGGGCGACAATTCCGACGCACGCTTTATCACTTTATACGACAATTACAGCTTCAGCGCGCTCAAATCGTACGGCGACAAGGTTCGCGGCATATGCTACGTTTTAATGGTTGCGTTTCTGCTTGTGACCGCGCTCGTGGTGTTATCCACAATGACCCGCCTTATCGAGGAGGAAAGGGCGCAGGTGGCGTGCATGAGAACGCTCGGGTATTCGTCGGGGAAGATAATTTTCAAGTATCTGCTGTTCGCTATGATAGGTTGCGGTATAGGCGGTGCGGGCGCGTACTTTGTGGAACTCGGCGTGGCTCGGCTCTTATACGTGGTGTTCAACTATTCGTTCACAATGCCGCCGATGTCGCCGCGCATAACTCCGCTTTTTTATCTTTTGGTATTCTTCGGAATAGTTTTGGTAACGCTGATTGCAACGGCTGTTGCGGGCAGAAAGCTGACGGGCGAAACTCCCGCAAACCTGCTGCGCCCCAAAGCTCCCAAGGCGGGCAAAAAGGTGTTTTTGGAGCGCATACCGTTTATCTGGAACTTGCTGTCGTTCAAGTATAAATCGACAACCCGCAACGTGTTAAGATATTTGAGCCGATTTTTAATGACGGTGGTGGCGGTCGCGTTTTCGACGGCGCTCGTTATGGCGGGGCTGGGACTTTTGGACCTTTGCTTATTCCACGGTTTAAACTCGCCGTCGATAATGGCGGTTGCGCTTGTGGTGGTTATTTTTGCCGGGCTTTTAACGGCGGTCGTCATTTACACGCTTACTAACATTAATATCAGCGAGCGTAACCGCGAGATTGCGACGCTGATGGTTCTCGGCTATCACGACAACGAAGTGGCGGGCTACATTTACCGCGAGGTATATATAGACACGGCGGTGGGGATTGTGTTCGGATATCCGTTATCCGCGCTTTTAATTTGGGCGGTGTTCACGGTTATGGGAATGGGCACTGTCGGCGGCGTAAGTTGGTTTGTGTGGCTCGTCGCGCCGCTTATCGTGTTCGCGTTCACGGCGTTCGTGACTTTGCTTTTAAGGCGCAAAATTTTAAAGATTGATATGAACGAATCGCTCAAAGCAATAGAATAAGAAAGAGAAGCGCGGACTTTTTTCAAAAGTCCGCGCTATTATATTTGCTTTAATGCGCATACGTGCTATAATAGCTGTTGTGGATTATCTTGTAATAATATTGATAACGTTTATTTCGGGCGTGGTCGGCACGGGACTCGGCGGCGTTATCGGCGCGGTGTTAAAGCGCGATTCAAATAAAATAGTCAGTTTGCTTTTGTCGTTCGCGGCGGGCATAATGCTTGCCGTCGTTTGCTTCGACTTGATGAGCGAGGCAGTAGAAATTATGGAGAATAAGCTCACTCCGCTCATTGTCGTTGCGGCGGTTGTCGTCGGTTACGCCGTGGTGTATCTTTTAAATCTGTTTATCGACAAAAGGACCAACCACGAAGTCAAGCATATCGACGAAAACCACCCTGCCACGGCGGACGATTTGGACGAGCTTATCCATTCCAACCACTACGAAACGCATAAGAACGATAAGTCTAATCTGTTTATTGCTGGGCTTGTAATGATGTTTGCGATAGCTCTGCATAACCTGCCCGAGGGTATGGTCATAGGCGCGTCGTATGCGACCGACGACGTAATGAAAACGCTGTTTACGGGCAGCGGGTTTATAATGGCGGTGGTAATCGGACTGCACAACGTGCCCGAGGGGATGGCGGTGTCCGTGCCTTTGATATCTGGTGGAATGAAAAAGCCCAAAGCGGTGCTGTTGACGGCCTTGAGCGGGTTACCGACGGTATTCGGCGCACTCTTGGGGTATGCGCTCGGCGGAATTAACGATATAATGCTTGTCTTGTCGCTGGGCTTTGCAAGCGGAGCTATGCTGTACGTGGTTTTCGGCGAACTTCTGCCCGAATCTATTCTAATGTGGCGGAGCAAGCTACCCGCGTTCGCGCTGTTTATAGGCGTAATCGTCGGGTTTCTTTTGGTTATGTTTTAATATTGTCAAACAAAAAAAGGAAGGCAAATGCCTTCCTTTTTCAGTGTTGAGGTTAGCCCTCGTAGCGGTCAAGATTGGCGCGGATTGCTTCAATGAGGCGTTTCTCTGCCGCAACTTTGGAATCTCTTGCAACTTTCGTGCAAACGGACGTGCTGTAAAGCTTCGAGAGGTCGTCCACAAGGTTCTTAAGGTGAACGGTGTCAAGAATGTTTATCGAGCCGCAAAGCTCTTCCGAGGTGGTTTCCGTGGTTACGGTTGCGTCAGTGGTCGTGATGTTTTCTTCCATAAAATAATCTCCTAAAGTTGTTAAGTTACTATATTATATTTTTAAAACACTTTAAAATGCATAAATTGTGAAGACAATAAAAAACAGACGCTGACAACAGTCAGCGTCTGTTTATGGTTGAGCTGCGGACTTCAAAGACGAACCCTTGGTGTTCGGATGCTCCTGCTTTGGTGGAGATAAGGGGATTCGAACCCCTGACCTATACGTTGCGAACGTATCGCGCTACCAACTGTGCTATATCCCCGTAAATTATTGGTGAGAACAAATGGGTGGGAGTACCAGTTGCTCGCTCACTTGTCGCTCGCTCGCAAAAGGTTCTCGCCATTAGTTCCGTTTGGTGAGAACAAATGGGTGGGAGTACCAGTTGCTCGCTCACTTGCCGCTCGCTCGCAAAAGGTTCTCGCCATTAGCTCCGTTTGGTGGGAACAAATGGGCTCGAACCATCGACCTCTTGCATGTCAAGCAAGCGCTC
>CAYXTN010000007.1:0-50385 GCA_964468085.1 uncultured Clostridia bacterium | reverse complement strand
AAAATGTACAGTTTGGTTGCCAGAAATGGGACAGCAACTTCGTATAACTAACATTGTGCACAACGGGAGTGAATTATGAAATTAAACGAACTAATTTATATAAATCCAACCAACTTAATAGACAAAATGCCTACTTCAATAAGCTATATTGATACTTCTTCTGTTTACGATGGGACACTGACAAATGTGCAGCAACTTACTGAAAAATTCCCTTCACGAGCTCAACGTAAAATTAAGCGTGGAGACATTCTAATTTCATCGGTTCGTCCTAACCTAAAACACAATTATTATGTATTTGATGCCACAGACAATATGATTGCATCTACAGGATTTATACACATACGTGTTAAAGATTATAATGCTATAAACCCACAATATCTATATTATTGGCTAACATCTCCAGATAGGGTAAATTATTATTGCAGTATAGCAGATAGCAGTCAATCTGCCTACCCATCTTTTACAAAGGATGTGATTGAATCTTTAGATTTTCCGTCAATTCCAATATCAACTCAACATTCAATAACTAACACTATAACTTATTCGATTTTCATCCTCCTTAAATTTTCCAATATTTGCTTGTCTAATTCCGCGCTTTCATCGGTTAAAGCTCTATATTCTTGCTCGAAAGCATCTAACTTGGCTTGAAATTCTTCTGGGGTAATGTCGATATGTTCTATAACTATTTCAAAATATTGCCCAGCGCTAAAAGAATATTTTTTATTTTCAATTTGTTCGAAAGAAACTTTTACAGAAAAATCTTCCTTTTCCGATTTTGAAATAAAGGTATTAATAATTCGTTTGCCTTCGTCTTCTGATAAAGCAGTCTTTTGATTTTTACCTTCCTTAACTTTACTGCCGAGTTTAGAAGCGTCTATCAACATTACTTCATTCGTTTTATTAGTTTTTTCAATAAATAGGACAGATACGTTTGTCCCGGTGTTTGCAAAAATATTTGAGGGCATAGATATTACACCCTTAAGAAGTTGATTATCAATTAAATATTTTCTAATGTTATATTCAATACCGCTTTGCGCCGTTAAAAAGCCTGTAGGAACAACAATAGCGGCTTTACCATTTTCTTTAAGAGAAAAAATAATATGCTGAATAAACATAAGGTATATACCCATAGATTCCTTTTTCTTTTTAGGAACATTGGGTATGCCGGCAAAAAACCTTTTTAATCCGTTTTCATCTTTAATTTCACCCCACTTATTTTCGATTTCATCTCGGGTGGAGGAGAAGTCAGTTTTAAAAGGTGGATTAGATACTATGTAGTCGAATTTTTTTAAACCAGAAGTCTGTTCATGTTCGACAGTATAATGAGCAGGGCGCAATAAAGTATCGCCTTGAATAACATTATGTAGAGAATCCGTTAACCCGTTTAGTAACAGATTAATTCTTAAAAATCTTGATGATTTGTTGGAGATATCTTGCGTATATACGATTGCTCTTGAAATGTTTTCTTCGCTGCCCAATTCGTTTGCTAAGTGCAGGATGAGTGAGCCGGAACCTGCAGATGGATCGTAGATCTCCGATGCTTGAATTTTCTCTGACATGCCAACAAGAATTTTTGCTATTATTTTTGAAATTGCTTGCGGGGTAAAATACTCTGCATAAGTGCCGCTTGCAACATTATAGTTTTTAATCAGGTGTTCAAAAATACGAGAATAAAAATCAAAATTGTTTTTGAATGCATCGCTAAAATCAAAACGGTCCTGCGCAATGGTGGCAAAAATGCTTTTCGCAAAATTGTTTTTGCTCTGGCTTTCAACTTCTCCTGAAATAGCTTCAAATAATTTCTTTCGTGTTCCGTCAGCAGTTTCGATATTAAAATTTTCGTTTCTGGGGTTGGAAGAAATTCGTTCGAGTGCAGCATCGAATTTTTCGTAGAATTTTTGATCCGCAACCTGTTGCATTAAGGCTTCGATTGTATCTTCTTCACCAAACGCCACATTCCCAGAATAAGTGTCGTAGAATGCGTCTAACTCGTCATTTTGATTTTTTAAGATGGTTTTGTAATCTAAGCCAATTGATTTAGCAAATTCCTTAATGCTATGCATGAATTTATCATTAAGAAATTTATACAAAAAGGTAGTGGTGACTATTCGTTCTTCGCTTGCTTGATTAGCTAAACCATGCTGTGAACAAATGCCTTGTAAGTCATTTATTATCTCGTCAATTTTGTTTTCTAATGAAGAAATTTCCGTCATAATTTTTTTCCTTAGCAGTAGAGCTGTAAATTTATATAAATCTTGACCAATAAAGAATCATACCAATCTTTTAATTTGAGTTCTTTATAAATGCCTTGTTTTAATAAGAGAGGCGTTACTTTCTTTTTAACATTATCAATGAAATTAGTTCTGCCGAGAAGAATCAAATTATTTACTGAGCTAATGCTAGTTACGTTTTCTTGTATAATTTTAAGTAGTTGTAATAATTTATCTTTATTTACTTCGGGCATCTCTTTCGCAATATCTTGATATGTTTTTACATAGGCAAATTGGTTATCGAAGCGGCTTGCCAATTCTTCATTCTCACGGTTAATAGCTTCAGCTTCATTAATTGCGGCTAAAAGCTCATCATCAATCGTATCAAGATTTGATAAGTCGCAAATCTGCAACTTTTTTAAGATTTCTTTTATAAATTCATTAAGTTTAATAACTCTCTCATCATCTTGATTTTTGATATTTTGAATAGTATCAGATAAGTGAGCAAACCTCTCTTTTGTTTTAATACCACCGCCGTGTAAGGACATATCTAAAATGGTTGTACGAACTTTGATAAAGCTAAAAACAATCTCTACGACTTCCTTTTGGGATAAGATTTTCATAGCGTCTATAGGTCTATCTGTAATGTTAAGGAAGTCTATTCTGTTTTGAACTAACTTCAAAAGTTGTCGAATCTCATCTTTATCAATTTGCTTTGCCTGTTCATCTGCTCTTGATAATAGAAATTCAGTCTTGCAGTCTTTAATTTTATTGAGTAAGGATCGCAATGTAAATAGTTGCCGTTTGTCCACAATGCGATTTAGAAAGATATTAAACTCTTCTTTATTGCTTGTGTCACAAATGTTGTTCAAATCGACGACGGCTTTTTCGTACTTTTTCTGAATATCATCAGGACTTACAAGAAGCGTAGTGGGACTGGCGCCTTCGCCTTCGTCATCGGTAGTTTCAAATTTTAATTCTTCTAAATAGCTGGCAACAGTTCTGTCGTATTCTTCCGTAATATCAACGAAATCGGAAATATATCCGTATCGATAGATAGTACCATTGGGACTTTTATAAGGTCTGTTAACACGTGAAATTGTTTGCAGGAGAGAGTGTTCTTTCGGAGCTCTCAATAAATACATTTTTTTAAGCCTGTCCACATCATACCCTGTTGTCAGCATTAAGTGAACAATCATTATATCTATTTTGTTTACTGGATCTTTAAAAGCTAATTGGTTTTCTTTATTCACTTCAGAGGGAATAGACTCATCACTTATAACAAGGCGAGTTTTCAGGCGAGAATTATTTTCAAACCATTTTTGCATTTTGATTGCCTGTGGATTTGAATTGCAAACAATCATACCGCCTATAGACATATCCGCATTTATAAATCTAAAATTAGTGAAATCTGCATCAATGTACTTGCCTAATGCGCATATATATTCGTCAGATTCTAAAATTTTTGCAGTATCGCCAGATTTTAACTCTAGTTCAAGATTACGTTTAATTTCTGCTTTTGCAACGGTTTCCATTTCTTCTTTTTTAATTTTTAATGTGTAACCGTCAAGTATAGATTTGTCGTAGAAATATTTATGTATGTATTCGCCAAAGCGTAGATTAGAACGTTCTTTTTTCCCAAGCAAAGGTGTGCCGGTTAATGCAATGAAAATTGCATCCCTATCTATGAGCATTAGGTTTTTATAAAATTCACCTGTGCTTTTTGAATAACTCCTATGGGCTTCATCAATGAAAAATATCCTTTGAATTTTGGCATTGTAATCATTGTTGGGTGTAGGGAGACTATCAACAAATTTTTGTATATTTACAATAGTGCAAGAACCTAAAGCGTTTTGGCTTTTGCCAACTGATAGAGGTTTGCTTAATTCTTTTATGAATGATTGCTTATCATCGACTCCTATAGCTTCACAATTGCGAATAGAATATTCAATTTTAGTTTGTTCTAAAAGATCAAGTCTGTCTACGACATAGAAAAACCTTGTTTGAATGCCTTGTTTGGCATAATAATCACTTAAAATTCGATTACAATAAATGCTTAAAGCAGTTTTGCCCGAGCCTTGAGTATGCCAAATAATGCCGTTCTTTTTTCCACGGTTAAGTCTTTCTATCAAGGCGCGGGCGGCAAAAAACTGAGGATAACGCATAATGTGTTTTTCCCTTACAGCTTTTTCAACATATAAAATTCCATAGCGAATGAAAAACAGGAACCTTTCATGATCAAAAATGGATGAACAAAAAGCATTGCAAGGAGAGTTTATTGACAAATTCGTTTTAAACTCTTCGCTGTCCTTAATTTCTGGATTATACTTATTGTCCTGTAAAATAAAACTTATTGTATTAGGATCGTCCTTAATAAAACCGTCCTTTTTCTTCTCCTCATCTCGGAAAAAATTGAAAGTCGTTTTCTTTCCGTTCGGAGTGGAGTAAAATGAACCAGCCTTGGGATCTTCGCCTCTGTCGTCGTCAGACTCATATTCCATATCGTTTGAAAAACAAGTCATTTGTATCATATTAAAAAACCGTCGATTTTCGGGCATTTCATATCTTTCATTTACCATCCTGTTAAATTCAACTTGTATCCCGCCGTCGTTATTTGAATTTTTAACTTCAAGAAATGCAAGAGGAATACCATTAACTAAAATGTTAATATCAGGACGAAAAGATCCTTTTAATTTGTCTCCAAAAATCAGTTCGTTTACTACATAAAAAGAATTGTTGCTTATATTTTCAAAATCAATAAGTTTGACTCTATCAACAGGATTAATGAGCCAATTATAAAAATCTTTACCTAAATCGTTGTTTTTGATGGAAGTCAGGATATCTTCCAATAAAGAATCTATCTCCTCATTGGTAAAAAGTCTGCCATTAATTTTTTCTATGGCAGGTTTAAATAGGTTCTTAAATATTTTTGTCCCATTATCTACAAAGCCGCTTTTTATTGCATCATTATAAGATTGGTATTTATAACCCAATCTTAACAGATGAATAGTGGCGGGGAATTTTACTCTTGTGTTTTCGTTAAAAGGATTTGACATTTTGTCCTCCTTACCAAACTTCTAATAATTTTTTATTATCGGAAGTTCTTGTGTAAAAAAATATTCATTTAAAACCGGCTTGACTTTTACTTCTGCTTTTAACAATCTTTCGTTTTTTCAATTCATATGTATTTGCCTTCCGACTCTAATCTCTCACGTACGTCGGCTAAGATTTCGTCGTTATAAGTGAAAAATAGCGTTCCTTGAACGGGGTGTGAATACTCCAATAATTTTTGCGCCAGTGCACTAACTGAGGTTATTTCTCCGTTATACTCTATTGTTCTGTCGCCTGCAACTGTACATACAATGGAGGAATCATTTTTATAAACAATTTTTTCGCCTTTCTTAATTCCACATTTAAAGAACGAAATCGGTGATTTGGGCGAACGTTTTCCATGAGGTTGCTCCGGTGTTTCTTCTTGCGGGTCTTCTTTAGGTAATTCATATTTGCCTTCATCTTCAAGTCGCTTACGAAGCGCTGATAAAAGCTCTCCGTTGAAGGTAAAATACAATGTACCTTGAACAGGGTGGTGTACGCAAAGCAACTTTTGAGCAAGCGCGCTTAAGGAAGTTTGTTTGCCTTTAAATTCAATTGCTCTGTCGCTGACCACTTTACATTTTATATTGTCGTCATTTACATAAATAACATAATCGCCGTTTTTAATACCGCATCTGTAAAACGAAAGTGGTGCGCGTCGTTCAGAATTTATATTAACCTCATTGGCTACAGATTCTTCTTTTTCTTCAGTTTTAGTCTGCCCAAATCTAATGGGAGTTTCGCCGTAAATTCCCCCTATAATGCTTAGCAAATCAAATGCTTCCTTAGGAGAAATCGCAAAGAACTCGCGCACACGTATTTTACCGTTTACATTGTCTTTAGCTCTCAGTTCGGGTTTGAATGTGTCTATTAATGCGTGAACATTTTTATCTGCAAGGCGGTTAGGCACATTAAGAGTGGCGTAGATTCTGAATGCAAAGGGCGTACATTCGCTTTTATTTAATTGGGAAACACGGGTTTTTACATCGTCAGCATATCCGATTTTTACATATTCGGGGAAGGACGGGTTTGTTAAAATGTAGATGACGCCTTTTGTTTCCATAATCATTTTCTCCTCAGTTAATGGACTGTTTTAGCCTGCGCTTTTTACGCAATTAATAGATTATTTTGTCGAAACCATGTTGAGCTCTGGAGTAAACTCAATACCGTTTTCTTCGCAGAACTTTTTGAAACGGTATAGGGTTAACTTCTGAGGAACGGCTTTGCCGTTTTCCCAGCGGTTGACCGTGGCAAAAGAAACGTCGAGCTTGCGTGCCAACGTTTCCTGACTTAGACCTAATTTGAGTCTTGTTTCCAGACAAAATTTTGCAAATTCCATAATACACCTATGATATAACAAATTATAGCAAATCTAATGCGTTAAGTCAATAAATAATTTTTTATCATTTTATTTAAATTTAAGAAGGTTGATAATTTTGTCAAATTATGGTATAATTTGTAATCATTAGGAGGCACATATGGATTATAGCAGAGGATCAGAATGGCGTAAATGGGATTTACATGTACATACTCCCTGTTCAATTTTAAACAATCAATTCGGATCAGATTGGGATGCTTATGTAAGAGAACTTTATTTAAGGGCTATAAAAATGGATATTGCCGTGATTGGCATAACAGATTATTTCTCTATTGAAGGATATAAAAAATTAAAAACGGAATATCTTCAAAATGATAATAAGCTAAAAATATTGTTTGACAAAGAAATTAAAGATGATCCTGAGTTTTTGACGAAGATCCACAATATAACAATATTCCCTAATATTGAATTTCGATTTAAAGATGTTATTCAAAATCGTGGTAGAGATTGTAAAATTGAAGGTCATGTAATTTTTTCCGATAAATTATCTATTGAAGATATTGAATCTAAGTTTTTTTCAAAATTATCGTTTTTAGATATTGAGATCGGGGGGAACACAAAGAATCCATTAAATAGGCACAATATTGAGGAGTTTGGCAGAAAAATCAAAGCTGTTCAAGTTAATTTCTCTGGCGAATCGGATTACCTTGTAGGAATAAAGTTACTTGTTGTTGATTGTACTGAAATGATAGATATCCTAAAAGAAAATTTTAAGGGTAGCTATGAATTTCTTATTCCAGAAGATGATATAACTTCTATAAATTGGAATACTCAGGCCCATATGGTTCGTAAATATTATTACTTTAATGCTAATGGTATTTTTACGTCTAACGATAAAACTATAAAATGGGGACTTAAACAAGAAACAGCAAAAGAGTTTAATTCTTTAAAGCCGTGTTTCTCATATTCAGATTGTCATTGCTTTGAAGATATGTTTAAGTTTGTAAATAACAAACCTTGTTGGGTAAAAGGAGACCCTACTTTTGAAGGGTTTAAACAAGTTTTTAATCAGCCAGCGGAAAGAGTATTTATAGGGGAGAAGCCAGAAAAACTTATACAGTTAGAGCAAAAAAAATATTATTATATTGATAAAATAATGATAATGAAGAATGCCGCTGCAAAAAATAAGAATACATGGTTTAATACTGATATAGACTTAAATTCTGGACTAGTTGCGATAATAGGAAATAAAGGTAGCGGAAAAAGCGCATTAGCTGATATAATTGGCTACATGACTGAGGCGAAAAATATTGAACAAGCTTCTTTTCTTAATAAAGAACGTTTTAGAAAAGAGGATAAAAGATTTGCTCATGATTATCAAGCGAAGCTTTTTTGGCGGGATGGAAAAGTTGCGAGCAAAAATTATTTAGATTTAAATATTGAAAATGCTTCTTCGGCTGAATTTTTGCCACAAAAATATATTGAAAGCCTTTGTAATGAATTAAAGGATGAATTTCAACAAGAAATTAATAAGGTAATATTTTCATATATAGACATATCTGAAAAAAATGGGACTTCTTCATTATCAGAGCTGATTAATAAAAAGACACGTGATATAGATTTTAAACTAACTAAATATAGAAACGAAATTGAAGAGATAAATAAAAAAATTATTACTTTAGAGACAAAGAAGACAGATAAATATTTAGATGAGATACAAAAGTTGTTGCGTAAAAGCGAGGGAATTTTAAAAAGCCATATTGAAAGTAAACCGATTGAAGTCAAGAAACCAAATAACATAACTTCAGACACTATTGAACAGTTAGAGAAGATTAATAAAGATATTGAACTTATTGATGAAAAAATAGCTGACACGAAAAGTGAAAAATTGAAGATTAATATTTCGTTGGACGAATTAAAACAATTTTTAGCTAAGTTTAATTCATACCAACAAGAGATAAAAGATTTGAATTCCGAGGCGCAAAAGATAGCTGTTGATGTAGGACTATCTGATTTTAGAGGGGTTGAATTAAATTTCGATACTTCACAGTTTATAAATAAGGTAACAGAATTAGAGAAAAGACGAGTAGAATTAGATAAAATATTAAGCGAGGACGATGCTGAGTCGGATGATACGACTGTTAATTTGTATAAGGAAAGACAAAAAGCAATTCTTAAAAAAGAAGAAATTTTAAGAACGGCACAGGATAATGAGATTAAATATGAAAATTACTTGAAGTCTATAAAGTTATGGGAGCAAGAAAAAGAAAAAATTGAAGGAAAATCTCCAGCTGATTTAGATAGTATATGTTATTATAAAGCAGAAATAGATTATATAAAGAATACTTTGTACTCTGAACTAGAAGATGCTTCAAAACAAAGAAATGAAATAGTAAAAAAGATATTTGATCAACTATTGGCTAAAATGAATATATACAAAGATCTATATACGCCTATAGAAGAAAAACTACAAAAAATTTTGAAAGACAATTCCGATGATATTTGTTTTGAAACAGTTATAAAGATCGATAGCGATTTTACTGACCAATTCCTTTCTTATATAAAGCAAAACGTTAAAGGTCTATATTATGGACGGGTTGATGGTGTAGAGAATTTAAAAAGTATCATAAGAGAAGTTGACTTAAGTACATGGACTGGAGTTGATTTATTTGTTGGTAAAATTCAAAAATCAATAAGTGGAGATCCTAATAGTATTCAAAAGTTAGTTCCAAATACTATTAATTGCTACAATTATTTAAATAAGCTAGAATATTTAAATGTTTCCTTCACTCTAAAAATGAATGGCAAAATGCTGGAAGAGTTGTCCCCTGGACAGAGAGGCATTGTACTGCTAATTTTCTATTTAGCGTTAAGTCGTAATTCTGAGCCTCTAATTATAGATCAGCCAGAAGATAATTTAGACAATCAATCTGTCTTTACAAAATTGGTGCCTTGTATAGTTGAAGCGAAAAAAAATAGACAAGTTTTTATAGTTACACATAATCCTAATATAGCGGTTGCTTGTGATGCTGAACAAGTTATTTGTGCTGAAATAGACAAAACAACAAATACAATTAATTATGTTACAGGGTCAATCGAAAATGAATGCATACGTCAGAAAATTATTGATATTTTAGAAGGAACTGAACCTGCATTTTCTTTAAGACAACATAAATATTTTAATTAAATAATAAGGCTTTGAGTTTAACTCAAAGCCTTATTATATTTTTCACATTCAAACATTTCAATTCAAAGCAACTTGGTATAGCAAAGATCTTCTCGCCGATGAAGAAAGACACGAAGAAATTTGTGTATTTGATCGATGTTTACAGTTGCTCCCTTGCCCAACTTGGCGTGAGTTATATATCCCGACATTAATTCCTGAACAATCAACTACTTTTTTGCGTTTTCGTGGGGGGATACCGTAAAGAGTCAAACCGAACAGGAAATCCTGTAACTTATGTGGACTAATCAAACAGACAAATTTCAATTTAGTTGGTGTGTTTATGTTTATGATGATACATATGATGCCACTAAATGCTAACTGCGTTCATTACGGCTTAATAGTTAAAGAATTTTTAAACTCGACATTAGGTGTCGAGTTTTTCTTTTATGTTAAGAATAGTTTAAAAATTTTTTTTAAACCTATCAAAAACTGAACAGTTTGAGTTGTAAAATATTTTTTAAAGATGCAAAAAACTTGCCCATTAGACTGATAAATTTAAGTCGAAGAATTTTTAAAGGGGAAATTACTTTTCCTGTTTAGTAGTTAAAATAATACAAATTTGGCATAAAGGAAGGTGATAGTTATGAGCTAAAATGTTGTTGCAAAAGTGAAGAAAATGGAGGCAGGTAAAGAAAAATGCAACAAGTTGCGTTTTTGAGCGTTTCGCAAGGCGAAACAAAGCAAATCGGAAACCGACTTCTTATGGGAGAAAAATTATGAGAGGTGTAAGAAATACTGACAGAAATGTCCGTAAGTTTATTTCTATCTATGATGAAAGTATATGGGAGCAAATCGATAAGTTGATGACGTTACCGCAATACGAGAAAACATTCAATAAGGTAATTAACGATGCGTTATATTATGGTTTGCCATTGCTCATTAAAGCTGAGTTCGGAGAGATAGACTACGAAGAAGAAAGCAAGCAGTTTGAGGCAGAACACACAAAGGAAGAAGAATTTTACGGGCAGGTTGTAAGACTGTTTAGAGAATCGATTATGAACATGAATATAATCAAAGCGATAGTATCTTCATTGTTCGAAGCTAAGCGATTAGAGTTAATGCATAAACCCGTTAGTGCAGTAGCGTTTGAAACAGGGTGCTTTCAGGAAACGCCTGACTTTGCAAACGACTATGAACTTCGTGAACTGAGAAGAATAAGAAATACATAAGGAATTTTTTTGCGGTCCCTTGACTCTGTAAGGTAAATATGCTAAAATTGCAATGTCGTATGAATACGACCACAGAAGGAAACGCGGAGGTATAATATGGCAAAGGCAAGAAGCGAAAAGGACAAGAGGTATGAGGACAAGCACAAGGAAGAAAGGAAAGCCAAATGTATGGCTTGGGGAACAAGCGTACCGAGAGAGAAAGCCGAAGAGATAAACGAATTTTTGAAGAGGTACGGCTATACAAAGGTACAGCTTATAGAGGCAGGCTATAATGCATTATTAGATGATGCTGCCGAACACGATTTATCCCTTGCCAAGATAATGGACGGATATGACGACTTTTTTAGCGGAGAGCTTGAGAAGTTCGAGAAAGAAAAACTGAATAAAAAGTAAATCAAACAAGGAGGATATGCGATGAAGAGTAGTAGTTATATAAGTTTCAAAGTAAAGAAAACTATCGCTTAATAAAGATACTTGAAACAACAAACTAACACGTTACAAGCGGACAATTCCGTACAGCAGTTGCTTGAAGCTTTGAAAAAACAAAATGAGTTATACGCGCAGGTGCTGACGGGGTTGGGTCCCAAAGCAAAAAAGAGTAAAGTTGAAAATCGTCGGAATGTGCTGAAATTTTCAAAAAAGGAGATTTTACAGATGCCGACAAACTACAGAGGCGTTTTTGCGATGAACGATATGATTGTTCACTACCGTTTAAGAAAGGACGGAGTGTTCGAAGCAAGATTCCACAGGAAGGGAATAGACGTAGAGGTTTCATCCAAAGACTTATCAAAACTAAAACAGAAATTTATCGAAAAACTGAATAACAAAGACGAATGTACCAAGCGTAGGAAGCGCGACCCGAACGAAAAGACGTTTGCGCAGTACTCCGAAGAATGGCTCAACATTAAAAGGGTTACGACTAAACCGTCTACATACAAAGAGTACGTGCGAATGCTTAACCACGACGTATTGCCCACGTTCGGCGAATTGGGCGCAAGTGAGATTGACAGAAGTATGGTGCAAAACTATCTGCTGACGTACGTCGATAAAGGCACGCTGCGAATGGCGCACAAGCTATTCCTGCTGCTCAAGTGCATCTTCGATATGATTGCGGACGATTACAACATACCCACGCCAATGAAAAAGGTGGTAGTGCCGAACTACGAAAGCAAGAGCGGAACGGCGTTCACTTACGACGAAGAAAAGAAGCTGGTCAACCATTGCCTTGCAAACCTCAAAAAAGATGCCTCTCACGCCTTTCTCGTGCTTATATATGCGGGACTGCGCCGAAGCGAACTTGCAAGCCTGAACGTAATTGACGGAACGTGGCTCGAATGCGAAACAAGCAAAGAGCGCATGGGGAAAAATGTAGTCAAGCGCAAAATACCGCTTACGCCGATGATGAAAAAGGTATTGCCGTATATCGATTTTGAAAAGGCAAAGAACGCAAATCTGAACACTGTGCAATCGACTATGAGGCGGATATTCCCCGGACATCACTCCCACGAGTTAAGGCACACGTTTATAAGCAGGTGCAAAGAGATCGGCGTTATGGGCGAAGTTGTAAGCATTTGGGCGGGACATTCGTTGACGGGAACGATTACGACCACCGTTTACACGCACTATTCGGACGAATTTTTCTTAAAAGAAGCGGAAAAGGTAGACTATTTACAATGGGATTTTGGGAGTGATTAGAAGGTTTAGTCCCCAAAAAGTCCCCTTAAAAACCTCTTCCAACTCCCAAAAAACTCCCAAATCGGGGTAAAAATGCCATATTTTAAGGCAAATTTAACAAATTCGTAATTTCAGCCAAAAAATAAAGACACTATATATTGTGTTCTGTATTTTGAACGTACAATATATAGTGTCAATGGCTGGGGTAGCTGGATTTGAACCAACGAATGACGGAGTCAGAGCGGCTTCAAAATGTTGAAAAAAAGTAAAAATAGGGTAAAAAATGTTTAGTTAAGTTCATTATTTGTACTTAATGACATTTTTTTGTAAAGATAAGTACACTTAAGTTAATTAAAGTTCGTCAAATTGCGGGACATTTGTGGGACATTTTTAATGCAAAACAAATCACAGTTACAGTTTATTTCGAAAATTGAACTTTTTAAGAACTTGCTTTTTACGATTTGTTGTAACTTCTGTATAGATTTGAGTGGTTGATACGCTCGCATGACCTAATATTTCTTGCACAGAGCGTAAATCGGCTCCATTGGCAAGTAGGTTTGTAGCAAATGTGTGGCGCAGATAATGCGGAGTAGACTTCGTCGTTATCTGCGCCTTTTTTACGTATCTTTTGTAAATATCTTCAATGCCGTGAATTGATATAGGTTGATTGTAGCGATTAACAAAAAGATGATTGTCGTTATTCTTTTTTCTGTCCTTTATTAGAATCTTTAATCTTTCCCAAGTCTGTGCCGAGGATATATAAATAAGACGTTGTTTTCTACCTTTGCCGTGAATCAAAAGCGTTCGTTCACTTAAGATTATGTCATCTATAGTCAGTGCCGCCGCTTCACCAATACGTATACCGGTGCTAATAAGTAAATCTAATAAAGCTGCATCGCGAATGAATTCTTTTTGTGCGAAAGGGGAGAGAGTAGAAGTGTCAATATTAAAACATTTAAGGATGTTACTAATTTCGTTAATGGTTAGAGTTTTAGGAAGCTTTCTTTCTTGCTTAAACCTAAATTTAAGTTTTCTAAATGGGGAGTTTTCAATAATTTCATTATCGATTAGATAATTATAAAATATTTTAAGAGTGATAATTTTTCTACGAATAGAGGTATCTTTAAGTTTTAACTGTCCGTTTAAATAGGAAATGAAAGCGCAAAGATTTGGCTGAATGATTTTATTTTCATAATCAAAGAACTGTTTTAGATCACTGGTATATGCTTTTAAAGTTTTTTCAGATAAGTTTTTTGTTGCCTGTAAATAATTTATAAAATTCGATAAATAGTCCATAATATCTCCAATATTTTTTATTTTTGTATTGAAAATTATATCAGAAGATGGTAAAATATGGATAAAATAACTTGTAATTATTTTAAGCTAAAATTTATATGGGGAAAATGAAAGTGGAACCGAAAGTAAGTGTTTTAATGGCTAGCAGAAACAATTTTGAATATCTATCAAAATCAATTGAAAGTATACTTTCACAAAGTTTTTCTGATTTTGAATATTTAATTTTAGACGATTGTTCTGACGAAAAATGTATTGATGAAGTTAAAAAATTCAAAGACGACAGAATAAAATTAACAACATTTAAAAGCCGTGTGGGAATTTCAGATTTACTTAATTACGGAATATCCGTTTCAAAAGGAAAATATATTGCCAGAATGGACAACGATGACATCAGTCTTGCCGACAGACTAAAATTACAAGTTGATTTTATGGAAAATAATAAAAATATCGATGTCTGCGGAACACGGTATTTCAGAATAGATGAGGACGATAACATTATAAATTTACATAACGGAAAATATACGGACGACGAAATAAAAATTGCTCTGCTGTTAGGCGAAACAAGCATACATCATCCGACGGCGATGATAAAAAAGAGCTCTTTAGTAAAGGCGGGAATACGTTACGAACCAGAATTTAACAGTGCTGAGGATTTTCGTCTTTGGTGCAGATGCAGTTATACAATGAAATTAGCTAACCTTCCGGTACCGCTGTTTAAATATCGGATACATAATAAATCAACCAGTGTAGAATTTTCTGATGCACAAAGATTGCTAGCAAGACGAATCCTTAAGCAGCATCTTGAAAATTTAAAAATACCGATTTCACAAAATGAATTAGAATGTCATTATCAATATTCTTTAAGCCGGGATGAGTTTATTGACGACGATTTTATGCAAAGAATTGATTTATGGCACAACAAGCTGAAACAGTTTTTCTACGTTCACAGGTCATTTGATTATGATATTTTTAAATGTATGCTCGATGAAAAATACGAAAAAATAGTGAATAAATACAAAGGACAAAATGCCGATGAATAGAGTTAAATTTTGTATTATCGTTCCGATTCTCCAAACCGAAAATATTTTAAAGTTGTTTATAGATTCGCTGTATAATACGGTTCAATTTACTTCATATGTTATTTTTGTGGATGACGGGTCGCCCGTTTCTTCTAAAAAGCTTCTTTCTGAATGTAAGAACAGAAAAAATAATTATATAGCAGGAGTTAAAATCATCGAAAACCAAAATTCGTTAGGCTGCGCTAAAAGTATAAATAAAGCGCTTGCCGACGTACCAGAATGTGATATCGTTACGTTTTTGGATTCAGACCTGATACTTACGGAATTTTGGCAAAAACATGTTTTTGAATCATTTGAAAATTCCGAAACAGGTATCGTAGGAGGTATACTTTTATATCCGCAAACACGAGGAATTCAGTGCTGCGGCATTACATTTAACCAGTCAATTGGCAGACATCTTTATTTGAACAATCAATTGAAATATGTTAATTTAAGACAAGATTTCGAGGTCCAGACAACAGTGTTCGCATTCTGCAACATCAGAAGATCTTTGATAATTAGAGCAGGAAATTTAGATGAGCGCTTTTTTAACGGTTATGAAGACTGGGATTATCAGTTCAGAATACGGCAACTGGGTTATAAAGCGGTTACGAACCCTAATATAAAGCTATATCACTGGGAAACAAGTTGCGGTCCCCACAGAACTTTTAACAGAAAAAGTAATTTGGGTTTATTCTGGATAAAACATTCGTCCTTTGTAAAGGGAGATACAACTGATTTTCTTATCAGAAATATCAAAGACATAAAAGATAAGTTTATTGTTGTCGATATATGCGAAGGTCGCTCCGAAGCGGTTTTAGTTAAGAAAACACTTAACGATGCACATTTAATAACGGAATACTTTGATTATTCGCATTATGTCTCCGGCGACACTATTTGGTTGCCGCAAGTATTAAACAGCACATTTTTTTTAAAAACACAACCGGTATTATATCTGGTCGATAATTTTTTGAAATTAATGGATAATCAATATTGGTGGAGTTTACGTTCGAGAATCTGCGATAAGGATATTATTGTCGATTTGTACGCAAATGTTTTGCCGTTTAAAATATTAGGCGAAAACTTTTGGCCCGGAAAAAAAATAAGGTAATAAAAGGTAATAAATTGAACGATTTGACAAAAAATAAAGCTATTTTTGAAAAATATAAAAATATCATTCCTGCGGCATCTTCCACATTAGCCAAATCCCCCAAAAGACTGTTCACGAATTTCAGTCCGTTTGTAACACAATCGGCATCAGGTGCACATTTTACCGACATAGACGGTAATGATTGGCTGGATTGCGAAATGGCTATGGGAACAGTTGTATGGGGACACGCAAGAAAAGAAGTAAATGAGGAAATAATACGACAATTAAACAAAGGTTGTCATTATTCCACCCCAAGTATTTTAGAATACGAATTGGCGGATATTCTGCTTAACCGTTATCCTGCTTATTCGGCAATAAAGTTTTTTAAAAACGGCGCGGACAGCGTATATGCGGCAGTTAAAGCCGCGAGATATCTTACAGATAAAAATGCTACCCTATCGCTAGAATACCACGGTTGGCTAGACTGGTCAATTTGCGGAAGTTATAAATTAACTCCGCGCGACGCAGGCATACCCAAAAATTCGGCGTATAATTATTTATCCTGTTCGAAAGATGCGTTATGTAAAACCGTAAACGATAATAAAGAGATTTTATCTTCAGTTGTCCTGTGTCCGGCAAATTATACTACGGACGAGCTATCAGAAGTCAAAAAGCTATGTGAAAAATCGAATATATTACTTATCTTTGACGAAGTAACTTCGGGTATCAGATTCGGTTACGGAGGCGCAACGTCGGCACACGGAATTTGTCCCGATTTTCTTTGTTTGTCCAAAGGACTTACCAACGGGTTACCTTTAGCCGTGGTACTCGGTAGAAAGGAGCATATTCTTTTAATGGAAAAACTTAAGATTTCCAGCGCGCACGCCGGAGAAAATATTGCATTAGCGGCAGCCGTTGCATGTGAAAAACTTTTGCAAAAAAATAAAGAATGTTGGCCGTCGTGGAAACCTCAAACAAATGAAATAATATTCGGCATTGAAAAAACAATTAAAGAAAACGGAGGGCAACTGGCGGTTGCCGGTAATTCCGGGTGCTTTAATATACACAGTAACTGCGAAAATTTCTGGACAGACCCTTTCAGAGAATATATGGTTAAATACCTGGCGACAAAAAATATTTACTCCAAAGGCTATATTTTGTTCAGTGATGTGCACACGCAAAATGATATAAATTACGTCGGGGAAAACATTTATCAATGCATTATTGATTATTTAAATTTCAAGCCCGTTAATTCATTATAAAAAATGTTACGCCGTTTACATCCGCAGCAAGCATTCCGTTTATGTTGCCGTCTTCATCGATTGCAAATTCAGGTAAAGCTTTCTGCAATATGTTCTCTAAAACACTCATAACCGGCTTCATCATTTTTTTAAAACTATACACGGTATTCTTATTAGAATCAATTGCAACGGACAATATGTCAACTGCGCGTAAAGCATACTGCTTACAATTTCTATTCCCTTCGAAATGTAAAAACTGCGCCATATTTACATACGCTTTCCATTCAAGATTGGGCATATTACTGTATGTGGATTTATTCAGGGCATATGTAAGCTCTTTTAAACAATCCTGGTAATTCTTTTGATAAAAGAAACATATCGCACGAATCGTTCTACATAGAAATTCCTCATATACTTTAGGTTGAATTCGGAACAAATCAATTAATTCATTTGTCTTACCGAGCACATGAGTTATATCTTTGTTGTTTTTTACGCAATTAATTGCTTCTCCGATTAACAACTGAGTTTCGATTAGACTTTTTTCGTATTCGAGATAAGGGATAGGCTTGGTATTGAAACTTGACAGAATATTTTTCATTTTTTCGGCAGGCTTATTGTACGACCAATGAAATTCCAATGTTGCGATCTCATAAGAAATATGAGCAGAAGAATATAAATCTCCGCGAGCGCAAGCGGTCTTCAAGCAATTTTTCTGGATTTTATACGCTGATTCGAAATCGCCGGAAAACCAATAACAAACGGCAAGTCTTGCCTGTAATTTTTCTTTCAGTAAACTGATTTTTCCGTAATAATTAATGTATTTATCATTTCCCAGGCATTCGTCGGCTAATTTTATTCCTAATTCTGCTTTTTCTATCGAATCGTCGAAAAACAATCTGTCTGCTTGGATATTTGCATATTCCTGATAACTTTTCAACCGGTAGCAAATACATTCAATACTGTCTTCGTTTATAAGTAGTACCTTATTAAGATATTTTAGCCCTTCGTTCCAATTGCCATTGCGCATAATAAGTTCGCAAATTTCAAAACAGACTTCATATTCAGGTATTCGAATTACAGATACCTTATCCTGAATTTCTTCTATAATTTTATAAACCGAAAGCTTAATATCTCTATTTTTTGTGGTAATCAGCAAGTTATAACTATCGTTATAAATACCGTCGTAATCTCTATATGCTAGCAATTTTTTCAGTGAAATAATTTTTAATTTATCGTCATCAGTAAGCGGTGATAATGAACAGTAATGTTTGATACATTCATAAACAAGTTCATCATTTTTTATATTATATCCACCGAACGCAGTTAAAAAATGTTCGTGTCTGAATTTAATTCTACGATCAAACCCGCTAAATTCTTCAATAAATCCGCTTTGTTTTACTAAAATTCTGTTATCCGCCGTAAGATTCAATCTATCTATAATCCAATCGTTCATTTTGGGATTAACTTTATCGTCCCATTTTGCAACGATCACCAGTAACTCAATATAAATTTTAAATTTTTTCTCATAATAATCAATTCTGTTATTAATCGTTTCGATTATATTGTCAGAGAAAAGTTTTTTATCGAAAGCCTTGAGAATAATTAATTTGCGGTCTTCGTCAATACCCAAAATTTTATGTTCGAGCATAAAGTTGATATTCTGTACAATATGCATAGGCACACTATTTGAAGATTGAATCGTTTTGTCTATGAATTTGGTTGTCTCCTCATTTAATACATCTGAAAATTTTGTTTTAAGAAAATCTTCACATTCCTGTCTGGTCCATAAAGGCAAGTTGATAATGTGTAAAAAACCGTTTTCCAGAAAATTCAACCAATTGTCCGGTGAGTATAAAAAGTTTTTTGTTCTTAATGTTTCTCCGTCTCTGCCTTCCAAAAGTACTGTTACACGATTTTCGAATAAATCTTTATGGCGTTCCAGAATATCAAGTGTTTCTCCAAGAACACCGAAAAGCTCCTGACCACCCCAATGTAAATCGCTTAGCCATATCAGCAATTTAGTGTCTGCCGAAATTGTAATTATCAAAGTTGCCAGACACTCCGCAATTATTTTTTCTGAAATCGGGTTATCTCCAGATAAATAATTCAATAAGTCCGGTTCCCACTCATTATCGAAATTTACGCGCAGAAGCTCCTTTATAGTCTGTACCGCTTGTTTAGGTTTAAAAATCGAAAATGTATTCGGACAAATCAATTTATTGATTAATCTTACAATAACTTCCCGTTCGTGTACTTTGTCTTTCGGCTGTTGGATTGAAACACATGAAAAGCCGTTACCGGACGCGCTATAAATCAACTCGCTGATTAAAGTCGATTTCCCCGACCCTCCGCATCCGGTAAATACAAAGCATTTAAAATTGTCTTCGTCCCAGTGTTCTCTTTTTATAAATTCTTTAAGTTCGTTGTATTCTTGAATTTGTGTAGGCTCTATAATGTTGTCAAATAAAATTCCCGATAAAAAGTTTACTTCGTCGAGCATTATCGACTTTATTATCCTATTGTTTTCATAACAAAGATCTATGTTGCCTAAACTGAATTTCCCTGCCTTTATTCCTCTGAAAACAAATATAAATTCTTTAGATTGTCCTTGTCCGAAATCCGTCGTTTTGCTTAAAGGAATACCGTTTGTGCGCGTATCCGCCGCATTAAGCGGATACAATATCTGAACGGCATTATCGCTGTCGGGACGCCATTTCAAATATAACCGAGAATTAAGGTAAGGCATATTATTTGCAATATCTATTCTTATGTTAAATGCTTCACCAATATAATATGAGTCGTTTTCGGAACTTTTTTTGCTAAGATTTATATTCAGCCATTCGTCGCTTTGGCTGTATACGAATTTTTCGAGCGCATCCAAATCGGAAACAGGCAAAGCATTTTTTAAAATATCTTTAAAATACGAAAAGTTAAATTTCCAACTTTTCATCAACTTGTTACCGTCAAGCAGTGTGATATTTGCATAATCTTTTAAATCTGCAATATCCCGTTCCTGAGATTTTTTCTTAATTTCTTTGCTTAAACTGTCAACATAATTATCATTGTCGGTAGCTAAAACAAATAAATATTGTCTGAATGTGCAATTATCCGGATTATCTCTGCGTAGCCACGCATTTTTCAGTTTATTTATATCGTCTTTTACTTTATCAATCCCGTAACCGGACTTGCAGGTATGTTTTACTTGTCCAAGTGAAATTTCCTCAATGTAATCATTTGTAAAAGGTGTTATAATTATTTTTTTTGAAGTGCCGTATAAATCAACCCCGCCGTCTTTAATTGCGCGAGTTACCTCCCATAACGTATAATCATCATATAAATTTAAAGTTTCGGCGACAAGCAATTCGAATATCTGAATAGTTTGAGATTTCTTTTTGTTTTTATTAGTGTTTTGTATGCGCGTAATGGTTTTACCAAGCTTATTTATATCGACTCTTGTTAATAAAATATCCTGAATTTTTCTTGTGTCTCTCATCTTAATTTTTCCTATACGCTTTTCAATTTATACTCATCCAAACTTTCAATAATTACAAGTTATTGTAGGAATACAGCCAGTCAAATTTAGTTTGACTGGCTGTATTAATTAGATTAACTTTCGACAAAAAAAGAGTTACGCATCTATTGACATTTTTATAAAAATTACATATAATATAAGTGTAAAAAAATTACAGTTAATATTTTTTATGTGTAGTTTTTGTTCTTTTGGAGGTTTTTATGTTAGCAAAAATAAGAATGAAAAATTTCAAATCATTTAAAAATGAAACTACTGTTGAGTTTTTAGCAACAAAGTACACTATGTTGAAGGACAGTAATTCTAAAAATGGAATATTGAAAGGTTGTATGTTTGTTGGCGGTAATGCAACTGGTAAAACTAATGCCATTTATGCAATTAGCATGCTTTTGGATTTATTATTTGCTAAAGCAAATATTAATATGATGATAAATTTTTGTCTATTTTCAAAAGAAAAAGAAATGGAAGTTGAGTATACTTTTGCATTTAATAGAGATGTTATCGATTATTTGCTCATTTTTGATAGACAAGGAGTAGTAAAAAAAGAGCAAGTTAGATTAAATGGGGATATAGTTTTAGAGAGAATAGGATTAAGTGCAAGAACATCTTTAACTGAAAATCAAAATTATGATCAAAATGATATTGATGCTTATACGTTGTTTTTAAAATCAATTTATTTTAATACTAAATTTACGAATTTTCCGGTATTAAAAGAATGGTTTGATTATATGAGCAGTTCAGTTTATTTTAATGCGGAACGACAGCAGGTTCTCGTAGGACCAGCGCTTTCCTTTAATGTCAATAATAAAGTAGATTTACCTAATTATTTAGAAACATATGGTGTTGGAAAAATAAATAAATTTTTTGAATATTTTAATTTTAATCAACAGGTTTATTATGGCAACAGAAATGATAATCCTCTTAATCAATTTGGGGTGAAAGAGTTATATTTAATTAAAAAGGATGTGGATTATTGGATGCCTTATGCATTAGAATCTTTGGGAAATAAAACTTTATTAAATATGTTGCCTGGATTATTGCAAGTGGTTGAAAATGGTGGAATGTTTATTGTGGATGAGTTCAGTAGTGCTTTTCATAATGAACTTGAAGAGTTGATTGTACGCTATTTTATGCGTGAATCTAAAAACGCACAGATGTTCTTTGTTTCGCATTCCACCAATCTAATGAAGACAACTTTGCTTCGTCCCGATCAAATTTATACAGTAGATTTTGGTAAAGAAGGAAGCACAATAAAACGGGTATCTTCCGAACAGCCGAGAGAATCTCAGAATATGGAAAAAATGTATCTTAGTGGAGTATTCGGGGGATTGCCAAATTATTCAAACGGTGAAGAGTAATGAGTTATAACATAAGTCTAAACAAAGATAAAAATATAGGTAAAGTCATCTATATTGTTGAGGGCGGAAGACGAGAACTAACATTATTAAGCTATATTTTTACTCAAATTTTTGATTATAGTGTTGTCGTGACTCCAAGAAAAGACGTGCCTTATCTGAAATACGAAAGTAAGATTAATAAGCTTTCGAGAGTGTTTCTGATCTGTTCTTTAGAATCAAATATAAACTTTGTTGAGAATCAAAAAGGACAAGATTATTTAAATGAAGTATTTAAGGTCCTGTTTGAGAAATATAATTTGGAATTGTCTGATGCTGCAACTTATTTTATTTTTGATAGAGATGCCAAAAGCAATAAAAGCCAAGAATTTAAAAAACTAATTCCTATATTGAAAAATTCTCGGGACAATGGTACGGAAATAAATGGAATGCTTCTTGAAAGCTATCCTTCAATTGAAGCATACACAAAGTCATGTATAGATGACACTTGTGATGACTGGATTAAGTCAGCAAAGAAATTAAAATTAAAAGTTTCGGAAGCGCAATATCAGCAAGATAAAATTAAGGATAATCAAATTATAAATGCTTGTGTTAATATGCTAACTTCAGTAAAAAGTATTTCAGGTAGAGAACTAGCGGAGAAAGATTTAGATAATTTTGCGGAATTGAATAAAATCATATTTGATAAAGAAGAGAACTATTTAACGCAAAAAGAGTTGTATAGGATTTTGAGTTTACTTTCTATTTCTTTAATGGATTTAGGATTAATTAACGTTAAAGGAGAAAATTTCAATGGGTAGTTCTTGCATTGGGCATGTCCTTGATAATATGTAGTACAATTTTAGAAGGTATATATTTAAACTCTCTTAAATTTGATCGTAAAAAGAAAGTTGAAGAATACAAACAGTTGAAAGAATTATTAGAAAAACAGCAGGAACGAGAAAAGAAATAGATAAAATTGGTGTTGCTTATGAAGAAGAAAAAAGAAACAAAATCTTATACAAGTAGTGCAAGAATAAAATTGGGTAAGATTATTTATTTTGATAAAGAGACTATTCGAAATATATTGCAGGAATACTATAAAGGTAATAAAAGTACAATTAATAGCTCAAAAGAAAGTGCTAATATTAATGTGCAATCAGATGTCAGTGCTGATATTCAATTAAAAATTAATATTCCTTTATGGTTGAGAATTAAATTTCTTTTTTCTAGTAAATTATCCTCTACTTACATATCTCAATTTGACAGTATTACTACTATTACATCAACAGAAATTTCAGATTTTGAAAAGATAAGAGAAAATTTTATTAAATTTGAATCTGTTTCAATTTCGGATATAGAAAATTCATCTACGTTTTTTAGAGTCGCAGGGAACTATATCAGAATACTAAAAGGTGGAGTTAAAGGTGTAGATGCTAAAGAGTTTAAAAATGTGATGGAAGGTTATGATGGATATGATCATTATAAAATAACTGAAGATAAATATATAAGATTTAATAATACTGCATTTGTCAGTAACTATAAAAGAAATGATTTATTAAATTCAAAATTAGAGTTATATAGTATTTATGTGGGTCAGTTCCCAGTATCATCTTTTAACTTTATTGAACAATTAAATAAGATGTCGGGACAGGCTAACGGCGGTCAGCAAACATTAGATGAATTGTATCCAACATTTGCATGTAAAGATTCTGAGAATAGCGAAAACAAGATTGTTACAAGTGAAAAAGAAAATATGATTAAGTTATACGATGTTGTTTATGCCGCAATTTGCCCGGGAGCTAATGATGAGAACATTTAATGTAATAATAGGCTCGAGGAACTTTTTTGATGATTGTGTCAAGGATGCTGCGAGCAATGCTGATTTTTTTATCGATTTGGTGAAATTATCGGATAGCCTTCGAAATTCACGTATGCCTTTTAACGATGATGATAAAGCGGAAATATTGATAATTAAAAATGATGGTTATAATGGTATTACAGAAGCTGCCAATGATAGAATAGGTGCGTTGATATATGAATTGACTTTAGAAGATGCTGTTATTTGGGTTCATAATCCGCCATCGAATTTATTGAGATTTCTAAATGGGCAGGAGTCAATTCATCAGATTGATTTAAATTTTATAAGGCAAGAATATGATTTGGAAAGAGACAGAAGTAAATATGTCAAAGCTATAAAATCAATTCAAAGTAATATTATCGGACAAAATAAAGCCATTATTGAAGTAAGCAAGACATTAAATTATTTAACATCAGTCAAAAGAAAGAAGCCGTATGTTATCATGCTTTTTGGTAATAGCAGTATTGGAAAAACAGAATTAGTTAGGGAAATAGCCAAGAATTTTTTCAACGACAAATTTTTTGAAAAGCATTTATCAATGTTCCGAAACTCAGCTAATTGTGATTATCTGTTTGGCGATAAACCAAACAGGCGTACACTTGCTTTTGAATTATTGGAACGCGAGTCGAATTTGATTTTTTTAGATGAGATAGATAAATGTGCGGATATATTTCATTCGGTTTTTTACACTTTGTTTGACAATACTGTTTTTATGGATTCTTCTTATGAAGTGGATATATCTGGAGTTTTAGTAATCCTAACATCAAATTATACTGATGAGGAAGAAATAAAAGAAAAGTTGGGCGTACCTATTTTTTACCGCATTGATAAATTTATACACTTCCACGATTTCAGTTCTGATGCAATTTATAGCATTGTAAAAAAAGAAATTGATGATAGATATGAAGAATATAAAGAATTTCTGACAAAAGATGAGATATATCAAAAAATAAGTAAGCAAATTATGACCACGGGAGAGAATGCCAGAACAATAAAAAATAAAATACAAACAGCAATAGAAGAATTGCTTTTTGCAAAGCTACTTACCAGCGATAACTCAGATTAAAAGAAAAGATGTCGCATCTTCTCTTTTTTATGATAGACTTTAAAATTTCTTGCATATGGAATCAAAATGTGATAGTATAAGCGCAATTTGACACAAAAGCAAGAAGGAATTAATATGTTTACATCAAGATACACCACTTCTTTTAAAAGAGAAGTGGTTAAATTTTATTTAGATGATCATACGGTTAAAGAGATAATTTCAGAATTTGATATTGCGGAAAGTACTTTATTTGAATGGAGAAAGGAATATTTAAGGTGTAATTTTTATAAGCGTTCAGGAGATCGTCTAAATGCTTATAAACAAAAACTACATCAAAGAAAGTTGGAGCAGATGCTGAAAGCGTTGCAGCTTTCGGGGTGCGACGTTTCTTCGACTACGGATGAAAAAATCTGTGCGATAGAAAAATTATCGAATAAGTTTTCTATTCACGTTTTGTGCGAAGCGTTACAGCTTCCGCGAGGGACATATTATAATCGTCAGAAAAGAAAGAGCATTCAGACTAAAACGGAAATACACGACGAAGAACTTAAAGTACTGATATTAAAGATATTCAACGAAAGTAATGGGCGTTTCGGAAAGAAGCCGATAAAACAAAATCTTATTGAAAACGGTTATAGAATAAGTGAAAAGCGAATAAGCCGTTTAATGAAAGAATTAAATGTATACGTGGAAAGACCTAAATATATAAGGCATCATAAGCGTAGAAAGCAAGAGCAAAAGAAATTTAAAAATCTTTTAAATCGAGATTTTAAGCAAGATAAACCTAATATGGTATGGGTAAGTGATATTACATATATAAGAGTAGCGAGCAAGTTTATATTCTTATGCTCGGTTATTGATTTGTTTTCCCGAAAGGTAGTTGCTTTCGGTTTATCGGACAAAATTGATTCCATGCTAACGCTTAGCACGTTTGACCGTGCTTATGCAGAAAGAGGCAAACCGAAAAACCTGATGTTTCATTCAGACCAAGGTATACAGTACACATCATATTTATTCAGAGAATTTCTTAAAGAGAACAATGTAAAACAATCTTATTCACATCCCGGTACACCTTATGACAACGCGGTATGCGAATCTTTTTTTGCTAATTTGAAGAAGGAATGTATTTATCATAATAAATATAAAACCATGGAAGAAGTGGCAGTGACGGTTCAAGAATATGTTTCGTTTTTTAACGGTTATAGACCACACAGAAAACTGGAGATGAAGACGCCTGATGAGGTTGAAGAAGACTATTTTGAACAAAATAAAAAGGGATAACGGTCAAAAACTCCGATATTCCGGTGGTTCAAAAACCGTTATCCTCTCAATTGGCTGGGGTAGCTGGATTTGAACCAACGAATGACGGAGTCAGAGTCCGTTGCCTTACCGCTTGGCGACACCCCAATATTCAGTTTACTCACTCATTATATATAACCCCGCACAAAATTTCAAGCGTTTTTGCGTGCGTTTTCAAAATTTTTAATTCAAAATTTATATTGTTGATTTTACCCGCTCAAAGCTGTATAATATTGTCAGCTATTAAAAGCGGGGGTATTATCTTGATAATCGAATTGCAAAGAGCGGGTTTATCCGACGCCGAAATTATCTGGAATATGCAAAAGCGTGCGTTTGCCGGATTGCTCGAAAAATACCGCGACTTTGACACCAGCCCCGCCGCCGAACCGCTTTCGAAAACGCAGAACCGCCTAAGTCAGCCGTTCACTTATTTCTATTTTATCTGCGTTGACGGCTCGAAAGTCGGTGCGATAAGAGTAGTAGACAAAAAGGACGGTTCGCGTAAAACATTGTCGCCGCTGTTTATTCTTCCCGAATACAGAAAGCGCGGCTATGCGACTTCGGCAATAGAGGAAGCGGAAAAAATTCACGGAACGGAAGGCTGGCAACTCGATACGGTTTTGCAGGAAGTAGCGACGTGCAGGCTGTACGAAAAGCTGGGTTACAGAAAAACAGGCGGGCAAAAGAGCGTAAATAAGCGGTTAACGCTGGTATTTTACGAAAAATAAAAAAATAATTTTCCGCATTAAAATCGCTTGACAGCAAATGTGCAAGCCGTTATAATCATTAACGTAAAAATTGAATTTACCGCAGACAGCAAGTGCTTTTATAAGCTTAATTTCTTGCCGAGGTACAAAGTCTTTTAATTATATTATTGTGTAATTATTGCCTTATACCGTCCGCGGTGTAAGGTTTTTTTAGTATTACAAGGAGGTAACAGAATTTGTCAGCTAATCAGGAAGCAAAAAAATTAGTGGCTCAGGAAATCGTCGAGAAAATCAAAGCAAGCAAATCGGTCGTTTTCGTAGACTACAACAAGCTCACCGTTGCCGAAGTTTCCGAACTTCGCAGAAAGTGCAAGCAGGCGGGCTGTGAGTACAAGGTTTACAAAAACACTCTGCTTAAAAAAGCGCTCAACGAACTCGGCTGCGATAAGTTCGACGCCGACCTCAACGGTCCTACGGCAGTTGCGTTCGGTAACGACGAAACAAGCGCGGCTAAGGTTATGGTTGCGGCGGCAAAAGACTATTCGGACAAGATAGTTTTGAAGAGTGCGTTCGTAGATAACGCATATTACGACAAAGCAGGTGTAAAAGCCCTCGCGTCGATGCCTTCAAGGGAAGAGATGATTGCAAAGATGCTCGGCTCGATAAACGCACCCGCCACGAACCTTGCAGGCGTAATGAACAACGTCATTTCAGGTCTCGTGCGCGTGTTGGACGGTATAGCAAAACAAAAACAAGCGTAAATTTACGCGTATTTCGGACGGGCGCACGCGTCCTTAAACGGTGCGCAAACTAAAATAAATAAAAAAATCAGGAGAATAAAAAAATGGCAGATATCAATAAGATTATCACGGAAATCGAAGGTTTGACCCTTCTTGAGGCAAGCGAGCTTGTAAAGGCTCTCGAAGAAAAGTTCGGCGTATCCGCAGCGGCTCCCGTAGCAGTAGCGGCAGCTCCCGTAGCAGGCGCAGCAGCTCCCGCAGCGGCAGCAGAAGAAAAGACCGAGTTCAACATCGTTCTTAAGGACGCAGGCGCTAAGAAAATCGACGTTATCAAGGTTGTACGTGCGTTCACCGGTCTCGGCCTTGTTGAGGCTAAGCAGGCTGTTGAAAAGGGCGGCGTGCTTAAAGAGAACGTTGCTAAGGAAGAGGCTGATAAGATTATCGCCGACCTCAAAGCAGCAGGCGCTACCGTTGTTGCCGAGTAATCGTAAACAAAAAATCACATTCAAAAAGCCCGCAGAGCAATTTGCGGGCTTTTTTGTGCGTGTTTGGCTGTAAAATTGCTTGACTTACTCAATTGATAACGGGTAAAATAATACGGTATAGGTGTAATTCTATATTGACAGGTAAGTAATATGAGATTTAGAAAATTTGGTCGGGTGATGTTTACGTTGGCGCTTGCGGGCGCGGCGTTTGCCGTGTCGACAACTATGTCGGGCTGCAAAAACAACGGACGCGCCGAGGCTGAAATTACAATCGAATACGACGGCGTAAGCTACGTTCTCGAATATACTATGTACCGCAATATGTACCCGCAAACGGTGCAGCACTTTATCGAGCTTGCGGACAGTCATTTCTATGACAATACCATTATTCACGACTATCAGACTTCCAACTGGTACGGCGGCGGCTACGACTACCTGAACGGCGACGTTGAGGCGGGCGAGATTTCTTATACTCAGTCGTATGCGACCGACAGCTTGCTGGAGTATCTGGAAAACGCCTCCAAGGAAAAGCAATACTTCGATTTGGCAGACCCCGCAAAGGGAGTCATCACGCCTACGGTGTACGACAGCGTGAGCGAGGGCAAGTACGTTACTCCGTACAGAACGCTTATCGGCGAGTTTACGCAGAACAATCACAAAATCGAAAACGGCGCGTTGAAGAACTCTTACGGCGCACTTAAATTCCACTACGTGAGCAAGAGCACCGAGGACACCTCTTATAAGAAGGTATATCTTAACAAGTACGGCTCTGACTTCGGCGTTATGGGCGAGTACAGATACAACAGCGCGACGAGCCTTTTCTCTATTCAGACGGGCACTTCGACCTCGTCCGACAGCACTCACGCAACATTCGCTACGCTTGACAACGCGGACACGTTGAGAAGCTTAAGAACGGCGGTAACCAAGAGCTACGATTACGAAGACGTAAACGTTTACGTTGACAACTGGGACGAGATTTTAGGTCCTAACAAAAATCAGACGACGTACAGACTGACAAAGAAACCGATTATCGTAAGGTCGGTTAGAATAACGAAATACTGATATAAGGGTTTATATCAGCCCGCGCGGCTACCGCCGCGCGGGCTTTTTTACTTCTCGGGTTATAAGCAGCGCAATACGGCGGCGCGCTCCGCGCCGCCTTGGTCGTGTACGTCTTTGTACACTCCCTGCGGTCGGTGCTCGCGCTTCTTGCCTTGCTTGCTTCTAACCCGAGGGATAATTTAATATTAAATTTTTAAAAAATTTCTTAACTATGGTTAATTTTTTATTGACAAGCGAATAAAATGAATATATAATATTAATTACTTAACCAAGGTTAAGTTTTTTGAAGGAGTGTGTGTATGCCGTTGGTAATGGCCCCTAAGGACAGGGAAATGGAAATCAGGAAAATTTCGGCGGACGATAAGAGCAGGAAGCATTTGCGCGAAATCGGCATTGCGGAGGGCAGTAAAATTACTCTGCTTTCGGCTACGGTGAGCGGCGTTATCGTTATCGTCAAAGAGGGACGTCTTTGTTTGGACGGCACTTTGGCAAGAAAAATTTTGGTGGCTTGAATTACCGACTGCTTTTGCGACTGAATTTAAAATAATTAACGTAGCAAGCAAAACCACGCTTTTGCGCAGCGCGCCCCAATTTGCGAACACTTTCGCCTGAGCGGATTGAATGCCCGCGATTTGACGATATGAGTGCCCCGAACTATCGCGGGCAGAAAGGCAGAGCCTTTCAAAATCGCAGAAAAGATTTCGCGGCGCCAGCGAAAGATTTTTGCGAAAAAGGAGATATATATGGTAAAGCTTTTAAGTGATTTTACCGTGGGAGAGAGCGGGACTATCACGAAAGTAAACGGTGAAGGCAAAATCCGCCGCAGGCTTTTCGATATGGGCGTAACTCCGCAGGCGACTGTTACGATGCGCAAAAAAGCGCCGCTCGGCGACCCCATCGAAGTGACCGTGCGCGGATACGAATTGACCTTGCGTAAGGTTGAAGCGGCGTGCGTGGAGGTGGAAGTCAAATGAAAACTTTCGCGTTAGCGGGCAACCCCAACTGCGGCAAGACAACGCTTTTCAACGCGCTCACGGGCTCTACGGCGCACGTGGGCAACTGGCCGGGCGTCACGGTGGATAAGCGCGAGGGCGTGTACAAGGGCAAGGACGATAAAATTGCGATAATCGACCTCCCCGGTATATATTCGCTGTCGCCCTACACCCCCGAAGAGGTGATTTCGAGAAACTATATTCTGGACGAAAAGCCCGACGGCATAATAAATATAGTGGACGCGACCAACTTGGAGCGCAATCTTTATCTGACTACGCAGCTCCTCGAAATGGACGTACCCGTGATTATCGCCCTCAATATGATGGACGAGGTCGAAAAGGTGGGCGATAAAATCGACGTAAAGGCGCTCGAAAAGGCGGTTGGCGTGCCCGTAGTGGCTATTTCCGCACTTAAAAAATCGGGTATAAAAGAGCTGATGGACAAAGCGGCGGCTTTGTCTTCCGAGAGAAAGGGCGCGACCGTTTTGGGCGGCGAGCTTACGGGCAAAATCGAGCGCGCAAGGCAGTTCTTCGCGCAGGAAGAGGTGGCAAGCCCCTTGTTCCACGCGGTCAAGATGCTCGAGAACGACGAGATAGAGCTCGCGCACAGGGGCGCTAAAGAGATGCTTGCGGAGATTGCCGCGGGCGACGATTTGGAAGCTACCATTGCCGACGAAAGATATAAGTACATATCGGCGAATTTCTCTTCGGCTAAAGCCAAGGGCAAAAAGGAAGTATTGACCAAGTCGGACAAAATCGACAAGGTGCTCACGCACAGAATTTGGGCAATTCCCATTTTCGTAGTTATTTTATTCTTCGTTTTCCATCTGACGTTCTCGGAAAATCTGTTCTACTTAAACGGCTTTACCGAAAGTCAGGCGTGGATGCCCACGCTCTTCGACCCCGTGGAAGAGGGCGGCTTGGGGCTCGAAGAGAACTTCGGCACTAAGCTTTTGGCCTGTATATACGACGGCGCGGTCTTTTCGCCGGGCGTGATACTGACAAATCTTTTAAACTTTGTTCTCGACTACGTATCCGAGGGCGTAAGCTTATTTATAGGCGTCTGCCACGGCGCGCCCTGGGTTGAAAGTCTGGTTGTGGACGCGGTGCTCGGCGGCATATTCGCGGTGCTCGGCTTCCTGCCTCAGATACTGACTTTGTTCCTGTTCTTCTCGATACTCGAAGACAGCGGCTATATGGCGCGCGTTGCGTTCGTTCTCGACAGAATTTTCCGCCGTTTCGGACTTTCGGGCAGAGCGTTTATGCCCATGATTATGGGCTTCGGCTGTTCGCTCCCCGCGATGATTAACACCCGCACGCTTGCCGACGAAAAGGAAAGAACGGCTACGGTCAGGGTAATTCCCTTCTTCTCGTGCGGCGCAAAGCTCCCTATCTTAACCGCAATGGCGGGCGGCATATTCGCGGTGTTCGGCTTCGGCAACGTCGACGCGATAACTTTCGCAATGTATATCGTGGGCATTGTCACGGCTATATGCGCGGTGATTTTAATGAGAAACACCACGCTCAAGGGCGAAACGCCGCCCTTTATTATGGAACTGCCCGCGTACCACTTGCCCGGCTTTAAAAACCTGATGTTGCACCTTTGGGATAAGACCAAGCATTTCGTAAAGAAAGCGTTTACAATCATATTCGCTTCGACCGTAATCATATGGTTGTTGCAGTCGTTCAGCTGGAACTGGGAGTTTTTATTGCAGGACGCGGAAGAGCTGTTCGAAGCGGGCTGGGAATCGCTCGAGGGCGTAGAGGGGCTCGTAAACGTAAGGGCGGACGAGTCTATCCTCGGCAGTCTGGGTATGTTCATTCAGCCGTTGTTCACGCCGCTCGGCTTCGGCTCGCAGCTCGGTAAAACGTTCGGCTGGGTGTTCGCGGTTGCGGCTATCACGGGACTTGTCGCAAAAGAAAACGTTATTGCAACCTTCGGCGCGCTCGCGGCGGTTGTTGCGGGTCAGTATATCGACTGGGAAGCGGACGAGGTTGCCACGGCGGTTGCTATGATAGGCGGCACGGGCATTACCTGGCAGGCGGTTATAGCGTTTATCATATTCAATATGACGACCATTCCCTGCTTTGCGGCCTGCGCGACGGCAAAAGGCGAACTGCCCAATGGCAAGTTCAGATGGACGCTTTTATTCTGGGTGGTGACAAGCTACTTCGTATCGGCTCTCGTATATACCGTACTGAGCCGGTGGTGGACGATGTTCATCTGGATGGCGGTTATTGCGGTCGTCGTGACGTTTATAGTCTTGAGGAATATCGGAAAGTTCGATATCTGCAAGATTTTCAGAAGAAAGAAAAAAGGCGAAAATTTAGGTTAATTGAGGCATAGTATGGGGGCTTTCGATATTATTGTAATCTGTTTAGTGGCTGTGGCGTTCGTTTCCGTGGTGGGCATAATCGTATACAAAAAGGTTACGCACAAGGGCAGAGGCTGCGGTTGCGGGTGCGACGGCTGTCCCCACGCATGCCACTGCAAAGACGGTGAAAAGAAAAAAGATAATCAATAAGCATACATAAAAAACACTCCTCGTCGCGGCAAACTTCGGCTTGCCCCGCTTTACATTATGTTGACTTTCGCTTTTCTATTGTGTATAATTATAGATAAGTAAACGGCTTAAGCGCGTTTACACCTGCCGTCAAGTGTTGCGGCATTGCCCCGAACGGATAGTTTCGGGGAATTTTTTATTCTTTTTTGCTACGGAATTTATTGATACGTTGTCTTTTATCTTGTAACTATTTATAAAATACGGAAAAATATTATCAAAAAATGTATAATTATAAAATTTTTTTCGTGCGCTTGCCAAATTACGGGAATGTATGTATAATGAAAGGGTAATAAAATAGGAGAGTGTTTGCATATGATTAAACTTTCTAAAAGAATTTCCGAAATTGCTCCCTCGATGACTCTTGCGATTTCCGCAAAGGCCAACGAGCTGAAAGCGGCGGGCGAAAAGGTAATTTCCTTCGGCGTCGGCGAGCCCGACTTCGATACTCCCGCGCACATCGTTGCGGCGGCTAAAAAGGCGCTCGACGAGGGCAAAACCAAGTACGTTGCGGCGGCGGGTCTGCCCGCGCTCAAAAAGAGCATCTGCAAAAAACTCAAAGAGGAAAACGGTCTTGACTACGAGCCCGCGCAGATTATCGTTTCCAACGGTGCAAAGCACTCCATTTTCAACGCGATTTTCGCAACTATCGAAGAAGGTGACGAGGTGCTTATCCCCAAACCTTACTGGCTCACGTACCCCGAGGTTATAAAAAGCTGCGGCGGCGTGCCCGTGTACATATACGCAACTCCCCGCCACGGCTACAAGGTTACGGCGGCGCAAATCGAGGCGATGATTACGCCCAAGACCAAAATGCTCATTTTCAACAGCCCCTGCAACCCCACGGGCGCGGTCTATACCGAGAGCGAAATACGCGACATTGCCGAGGTCTGCTTAAAGCATAACCTCATCGTACTTGCCGACGAAATTTACGAGAAGCTCATTTACGGCGGCGAAACGCATTTCTCGATTGCGGCGGTCTCGCCCGAAATGAAAGAAAATACAATCGTTATCAACGGCGTTTCCAAGTCGTTTGCAATGACGGGCTGGCGCTTGGGCTATCTTGCCGCGCCCCTGCCCATTGCCAAGGCGATAGCTTCCTTCCAGAGCCACTCGACCTCGAACGTCAACACTATGACGCAGTATGCGACCATTGCCGCGCTTGAGGGCGACCAGAAGCCTATGACCGATATGCTCGAGGCGTTCGGCGAGCGCCGCGAAAAGATGCTTGAAGTGCTTGAGAGTATGAAGCCTTTAGGCTTCGACTACGTAAAGCCCGACGGCGCGTTCTACGTAATGCTTCTTTGCTACAATCTGTACGGCAAGTCGTACGAGGGCGAAAAGGTGCACGACAGCCTGCATCTTTGCGATATGCTGTTAACTCACGAAAAGGTTGCGGCAACCCCCGGCATATGCTTCGGCGACGACGACGCGATAAGGCTTTCGTACGCGCTTTCGATGGAAGATATGCTCGAAGGTCTTGCACGCATAGCGCATTTCGCTTCCAAATTACAGTAAAGTTAAATTTTCGGACGGAAATTTTAAAAAAGGTATTGAAAATCCCCCTTTTTATGATAAAATATTGTAAAAGAAAGTTTTTCATAAACTTATCAAGGAGGATTTCTATAAATGATAAAAATTATTTGCGGACCTAAGGGAGCGGGCAAAACCAAACAGATTATACAGCTTGCGAACTCGAACGCCGCTTCGGCAAAGGGTTTAAGCGTGTTTGTAACCGATACCGACCGCTACGTACACGACGTTATCCGCGCCGTAAGGTTCATTAACGTTACCGAGTACAACGTTGCGGGTGAGGACGCGCTGTGCGGCTTTGTCAAGGGTGTTATCGCGGGTAATTACGATATCGAATACGTTTACATAGACGGCATTGCGAGAATTGCGGGCAAGGAGCTTAAAGACCTTGCGGCAACTTTCTATATGCTCGACAAAATTTCAAACCAGAGCGGACTTGTAATAACGATAACGTGCAGCTGCGAAAAGGCAGATTTGCCCGATTTTATCGCTAAGTATTGCTGAGCGTAAATTAAAATTTTACAGCGGCGCCGCTTAATTTTTAAGCGGCGCCGCTATTATAATTCAGGAGAATTGAACGATGAAATTCATAAGCACGAGAGGCGGGGAAAAGGTAACCGGAGCGCAGGCAATCGTTAAGGGGTTGTCGGATAACGGCGGGCTGTTCGTGCCCGAAAAATTCCCCGAAGTGACGGCGGAAGAAATGGACGAAATGATCGCTATGAGCTATCCCGAGCGCGCCGCCAAAGTGCTATTTAAATACCTTGACGACTACGACGAAAAAGAGCTCTTAGCCGCGTGCGAGGAAGCGTATGCCAAGTTCGAAGGCGACGACCCCGCGCCCCTCGTAAAAATTCAGGACGGCGTATACGTATTAGAGCTCTTCCACGGTCCTACGTGCGCTTTCAAGGATATGGCGCTTACCGTTTTGCCCTATCTTTTGCGCAAAGGGTGCGACATATGCGGCGTCGAAGAGCAAATTTTAGTTCTCGTTGCGACCTCGGGCGATACGGGCAAAGCCGCGCTTGAAGGCTTCAAAGACGCGAAGGGCATCAAGATTATGGTGTTCTATCCCGACGACGGCGTATCGTCTATGCAGAAATTGCAGATGTGCACGCAGGAGGGTAAAAACGTCAACGTCGTTGCGGTCAAGGGCAATTTCGACGACTGCCAGACGGCGGTTAAAAACATATTCAATTCCGAGGAGTGCGCGGCGGCTTTAAAGGAGCGCAACACGCTGCTCTCGTCGGCTAACTCAATAAATTTCGGAAGATTAGCGCCGCAGATTGCCTACTATTTCTCGGCGTATTTAGACCTCGTTTCTTCCGAGCAAATAGAGATGGGGCAGGAGATTGATTTCTGCGTGCCCACGGGCAACTTCGGAAATATTCTCGCCGCATACTACGCAAAGAAAATGGGCTTGCCCGTACGCAGACTGCACTGCGCGTCGAATATGAACAACGTGTTGACCGACTTCCTTGCAAAGGGCAAGTACGACGTTCACCGCGAGTTCTACAAGACTATGTCGCCCTCGATGGATATTTTGGTTTCGTCCAACCTCGAAAGGCTTTTATTCGAAGTTTCGGGCAGGGACTGCAAGATTACGGCGGAGCGTATGAAGAAGCTCAAGGAAGAGGGCGTTTACGAGATAACCGAGGAGGAGCGAGCGAAGATAGCCGAAGTGTTCGACGGCGGGTTTGCCGACGAGGACGAGGTCGTCGAAACGGTGTACGATTTGTTCTGCGACACGGGCTACACCATGGACACGCACACGGGCTGTGCAATGAAGGTCGCCAACGACTGGGCGCACAAGAACAAGAAGGATACGACTAAAATGGTAGTCGTTTCGACCGCCAACCCCTACAAGTTCCCTCAGGACGTTTTGTATGCTGTCACGGGCAACGACGTCCGCGACAGCTTTAAGGGCATCAAGAGGTTGCACGCGGCGACGGCTATGGCAGTTCCCAAGAGCCTTGCCACCTTGCGCGACAAGCCCGTAATCTTTAAAACGACGGTAACGAAGGACAAAATGTTCGACGAGGTTTTAAAGTTCGTAAAGTAAACACAAGTGAATTTTAAGGGCGGATAAATTTATCCGCTCTTTTCTATTGTGACGGCATTGTGAAAGAATTATGAAAATATTCTTGACGAATGAGGGCGATTAATATATAATATTGTTTATTAAACCGCATATCGCGGCGGTTTGACTAATAAAATTAAAGGGGTGCACCCCTTTTTGTGCGTTTTTTCTAACGCACAAAAAACAATTAAAGGAGAAAGTTATGGACGATATGGAATTGGACGGAACGCCCGTTCAGCAACCCGACGACCCGTTTAAGGGCGACGCGTCGGTTACTGCGGAACAGCCCGTACAGACCGAGCAACCCGCACAGACCGAACAGGTCGTGCAGGAAGAGCCTGTGACGGCAGAGGCACAGCCTCAACCTCAACCCCAGCCTCAGCCTGCGTCGGAGGCGGCAGTAGCTGAAAAACCCAAGTGGATAAAGATTGTTGACCTTGTTGCAATTATCTGTATTTCCGCGGCGGGTTTGCTTGCGGCGCTGTTTATGTGCCTTATGAGCGTAAGTTATGCGGACACTAACATTATGCTTAGAGACGTGGCGAAAAACATTACCGAGGCGGCGGACTTAATCGAAGTGGCGGGCGGCGAACTCGAAGGAATGGGTGTAGCCGTTACGGAAATGTTCTCTAACGCTTACGTACTGCTCGGTATGGTAACGGGTATTGTTGCGGGAATTGTTTTAGGAATAATACTTATCGTAAAGATTATCAAGAAGTTTGCTTTGAAAAAGCCGACGGCTTTGGAAAAGACGGCTATCACTTCCTGTCTGTTCTTCTTTGCTATTTCCGTAATGGTTTTAGGACTTGCAAATTCGTATTCAAAGGTGGCTTCGGTAGTCGTTGCTACGGAATACGGCGGCGCTACCTTGGCGGGGCTCATTCTTTGCGGAATACTTTTTGCCGCTTACTTTATCTGCAAAATCGTTGCGAACTACAAATCGTACCTCGGCGACAAGACCAAGCTCATCAACGGCTGTCTTAACCTGGGTTGGGCAATCGTAGCTATGATAGTGCTTGCGGTGCTTTCCTGCGTGCCCGTGCTCGTTAACGGAACTTTCGATTACGGAATGGGCATGAGTTTCAAAATGAGTACCGGTGCGGGCTTTAACAACATATTCTCGAGCGCAATCGGCGAGATGGTTAATTACGGAAAAGAAATTCCCGAAGAAGTAGCCGAATCGCTTTCAACGCAGTATAGTTGGGGTGCAATCGGTATGGTTATTCAGATTTGGTTCATATTCCAGACCGGCAAGAGCCTTCACGGCGCTATGCGCGGCACGATTGCCGCAGACAAGGCGGTTAAGCTCGGCTCGCAGATTTGGCGTACGGTGTTCGCCGTATTGTATCTTATAGCTTGCGTAGTTCTGGCACAAGACCTTATTGATAACGATTTTGAAGGTGGCAAAGCGGTGCTTGCCGCTCCCATAGTAATTCTCGTGTTCTCGATTGTAGGTCTTGTAATCGCAATCGTTAACAAGATTTTGGTTAAAGAAAAGACTGAAAAGCACGAAATTTAATATTAAGGTAATAAAGAGCCGCTCCGAATTTTCGGAGCGGCTCTTTAACTTTTTGTGTTGCGAAAATTTACGGTAAGTGATATGATAATAACAGTATGAAAAAGTTAGTTAAACTGTCAATGATAATTCCCGTCGTATTCGTCGTCGGTATTGTGCTCGACGCCGTCGGTTACGGCACAGGTAACGAAACTATGGCGCGCGTCGGCGTCGGAATACTGTCCTACGGTTTGCCCGTGACAATGTTCGTTCTTGTCGTGGTCGGCTTGATTTTGATGATGACGGGCATGCTCTCCGACAAGCCCGACAAAAAGAAGTCCGACGTGACGTTCGGCGAGTCGGACATTAAAGAGAAGGAAGACGAGGAGGAAAAGTTAGAGGATATCAACTCGTCGTACGGTTACGACAGCAAGATGAAGCTTGCCGAATACCAGATGGACCACGTTGCCAACGCGTACAGATATTCAAGCCGAGGCGACAAAATTAAGGGGTGGCTGTTTTTCGGCTTTTTGATGGGCGATTTCGCGCTTATTTTTCTGTTCGGGTTTTTGCGCAATATGACTGGCGTTATCGTGTGCCTCGGAATTTTCGCGGGCACGATTATACTTAGCATAATAGTGAAAATCATTCTTGAAAAGACCTCTATGTCGCGGCGCGTCAATACCGACAAGTACGAGCAAAGGCAGGCAACCGTCAAGGGAAGCGTGCTTTCGAGTATGGGCAGTACGGGCGGTGGGAGCAGACGTTCGACCGTGCGCGTGCATTCGGTTACGTACCGCATAATTTTAGACGTGGACGGCAGGGAATATCAGGCGTACAGCGACGAGATTTACGCCGAGGGCGAAAGGCTCACCGTGTGGGTGCGCAAAAACAGCGGAGGCGTTGCGAAAATAATCGAAAGCTCTCCCGGTAAGGAAATAAAATAAATGGCAGACGGAGATATACTCGGTACGCAGAAAATGTGGAAGCTGTGCCTGAGAATGGGCATACCGTGCGTGCTGGCGCAGGTTGTCAACCTGCTTTACAATATCGTAGACCGAATTTACATAGGACATATGCCCGAGGTAGGCGATTTTGCCTTAGCGGGGCTGGGACTCTGCGCACCGGTTTTGACGCTCATTGCCGCGTTTTCGTCCTTTGTTTCGGGCGGCGGAGCGCCGCTTGCCGCCAAGGCGTTGGGCGAGGGCAATCCCGAACGCGCAAAACGCATTTTAAACAACGGCTTTATTATGCTGTGCACCTTTTCGGTCGTGCTCGGACTTGCCGCTTATTTTGCCAAAAAGCCCCTTTTAAACCTTATCGGAGCAAGCGATAAAACGTACGGCTTTGCGAGCGACTATCTTTCGGTTTATTTAATCGGCACGCTCTTTGTGCAGATTGCGGTCGGACTGAATACCTTTTTGACCGCGCAGGGCAAAAGCCTTATGGCAATGCTGGGCGTGGGGATAGGCGCGGTTTTGAATATAGGGCTCGACCCGCTGTTCATATTCACGTTTGATATGGGCATAAAGGGAGCGGCGCTCGCAACCGTCATAAGTCAGGCGGCAAGCTGCGCTTTTGTGGTCGCGGTGCTTTCGGCAAAGAGTACCCGACTTCGGCTGAATTTCAGGTATATGAAGCCCGACTTAAAAATAATCGGCGCGATAGTCGGGCTGGGACTTGCGCCTTTCGTAATGTCGGCAACCGAGTCGGTAATAGGCTTCGTTTTAAACGGCAGATTAAAGCATTACGGCGATATGCTCGGCGAGAATATGGGTGATTTACACGTGTCCGCGCTCGCCGTTCTGCAGAGCGTTATGATGCTCATAACCGTGCCCGTTTCTGGGTTCACGCAGGGCGTTACCCCCGTACTATCCTTTAATTACGGCGCAAAAAACAAGCAAAGACTCAAACAGGCGTACTTTATAACGCTTGCCGTCTGTTGGGCGTACTGCTCGCTTTCGGCGGTGCTGATGATGAGTATGCCGCACCTTTTCGGCAAGATGTTTACGGACAAGCCCGAGCTGCTTGCGATAACCGATAAATACCTGCCCGTGTTTGTTGCGGGTATGCTGATATTCGGAATACAGCGAGCGTGCCAGACGACTTTCGTCGCGGTGACCGAGGCTAAAATCAGTCTGTTTATCGCCGTCTTGCGCAAGATAATTCTGCTTGTGCCGTTCGCGTTTTTGTTCCCTCTATCATTGGGCGTGGGCGGCGTTTACTGGGCGGAGTGCGCCGCCGACGCGACCGCGGCGCTTCTTTGCGGAACAATCTTTTTCTTCCGCTTCCGCAAAATCTTAAAGGGACTGGAAGAGCCGCTCGTTTCGATTGAATGAAAAAATTTGAATTTGGGTATGTACAAAAATAACTTTTGATGATATAATAAATTAAAGTATGAAAAGGGGAACGGTTATGGACGTTTCGAAACAGAAATTTATCACTATGGGCGAGCTTTTGCTGAGGCTCTCGCCCCCCAATAACGAAAAAATCCGCACCACCGACGAATTTAAGGTAACCTACGGCGGCGCGGAGGCGAACGTCGCGGCTTCTTTAGCCAATCTCGGCGTGGACAGCTCGTACTTTACGGTCGTGCCCGACAGCTCGATAGGCAAGGCGGCTATCCGCTATCTTCGCAGTAACGACGTGCACTGTTCGCCCTGCATTTACGGCGACGGCAGAATGGGCATTTACTTCCTCGAAGAGGGCTTCGGCGTGCGTGCGAGCAAGGTCACTTACGACAGGAAAGATTCCGCGTTCGCAACCTACGACTTTACGACGCTCGACTTTAAGGCGAGGCTCAAGGGCTTTACCTGGCTGCATTTGAGCGGCATAACGCCCGCGCTTTCTAAAAACTGCCGCGAGCTCATTATGCTTGCTTTAAAGGCGGCGAAAGAGCTCAAAATGACCGTGTCGTTCGACTGCAATTACCGTTCGGCGCTGTGGGGCTGGCAGGAGGCGCGCGACTGCATCACCGAATATCTGCCCTACGTTGACGTGCTTTTCGGTATCGAACCCATCAATCTGCCCGGTCCCGACGGCAAGGATATGAAGGACGGGTTGACTATGAACCCCAGCTATAAAGAGCAGGACAGAATTTTCCGCGCGTTGCACAACAAGTACAATTTTAAGGCGATAGGCAGGCACGTGCGCTACGTGCACTCGGGCAGTGAAAACAGCTTAAAGGCGTTTATGTGGTACGACGGCGAAACGTACGAGAGCAATACCTTCCGTTTCAGTATTCTCGACCGTGTGGGCGGCGGCGACGCGTTCGCAAGTGGTATGATTTACGCGCTTATGCGCGAGATGAAGGCGGAGGATATCGTCAACTTCGCGGTTGCGTCCTCGGTCATCAAGCACACAATGCACGGCGATTTCAATATCACCGACGACGAAGAGAGCATAATTAAGCTTATGAACCAGAATTACGAAATTCAGAGATAATCAAAGACAACAAAATACCGCCGCACGGCTTGTGCCGTGCGGCGGTTAATTTATATTCCAAATTATGACTGCTGAGGTTCTTCGAGTGTGAGCGACTTTAAGGTATAGTTTAAAGTACCGAGCCCGAAAGCGAGCGGGGTGCTCATTCTCAGAAGTACGCACCTCGTACTGTTTACGTTGTTGTTTTCAACCGTCGAATACCACATTGTGGGCGTCGTGCCCTGCAACGATTCGTTTATCTCGAGCGAAACGGGGTTGAAACGGAAATTTCTGTCGCTTTGGTTCTCCTGCTTGTTGGCGATAGTGCCGTCGAAGAAGATATAATCTTCGGGCGCATTTTTAAGCGCGTTGATAATCAACGCCTGAGTCTGGTCGAGGGGATTGAGCTCGACGGGACTGCCTATGCTTGCGCTCACCGACTGAATATTGTCGTTTTGAGGGGTAACCACGTAGAAGGTGCGCGACGAGCCGCCCGAAAGGGTAAACGCGCGTATTGCCGCCCTGAGCTGGCTGTTGTCGAAGTTGGAGTAGTCCGAGCTTAAGCCTATTCTGCTCGTCGTCGAGCCGTCTTTGCCGGGCACGGTTTTTATTGTCGTCGCCTGCGAGCAACCCTTGTTGTAGAACGTTTCGTAGACCTCGTCAACCTGTTCGAAAGCCGAATCGATGCTGCTTGCCGTCAGCGTTGCGGGCGAGGTGTTTTTAATCTTCTGATAGGAGTATACGGGCTGAAGATTTTTACCCGCGGGGCGGAAGTAGCTCTTCGTTACAAGCTCGTCCTCGAAAGTTTTCTTTGCGCCGTTTGACCTGAGTTCGTAAGTGCCGCTTATCGTAAGCGACGTTTCGTAAACGTAGATATTCTCGGTTTCGCTCTCTTCGGTACGGTAGCCCTCGGGAATTTCTTCCGCGCTCCAGTCGTACGTCGTCATATAAAACTTTGTCTCGTACTGCGCGGAGTCGGTGTTATACGAAACCTTGTAGCTGGCATTCGAGCCATCCGTAAAGGATATCGCGTACTTTGCGACTTCCGCATTTTCCTGCCAGAATTTAAAGCTGTCCTGTTCAACCGAGGTCGAAGTCCTCACGTTCCAGTTGGCGGTTGTTGCAACCTTGCGGCTGGTCGTATTCTTGTTACAGCCCGCGAGCGTAGCCACGCCCGCGACAGCCAGCACGATTGCCAGACATTTACTAAAAGTTTTCATAGCTTGAATTATAACACATATTTTTACGAAAGTAAAAACTTTTGCGCGTTAAATAATTAAAATTTCGCGGCGGGTATGATATAATAAAGGCGAACAAGGAAAATATGAGCAGAGTTTACGTAGCGCCGTGCCTTTCGGCAGGACTTGAAAAATTTAAAGAAATCGTTTTATCTCACGCCGAAAAGGACGGCGGTGAGGGCAGACGTTTAGTCGTTTTTTGCGAGGACCGGTTATCGCTCGTTGCCGAGCGCGCCGTGTGCGACGCGGTAGGCGGCACTTTCGCCGTTTCGGTCTATACGCTCTCGCGCTTTCTGACAAGTCATACGGGGCTGTGCGACAACGTTTTAACCGCCGAGGGCTCGGCTATGGCGATGCGCAAGCTCATCGAAGCCAACCGCGAAAACTTACAGCTTTTCAAGAGGTTGTCGGCGGCAAGCGCGGCTCAGGAGGTCTACGACACGGTCGCGCTCTTATATTCGTCCAAGGTTTCTGCCGACGATTTGAGCGGCTTGGAGGCGGACGGAAAACTGTTAAAGCGCAAGCTGCACGATTTGGAGCTACTTTACCGCGAGTATATGCAGTACCTTTCCGAGCACGGCGCGGTGGACAGAAACGCGTATTTGCGAAGGCTTCCGGACGTTATAACGGGCGCGCCCGAAATTGCGGGGGCGGACGTGGTGTTCTTAGGCTTTCAGGCGTTCACTTCGTCGGTTGCCGACTGCGTGCGAGCGTGTATGCGCACGGCGGAAAACGTGTTCGGAGTATTCATCGGCGGCAATGAGAAAAAGTACGTCAACGAGGCGTGGACGAGCTTTGTGAACTTGGCGCGCGAAGAGGGACTGTGCCAAAGCGGAGACAGAGATTTTATAGTCAAAGTGCCCTCTTATCTTACCGAGCCCGCCGAGCATTTGAGGAAGTACGTTTTCGAGCCCGAAAGCTACCAAAGGGGCGTTAAATGCGGCATATCAGGGGGGCAATTGCAGATTTTGGAGGCCGCGGACGAGGAAGAAGAGTGCTCGTTCATAGCCGCGCAGATTTTAAAATGCGTTAAAGAGGACGGCGTGAGATACCGTGAAATTTCGGTAATGCTTCCCAACCTCGCCGCCGTTCAGCCCGCCTTGGAGAGGGCGTTCGGCGAGTACGAAATACCTATGTACGTAGACAGGCGGTACCCGCTTGCTTCGCACTCCGTGTGCTCGTTTATACTCGATTACTTAGCTTGCGTGGCGGACGGCTGTCGCCTCGAAAGCGTGTTTGCCGCGCTGTCCTCGCCGCTCTTTACCCTTACCGAAGAGGGCGGTGACCTTCGCTCCGACCGTGATATGTTCGTCAACTATTTTCTGCGGGCGGGTTCGTATAGAGGCAGTGTAAAGAAAGAGGCGAACGGGGATATCTGCAAGGCGGAGGGTTTAGACTTCAACGCCGTCGAGCGGGTGAGGAAGTCCTTTCTGCAAGGGCTTAATTTATTGCCCGCGCGCGAAAAAGAGAGCGGCGGACTGTGCGAAGCCGTGCGCGAACTTTTGAAAAATTTCTCCGCCGAAAAGCGACTCGTCGAGATGGCGGAGGACGCGGAAGGTTGCGGGTACGCCTCGGTGGGGGCTATGTCGCGGCGCGCGTATTCGGAAGTATTAAAGGTGCTGGCGGAGGCTGAAAAGCTGACCATGGGCGAAAGACTGACCGTGCGCGAGTTCATAAAAATTCTAAAGAGCGGCTTTACCGCCGCCGAAATTTCGCTCATTCCGCCCAAGCAGGACGCAGTCTTTGTGGGCGATTTGTCTACGTGCGCCAACGCGGGCAGTAAGGTGCTCTTCGCGGGCGGACTGACCGACGCGGTGCCCGCCGCCTCGCAGGATACGGCAATTTTGACCGACGGCGAGCTCACCTCGCTCGAAAAACTCAAAATTGCGGTCTCGCCCAAAATTTCGCAGGTCAACAGGCGCGTCAAGGAAATAACCGCGTTAAACCTCTGCGCGTTTTCTGAAAAGCTGTACCTGATTTTCCCGCTCAGAAGCGGCGGTGAGGAGTGCGGTGTGAGCGAGATTATCGAGTACGTAAAACAGCTCTTTACGGTGGACGGCAGGCGGGTCGAGCCCATACCCGTCAAGGCGCTCAACACGACGTTCGAAAACTTTGCGTACGCATGCGCCCGCCCCGCGCCCGCCCTTCAACACGTCAATTTTTATTTGAGCGGCGACAAGGATTACGGCGAGAGGCGCATTGCCGCCGTCTACGCGCACTTAAAATCGTCGGGGTATATCCCCGATGCAACTCCGAGCTGTGCGTTGAATACGGATATGCGCTTACTTTACGGCGACAGCGTTTCGCCCACTGCGCTCGAAACCTATTTTTCCTGCCCCTATAAGGCGTTTATGCAGCAGGGCTTGCGCCTTTCCGAGCGGCGCGAGGGCGCGTTCCGCCCATTGGATTCGGGCAACTTTATTCATGCCGTATTGCAGGACGTTGCGGGTCGGCTCAACCAACTGAATACCAAAGAGGAGTGCGCCGCGGCGGCTAAAGCGAGCGCGGAAAAGTTGCTTTTAAAGGCGAGCTATCTCGTCGAGGCGGGCGACGGCGGTTCGGAGTACGCGGCGGAGGCTTTAATCAAAGAGGCGCAGACCGTGGCGGAGGGCATGTACGAACAGCTCAAAAATTCGTCGTTTACCGTCGAGGGCGTCGAGAGCCGTTGCAAGGTCAGTCTTGACGGCGGCATTGACGTCGGCGGCAGAATAGACAGAGTGGACGTGAGCGGAGAGCTCGTGCGCGTTATCGACTACAAGACGGGCGCGATTGACGACAGTCCTACCTCGTACTATATGGGGCTCAAACTGCAGTTGCCCCTCTATCTTTCCGCGGCGGCGAAGGAGCGGCGGGCGGCGGGCGCGTACTATTTTCCCGCCAACGTCGAATACTCGGCGGACGGCACGGGCGCGTTTACCTTGCGCGGGTTTATGGACGGCAGCGAGGAGGTCGTAAAGAGCTCGGACACCGCGTTGCAGGACAAGGAGAGGAGCGCGTACGTGGGCGCGTATTTGAACGGCAGAAAGCTCGACAAGGCGATGACCAAAGAGGACTTTGCCGACTTTTTGGAGTACTCCAAACTGCTTGCCGACAGTGGCGCGAAGGAGCTCGTCGGCGGCGAGATTGCACCCTCGCCCACGGGCGGCGCGTGCGGCTATTGCAAGTTTGCGGGCTGTTGCGGGTACGATAAGGACAGCCTCGGCGAGAGGGAAGAGATAGCGTGCGACTGCAAGACGGTCGCGCAGATTGTTCGTGACGAAAAGTCGGGAGGTGAGAGCAAATGAGCGCAACGCCCGAACAGATTAGAGCGATAAAATCGCGCGGCGAAGTGCTCGTTTCCGCCTCGGCGGGCGCGGGCAAGACGACCGTTATGATAAAGCGGCTTGCCGATATTTTGGAAGAGGGGGCGAGCCTCGATAACGTGCTCGCGGTCACTTTCACCAAAAAAGCCGCCGCGCAGATGAAGGAAAAACTGAGAAAGGAACTTATAGAAAGACTGGGCGGCGGCGACGAAAAAAGCCGCGAAAATATCCGTCTTCAGCTTTCCAAAATCAATTCGGCGGACATCAGCACGATACACTCGTTCTGCGCGCGGCTGGTGCGCACGTATTTTTACGTCTTAAAGGTGGACGCGTCGTTCGAGGTGCTTGCCGACGGCGCGGAGCAGTCGGCTTTGCGTGCGCGCGCCATGGACGATTTATTCGACGAACTGTACAAATCGCACGACGAGGACCTGTACGTCCTTTTGGACAAGCTGAGAAAAAAGCGCAGTGACAAGGCGCTTAAGGATATGCTGTATTCGGCGTACGACGAGGTGCGACAGCGCCCCCGCTGGGAGGAGCTTTTGAACAATGCGTGCGAAAACACCTTTACGGAGCAGGGCTTTAAAGAGGTGAGCGAAGCTTACTGTAAAACGCTTGCGGATAAGTGCGCCGTACTCGTTTCGGCTATCGACGGTTTTGCAAAGGACTTCAAGCCCGCAGTCAACGCGGCGGGATATCATAACGTGCTTTCGGAAATGCGCGAGAGCTTGATAAGTGCGGCGGCGGACGGCAACCCTTACACGTTGCCGACAAAGCTGTGCTCGGCGGTCAAGCCCAGGGTAAAGCCGGAAGTTGCCGAGGACGACGCGCGGTTTACCGCCTTCGTGGACGGGGTAAAGAAGAAGTATAAATCGTTAATTAAGGACCTTGAAAGCGAAGAGGTCGAGAGGGAAAGGTTCTTCAAAAGCGGCACTATCGCAAAGGCGTTCTGCAACGTTCTTTTTAAGTTCGCCGAGGCATATGACGGGGTTAAACGCGAGGAAGGTAAGCTCGATTACGGCGATTTGGAGCATTTTGCGCTGTCGCTGCTGTCTGGCGAGGAGTGCGACGAGGACGTGCGCGAGGGCATTCGCGGCAAGTACAGATACGTGTTCGTCGACGAATATCAGGACGTCAACCCCATTCAGGACGAGATAATTTCCGCGGCAGCGGGCGGCGATATTTTCTGCGTGGGCGACTTAAAGCAGGCCATCTACGGCTTCCGCGGCAGCCGTTCGCGCTTCTTCCGCGATAAGAGCGAAAAAATTGGCGAGCGGGGCGAATACGTTGTTCTGCCCGACAACTTCCGCAGCGGCGAGGGCGTTATAGATTTTGTCAACGGACTGTTTTCGTTTGTTATGCGCCCGCCCGTGTGCGAGTTCGACTATGCGGAAGGGCACGAAATGCGCGGCGGCGCAAGGTATGAAGGCAACCGCGGCAAGGCGGAGATTTGCCTTTTCGGCGGCGGTGAAAGCGAGAAGAGAGAGGCGGCGGGAGTTTATTCCGTGACCGCCGAAAAAGCGGCGGCAAAGCAGAACACTGCCGAGGGGCTCGCCGTCTTAACTCTCGTCGAAGAAGCGCTAAAAAGCGAGTATTTCGACGCCGACAGCGGCGAGTTTAAAAAGGTGCAGGCGGGCGATATCTGCGTGCTTACGAGAAAGCGCGCCAACAAGAGTGCGGTCGGCATAATCAAGGCTCTGAGCGGGAAATACCCCGTTGCGGGCGCGGCGGAGGTCAATATCTGCGACCGCCCCGAAATCAGGCGGCTTTTGGATATATTGTCCTATCTCGACAACGGCGAGCAGGACGTGCCGCTGGTAACTTCCTTGTTGTCGCCGCTTGGTAATTTAAACGAGGGTGAGCTAGCCGCCGTGCGCATTTTCGCCGACCGCAAATTCGGCGTTGACGGTAAAAAATTAAAATTCTGCGAGTGTTGCAGGCTGTACGCCGTAAACAATTCGGACGGCATTGCCGAAAAGTTGCGCTCGTTTTATGCGCGCGCCGAGCGGCTGCGCACGCTTTCTGGCAGTATAGGCGCGGCGCGGCTCATAGACGAAATTATGTGCGTTTCGGGCTTTTCGACCGCGTTCAATACCGAGCAGAAAGTCATTGCATTAAGGCGATTGCAGAGAGAGGCCGCCGCACCTTCGGGCGAGCTGTACCTCGCGGCTTTCCTTGCTAAGATAAAGGCGGGCGGCAACAAGATTTGCGCCTCGTCGGCGCTCTCTTCCGACTGCGTCAAGGTTATGACCATGCACGCCTCCAAGGGGCTGGAATTTCCCGTGGTTATCGTCGCCGATATTGCCGTGGGTTTTAGCGGCGACGAGCGGGCGGATATGCCCTTCGACGAAGATTTCGGGTTTGCTCCGCGCTGTTATTCGGGCGACAGAAGCTACAGCACAACCGTCCTTCGCAGACTGTATAAATCGAGGAAGGAGCGGGAGGAATTATCCAACGAAATCAACCTTTTCTACGTAGCTTGCACCCGCGCGAAATACGCTCTGCACGTGCTTACAAGCAAGGCGGAAACGTACGATAAAATAAGGGCTGATTTTGCCGAAAATTACGCCGATTTGTTCGACGTGAACGCGTTTACCCCCCGAATATTGCCCGTTGAACCTGAATTTGACGGAAATTCTGGCGAAGTCAAGAGGGTGCTGGATACCAGCCGCGCGGACGAAAATCTCGCCGCAGAGCTACGCGAAATCTCGCAGTTTACCTACCCCTACGAGCTGGGCGTGGAATTGCCCGTCAAGAGCTCAGCCTCGCAGCTTTTAACCATCTTAAGCGGTGAAAACGAGGGCGACCTTTTATTCGATAATGAGTTTGAAAGCGGTGCGGATACGGGCATTGACGCTGGCATTGCTTACCACAGATTTTTAGAGCTTTGCGACTTCGAAGTAAAAGACGGCGCGGGTATAGAAGGTCAGCTTGAACGCTTTGTCAGTGCGGGGCTTATGACCGAAAATCAGCGCGAGCTTTTGAGCGTGGAGCGGCTTGAAAACATACTTAAAATGCCCGCGTTCGAGGGCGTTGACAGCCGCTCTGTGTACAGGGAGCGGGAGTTCGTGTGCAGACTTCCGTCGGCGGACTATCTTGCCGTCAAGGGCGGCGCGCTCAAATCGGACGTTTGCGAAGACGACGGTAACAGCGTAATAGTGCAGGGCGCAATCGATTTGTTGCACGTTTGCCGCGAAAACGGCAAATTGATTTCGGCGCACATTATCGACTACAAGTACACCTCGCACGGCGACGAATATCTGCGAAAAAAATATCTGCCGCAGCTCTCGCTGTATAAAAGCGTGGTGTGCAAGATTTACGGACTTGACGAGAGCGCGGTTTCGGGCACGATAGTAAATATCCACGCCTGCCGCCAGATTGATTTATTTTAAGACAAAATACACGCGTTACCGCGCGCATATTCGGGCTATAATCGGCACGTATGGAAAACGTGACCGAGTTCTTTAAAAACCTGTTAAACCAATTCGGCGGCGCAAATTTCGCGCTGCTTGCCGTGATAGATTTGTCGGCGTTCGGCGTAGTCGTGCTGGCTTCTCTTTTGGGCTGTATCATTTCAAAAAAACTGCGTGCGCACGACAAGCGCGCGTTTATGTGGATTGTCAACGCCTTTACCGCATTGACCCTCGCAGTGTTTTTAATCGCGTTCACGCTCGAAAAATCGCTTGCCGCCGCGGTTGCCGTTTGGCTCGTCGGATATATCGTGTACGGCGTGCTCCTGCTTTTAAAGGGCAAGAGCAAAGAAAAGGCGGAAAGAGTGCAAGCGCCCGCGTCGGGCGTGACGGTTATGCAGAGCCGCCCGACAAGGCCCGTACAGCCCGCGCAGGTTGCGCCTCAGCCCGCAATAAACAGTGTGGTGAGGCTTGAACACGCACTGTCGATTGCCGATAAACTGCTTATGAAAAATCTCGGCAGGGGCGACAGACAGGAGCTGGAAAAAATAAAGACCGCCCTCACCGTGTTGAAGGTAAAGGGCGTGCTTTCCGCGCAGGAGGGCGAGGCACTCAACGATATGTTCAACGCTCTCTTGAAGCTGATGGCAAAGTATGACTTGTAATTTAACTGCCGCAGATTGCGCCGATGAACATATCCTTTGCGGCGATTTCGGCGGAAAAGTTATCGCTCTTTAATATGGCAACGTCGTTTAAAACAATTCTGTCAAAGGCGAACTTGCGCTTGCCGACATGCGCCGAAGCTATGCGGTTGCCTTTGAAGGTAAAGTCGTCGATATATCCCAAAAATTTTCCGCATTCCGAATAGAGGGGTACGCCCAGCTTTAACCGATACCCTTTTTTGTTCTCTTTGC
>CAYXTN010000006.1:0-58275 GCA_964468085.1 uncultured Clostridia bacterium | reverse complement strand
CCGCGCGACCGATAAGTATCTTGCGGCGGAACGGTCCCGAAATTATGTACGCCGTGTCGGGCGGAGCCTTCATATAGCCTGCCGCGAAGTAAATCAAAATAAGCAGTACCAACACAACCGCACCTATCGTTAAACCTGTTGCAAGGGGTGTCATAATATTTTTCCTCCTGAAAATAATTTTATTTTTCAGCGGTCGGGACTGCCGACGTCGAAGCTTTGCCCTCCGCCTCTTTACGACATAATTATACCAATTCCGACACGCGCGCATAAAGGCAAAACGCACGCAACGTTTACAGCAAAACTTTTGTCTTTGCAGCTTTCCTGCAAAATCTGCAACTTTTATAATTATATTCGTCGGGAGAAAAAAACAGTCCGCCCCGCGCATTTTATGCGCGGGGCGGAACTTTTTATTATAAACTTTTTAACATATGCTCGGCGTATGCGCCCGCAACGTTGACATTGCACACCCTTTCGGCGGCGGCGAAAAACGCGTTTGAATTGACCTCGCACACGTAAAGTTTTCCGTTTTTATCCGTCAGAATATCCACGCCGCAATAGTCGAGGTTGAGCGTTTTCGCAACCTTTTCGCAAAACTCGGCAAGTTCTTTTGTCAGCGGATAATTTTCGCCTTTTCCTCCAAGTTCTATATTCGAGCGGAAATCGCGTTCGTTGCGCCGCTTCATTGCGCAGATTGCCTTGCCGCCGATTACGATTACGCGGATATCCTCGCCCGCGCCGCAGTCGATAAACCTCTGATAAAAGTGTGGCCGCGTTAAGTTTTGCCTTTCGTATCCGTACAGCTCCTCTTTGCTGTTTATCAGCGTAACACCCGCGCCGAGCGAGCCGTAGTTTGTCTTTGCCACAAGCGGCAGGGAAAGCTTTTGCGCCGTTTCGTCTAAAAACCTCGTATTTATCTCGCTGTCCGCATGGTAACAAAGGGGCGCGTATATGCAGTCGGGAATATTAAAACCGCCGTTTGCAAGGGCGATATTGGTCAGCATTTTGTCGTCGCAGACTTCCACCGCCTCGGCACAATTGAAAAGGCGCAGTCCGCACTTTTTTAAAAGCCGCGCCGCAACCTTGTCTTTATCCAGAAACACGCAGAAATCGTACTTTTCCGCTTTAACCGAGTTGTCCGAAATCTCAGCCAAAGCGAAATTCTTTTTTATCTCGACGGTTGCGCCGCGAGCTTTAAGCTCTTCGGCTATGCGCTCCGCCTGCGAAACCTGCGATTTGTTTTTTATATAAGCATTAACGGCTATTAAAACTTTCATAAAAATTAAGCGGGGAATTGCACCCCGCCGTTCTGTTTTTTAATTTACAACCCTTATGACCGAAGCGACTTTTGCGATTTCGGGTATTGCCTTGATTTCTGCAACCGCCTTGTTTACGCTGTACTCTTTGGTCTTGTGAGTTACGAAGATTACGGGAACGACTTCGCTGTTGCCGTCCTCCTGCACCATCTGCGCCACGTTTATGCCGCACTTCGAGAAAATCGACGTGATTTTTGCAAGCACGCCCGTGCGGTTAGAAGCCTCGAGGCGGATATAGTACGCGCTCTCGAAGTTCTCGATAAACTTGGTCGAAGGCGCCGCGTCCTTGGTGTTGACAAAGGTCGAATATCTGTAATTTGTATGAGTTGCGCAGTAGATGACGTCGCCGACTATCGCACTGCCCGTAGGCAAAGCGCCCGCGCCTCTGCCGTACAGCATTACGTCCTCTACGCTGTCGCCCGTGATATACACCGCGTTAAAGCTGTCGTTAACGCTTGCAAGCGGGTGCTCGGCGGGAATAAACGCAGGGTGAACGCGCACCTCGATGCCGTTGTCGCCGTTTTTGCCGATAGCCAAAAGCTTGATTACGTAGCCCATCTGCTTGCCGTACTCGATGTCCTCTACCGTTATACCCGTAATGCCCTCGCGGTAAATCTTGGTGTAGGGAATTTTGGTATGGAAAGCAAGGCTGGACAATATGGACAGTTTGTACGTCGAATCGTACCCCTCGACATCCGAGCTGGGGTTCGCCTCGGCATAGCCGAGCTTCTGCGCCTCTTTCAGAACGTCCTCGTACGACGCGCCCTCCTTGGACATTTTGGTCAAAATATAGTTTGTCGTGCCGTTGACGATACCCGTCATCGACAGAATTTTATTGCCCTGTAAATTGTCCAAAAGCGCGCGGATAACGGGTACGCCGCCCACGCAGCTCGCCTCGTAAAAAAGTCCGCAGTGGTTCTTTATCGCCGCCTTTTCCAGCTCGTGAGAGTACTTGCAGTACAGCTCTTTATTGGAAGTTACGACCGACTTGCCAGCGTTTAAAGCCGCAAGCACGAAGGTTTTAGCGGGCTCTACGCCGCCCATAACCTCGATTACGATATCCACTTCGGGATTGGAACAGATTTCGGCTATGTTCGCGGAAATTTTGCTATCCTCGATGCCGAGTGCGAGCGCGCGCTCCTTTCTTATCTCGAGCACGTTTTCAACGACGATATCAATCTTATGGGTGCGCTGGTAGTCCTCTCTGTGCTCGGTAAGTATCTTGTACGTGCCGCCGCCGACTACGCCGAGTCCCAATATTGCCACACCGACTTTTTTCATCTTTTTACCTCCGCGTTAAGGTAGTATAAATACCTCAGCCCCTCCAAAGTCAACAGCTTGTCAACCTTGTCTATGCAGGAAATTTCCTTTGCGATAACCTCGGAAAAACCGCCCGTTGCAACGGTGGTTACCTCGTCGCACTTCATTTCCCTCTTGATTTTCTTGACTATATACTCGACGAGCCCCGCAAAGCCGTACACTATTCCCGACTGCATATTCGTCACCGTATTAGTGCCGATTACCTTTTCGGGACGCTCGATTTCCACGCGCGGAAGCTTTGCCGTGCCGTTTACGAGGCTGTCCAGAGAGCCTTTAATACCCGGCGCGATTACGCCGCCTATAAATTCGCCCTTTTCACTGATTACGTTGAACGTAGTCGCCGTACCGAAGTCGATAACGATACACGGCGCGCCGTACTTGCGCATTGCCGCCACGTTGTTTACAACCCTGTCCGCCCCCACTTCGCGGGCGTTGTCCACGCGCAAATTCATACCCGTCTTTAACCCTGCGCCGAGCATAAGCGGCGTGATTTTAAGGTAGGTCTTGCACATACGCTCCAACGTATAGTCGAGGGGCGGAACGACCGACGAAATTATGCCGCCTTCGATATCCTTTGCCGAAATGCCGTTGTTGCCCAAAATTGACAACAGCTGTCCGCCGTACTCGTCGGAGGTCTTTTTGTGCTCGGTTGCAACGCGGAAGGAAAGCTTTAATTCCTCTCCGTTGTAGACCGCGAATTTGATATTGGTATTGCCTACGTCAAGACATATTATCATTATTCACCTGAACGATTTCTACCTGCGGTTGTTTCTTTTTTATTACGTACTTGTTGCTGACCTTTTGCATTACGCGCACGTAAACGGGCACAAGTATGAAGCTTGCAACAAGCTCTATGGGGAAATATATTGCCGCCGCAATTTCGAGAAGCCAAGTCCCTACGCCCATTATGTCTTTGCTGACAAACAAGCTTACCGCCAGAATATATAGTACAGTGTTGGTTAAAGTTCCTACCACTGCGGCTATCGACGCGGGGAAAATTTCCCTGAAATATCTGTGTTTTGCCTTTTTAAACAGCTTGGAAAGCCCGAAATACGTCCAGTATGCGGTAATGCCGATTATTGTTCGCGGCAAAATGCTGACAAGCGGATTTGCCTCGACCAACCACCCGAATGCCAGGCAGAAAATGCAACTGCTTACGCCAAGCAACGTGCCGCCGATAAAGCTCGACTTCCAGTCGTCGTAAATGCTTAACGCGATTGCGACGGGTAACGATAAAACGCAGGTTGAAACGCCCGCCACTATCGACAATGCTCCTTCGAGCATAAACAGCACGAGTATCAGCGCAAACATTACGCCGATAAACGCGACAAGGTGAGCCTTGTCTTTCTTCATTGTACACCTCCGTCGGATTTCCCTTCGGGAATATCCGCAGCAAAAAAATTTTATAACTTAATCTACGGTCGGGCTTGCGGTGCAATACCCGCCGAAAAGTACCGCAATTTATCAAAAAATCGGTTAAATTTCTTAAATTATACCATTGCGCATTTAATTTAGCAAGTAAATTGCGCTGTAACATTTTCCTGCGCCGATAAATATTATTTAGTATAAAGCATAACGAAAGTTTATGACCTGCAAGGTTCAAAAAAACCTTTACATAACGCCTTGCAGAGTAATTTACAGGAGGAAAACCATGAACCTTTTTTCGTCTTTCGGCGGCTGCAACAGCTGTCTGTGGATACTCATCTTATTACTTATTGCGTCCGGCTGCAGCGGCAACGGACTTGAAGGCGTTCTTGCCGGTAGCTGCACTCCCATACTCATCGCACTGCTCTACAGTATGTGGAAAAACGGCACGCTGAACAACTTGTTCTGCGGCGGTAACAACGGTTGCGGCTGCGGTTGCAACTGATTAAACCGTAACAAACTTAAAGGGAGGTCAACCGACCTCCCTTTATTTTATACTTAAATATTTATACATCGCGGCGACCGTCTTTGCGTCGCATATCTCACCGCTCTCTATCATTTGAACAACTTTTTCTATCGGCACAAATTCGCAGGTTAAAAACTCGCCGTCGTCGGCGTGCTGTCCCACAAAACGCGCGTTCTTTGCCAAAAATATGTGAATAACCTCGTCGGTATACCCGGGCGACGGATAAATTTCCAAAAGCTTTTCGACTTCGGCTGAGTAGCCCGTCTCTTCCTCGCACTCGCGCTTTGCGCCAACCGCGGGCTCTTCGCCCGTCTCTAACTTGCCCGCGGGTATCTCGTAGATATCCTTGCCGTACAAGTATCTGTGCTGTTTTACGAGCGCGACCTTGCCGTCCTTAACAAGCAGTACCGCCGCGCCGCCGCAGTGTCTAACGCACTCGCGCACCGCATTTTTACCGTCGGGAAGCCGTACTTCGTCAACTTCAAGTTTTAAAATTTTGCCGTCGTAGACGGTGCGTGAAGATAATTTTGTTTCGGTCAGTTTCATAACGTCGAAAGGTAATCGCCTACCGCCTCGAACAATACCGCGAGAGTGTCGCTTACGAAAACGGTCTGCATTACGAGATAATTATATCCGCAAGTCAGCGATTTTATGAGTTTCTTGTCGCCCTCTCTTACCGCCGCGGCAAGGCTCGAAAGAAGCGAGCGCGCGGCTTCCTTGTCCTCTTCGGATAAGGGCGATATATCTAAATTTTCCTTTTCGCTTTCGATGAGCATACACACGGTGTTAATCTGCGCCGCCGACGAAGCGTTGGGCGCACTCGGCATTATCGGCGTGTAGGCAATCTGCGGGGCGGGCTCGCTTTGGGGAAGCGCCTGTTGCGGCTCTTCGAGCTCGTCGTGGAAAATGTCGCAGACGATAGCTTCAAGACTGCCGATTACCTCGTCGCAGAAGAGGTGATAGCTTGCGTAATAACTGCCGTCCTTGGGGTAATATTTCTGCAAAAACGCATTGAAATTTATGTCGTTTCTATCGAACTCCACCAAAAGACAGAATATGAACGCAAGTCTGTCGCCTATCGTGTCGGGAAGAATTACCTTGCTGTTGCCGTACATTTCCTCCGCCTCGACAAAGCATTTCTGCTTTGCCGCGATATAGTCGAAATTGGCGGCAACGGTATTGAAAAGTTCGTAAAGCTCCGCACTGTTGACGATTGATTTCAATAAATCTTTGATTTTTGTGGTTGCCATTATGAACTTGCAGTTTTTAACTTCTTCGCACTTGTTCAAAAAATCGGTAAGCTGAGTTTTCGTAGTTTCCACTTTTTTCACCATTCGCTTTCGTTTTGTACATTATATCACAAATAAACGCAAAATAAAATATTTTTCGCCTAAATATCTTGATTTTAAAGCAAATATTAGTTATAATAATTGAGCATTTTCTAAAATTTGAGGAACTCTTGCGGCAAGCTATGATTAAGCCATCGGAAACGTCTACCAACAAGTTAATAATTTTATTCGTTTTCGACAAGATGGAAAGCGCGCTGTCCGAGAGAACGATTGTCGATATGTGCTCCACCTCCAACGACTGGATGGGCTATATGGACTGCGTTAACGTTATCCACAAGCTTATCGACGACAACTTTATTTACGTTGTCAGCGAGGACGACGATACCCTCTACTCCATTACCCCCGACGGCCGCGAAACGCTTGCTAACTTTTACATAAATATTCCGAAGAGCGTGCGCGAGGAAATTTCGCGGTTTGTAAAAAAGAACAGTGCGAAGTACAAAAATAGGCAGGAATGCCGCTCGGACTACTATCAGAACAAGGACGGCACTTACACCGTATTTTTAAAAATTCTTGCGCCCGTTCAGCCCATGCTCGAAGTCAAGTTCGTCGTGCCCGACAGAAAGACGGCGAACAAGATTTATAAGAAATGGGAAGAAAAAGCCGCCGATTTATACTCGGTAATTTACGAAAATCTTTGCGATTAGCAGGGTGTCCCTGCACCCAAGGTTTTAATTACTTTTACACTTATCGGACTGAATCACAGAAAAACAAAAAGAGGTAAATTATGTTCAGATATAAGACGAGCGGAACTTGCTCGCAGATAATCGAGTTCGAGGTTGACGAGAACAATAAGATGCACTCCCTTTCGTTCGTCGGCGGTTGCCGCGGCAATCTGCAAGGGGTTGCAAAGCTTTGCGAGGGGCGCGACATAGACGAGGTTGCCTCCGTTTTGAAAGGCACGATTTGCCGCAACGGCACGTCCTGTCCCGACCAGCTTTCAAAGGCTATCGAGGCTTATAAACAGAGTAAGTAATATGTGAACGCCCCGCGGCGAGTTCGCCGCGGGGCTTATTTTATATAAAATTATATTTCGAAATCTTCGTTTTTAAAGCCCGCGTAGTATCTGCCGCGGGTTGCGGTGAACTTGATTACGCAGTAATCGGGGTCGGTTACTCCCTTTTTGTAATACATCGTATCGCCCATACGCCAGATGCGCTTTTTGCTCTCTTCGTCGGTCAAGATTTCCGCAGTGCCCGTAAGGCAAACTCCGCGGTAAAAGCGCGTATCCACAAAATACAGACTTGCGTTCGGGTTGGTAATAAGGTTCGCCACCTTGTTCGAAGAGGTGTTCGTCGATAGGTAAAAGGTCGTTACCCCCTCTCTTTCGCGCGGCCTTAACATTGCGCGCGTGACGGGAAAACACTCACCGTCTATGTATGACAGATAGCAAATCTTTGCTTTATCCGCCATTAGTCCCACCGTTTTTACAGCGTCTTTCATTGGTAAAATTTCCTTTTTAATTTGTCAGGCAATCGTAAAACGAACTCATATTCTTGTTTACGAGGTCATAATAGAAGCATCTGCCGTCGTAGCCGTGCTTTGCCGTGTACCTTATTATGTTGAAACCGCCCCACTCGGGCTGAACGTTTACGAGCAGTTTTTCGTAAGGCATTCCGCCCGACTCAAGCTCTTTGTCGAAGTTGAACTCCGCCCAAACGCCGCTTTGTACCGCCTTGACCGTTTCGCGGTGCAGACTTACGCCGTAAGCGGGCATTTCGTGAGCGCCGAAAATCATATTCTTCCATTCGGTACAGATAATGTTGAACTTATCCTCGCCCGCCTTGTAAAGCTTTGTTTCGCCGTCGTTATATACCTTTACGCTCTTGGCGTAGTCCGTCATTTTTTCAAGTGCTATCTGCATTACCATTCTACTATTATGTTTATTTTTTCGAAAGATATTCGTCGATAGCCTTTGCCGCGGTCTTGCCCGCGCCCATTGCAAGTATGACCGTAGCCGCGCCCGTTACCGCGTCGCCGCCCGCATATACGCCCTCTTTCGAAGTCTTGCCCGTCTCTTCCTCGACGATAATTCCGCCGTGACGGTTGACTTCCAGTCCCGCAGTCGTATTCTTGATGAGCGGGTTGGGGCTCGTGCCTATCGACATAATCACGCAGTCCACGTCGATTACGTACTCACTGCCCGCAACTTCCACGGGACGGCGCCTGCCCTTTTCGTCGGGCTCGCCCAGCTCGCACTTTATTACTTTCATTCCGATAACGCTGCCGTTCTTGGGGTCGCGCTTATTGTCGGGGTTGTTGTAGCCGATAAGCTCGACGGGGTTGCGTAAAATTTCGAACTTGATACCCTCTTCCTGAGCGTGCTCGACTTCTTCTTTTCTTGCGGGGAGCTCGTCCATTGAGCGGCGGTAAACTATGTAGACGTTGTCCGCGCCAAGCCTTAAAGCGGTGCGCGCCGCGTCCATTGCGACGTTGCCGCCTCCGACAACCGCCACGTTTTTACCGCGCAGTATGGGCGTCTGACTGTCGTCCTTGTACGCTTTCATAAGGTTACTGCGGGTCAAGAACTCATTTGCCGAGTACACGCCCTTTAAGCTTTCGCCGGGGATACCCATAAAGCGGGGAAGTCCCGCGCCCGAACCTACGAACACAGCCTCATAGCCGTCCTCGAACAACTCGTCTATGGTTATTGTTTTACCTACAACAACGTTGGTTTCGACCTCTACGCCGTATTTTTTGAGCGTTTCCACTTCCTTTTGCACTATCGATTTGGGAAGTCTGAACTCGGGAATGCCGTAAACGAGCACGCCGCCCGCGAGGTGCAACGCCTCGAAAATGGTTACCTTATAGCCCTTTTTGGCAAGGTCGCCCGCGCAAGTCAAGCCCGAAGGACCCGAGCCTACGACTGCCACTCTGTGCCCGTTGGGCTTGGGAAGCTCTATTTCGCCGTGGTTGTTTTGGTTGTGGTAGTCCGCGACGAAGCGTTCGAGTCTACCTATGCCGACGGGCTCGAACTTGATACTCAAAGTACACTTGCTTTCGCACTGCGTTTCCTGCGGGCACACTCTGCCGCACACCGCGGGAAGCGACGAGCTTTGGGAAATGACCTGATACGCGCCCTCGAAGTCGCCCTCTTTGACCTTGGTGATAAAGTCGGGAATCTGAATATTTACGGGACAACCGTTTACGCACGGTTTATTTTTGCAATTCAAGCATCTGTTAGCCTCGGCAACGGCAATTTCGGGGGAGTATCCCAAAGCGACCTCTTTAAAATTGCGGGCGCGTAAACTTGCCTCCTGCACGGGCATTTCGTTTTTCTTAGGGTTTATAGCCATTTTATTTTACCTCCTTTTTAAAGAGTTCACAGCACTTATCCCTTTCGCGCTGTTCGAACTCCGCATAGGCGGAAGCGCGCGACATAGCCTCGTCGAAATCGACCTCGAAGCCGTTGAAGTCGGGGCCGTCCACGCACGCGAACTTGGTCTGTCCGCCGACCGTTAAACGACAGCCGCCGCACATACCCGTGCCGTCTATCATTATGGGGTTCATAGATACGGTCGTGGGGATATTGTAGGGTTTGGTCGTCGCAACGACGAATTTCATCATAATAAGCGGCCCTATTGTTATGACCTCGTCGAACTTTTCGCCCGCCTCGATTTCTTCCTTTAAAGGCACGGTGACGACGCCCTGTCTGCCGTAACTGCCGTCGTCGGTCATTACGGTGAGCTTGTCCGAGCACGCTTTGAACTCGTCCTCTAAGATAAGCAAATCTTTATTGCGGAAGCCGATTATGGAATGAACTTCGCAACCGAGTTCTTTAAAGCGCTGAGCTACGGGCAGAGCGATTGCACAGCCCACGCCGCCGCCGACTATGCACACCTTTTTTATGCCGTCGGTGCGCGTTGCACAGCCCAGAGGACCTACAAAGTCGGATATATATTCGCCCTCCTCTTTTGCGTTGAGGCGCATCGTCGTGCCGCCGACTATCTGAAATATTATTTTGACGGTGCCCGCCGTACGGTCGTAGCCCGCAACGGTCAAGGGTATTCTTTCGCCGTCCTCGTCCACTCTCAAAATGATGAACTGCCCCGCCTGAGCCTTTTTGGCAACCATAGGCGCGAGGATATCGAGCATCGTTACGGTGGGATTGAGTATACGTTTTTTAACGATTTTATACATGATTATACACTCCTTATGTATATTATATCATTTTCCGTTATAAAAGTAAAAGAATTTTTAATGACAAAAGCGGGCAAAAAATGCCCGCTTTACCTTAATTTTCTTTAATTATTACTTTTTAGCGTCTGCCTGAGCAACGACTTCTACTTTATCGTAGTAGCCGCAATTGCCGCACACACGGTGCGCCTGCATAAGCTCGTGACAATGAGGGCACTCTACAAGCGTAGGAGCCGTAGCCTTGTAGTTGGCAAATCTCTTATTCGTCCTGCTCTTTGACTGTTTTCCCTTGGGTACTGCCATTATCTTTCACCTCTCAATATTTTCTTAAATCTTTTCGCCTTTGCAGCAGCTACCGCAAAGCAAGACTTTGGGCTGACTGAAAAGCAATGCGTCCACAACGACCTGCGACAAATCGAGTCTGTTACCGTCGTACACATAGTTGTCCTCATCCTCTTCGGTTGCGAACAACAGCGGCTCGGTCGTGTATTCGATTTGCTCTTCCGCGTCCGCAAGGCAATAACTGCACAAACCTGCAAGTTTATAACGAAGTTTCAAGGTAATTTCGACTTCGTCGCCCTCGAAAATTTCGTACGTGCCTTCCACCTTTACACCGCCGTCGATTTTGCACAGCGGAAGTAAATTTACGTCCTGCGGGGGCTGGTAATCGAACGAAATTTCGCCCGTGTACGCGCCCTTTGCCATTAGCTTTTTAATCTCTAAAATCATACCCTAAGCCGACTATACGATTATATATTACGTTTGCGCGCTTTGTCAACTCAAAACAAGCCGTAATTGTGGTTTTTTATAATAATTCCGCTGTTTCGCGGGCAATAACCAACTCTTCGTTCGTAGGAATAACGAGCACCTTTACCTTGCTGCCCTTAGCCGAAACCTCGTGTATGCCGTCCACGCGCTTAGCGTTCTCCGCCTTGTCGAGCTGAACGCCGAGGAACTCGAGCCCCTCGCAAACGCCCTCGCGGACGTTGGGCGAATTTTCGCCGATACCCGCGGTGAATACTATGCAGTCAAGTCCGCCCATAGCCGCCGCATACGCGCCGACAAACTTTTTCGTCTGATAATTGAACATATCGAGTGCCAACGCGCACCTTTTATTGCCCTCTTTCGCGCCGCTGTCCAAATCGCGGAAGTCGGACGAAACGCCCGAAATACCCGCAACGCCGCTCTGCTTGTTGAGATAAGTTACCGTATCCGCGTGGTTCAAGCCCTTCTTTCTTGCGAGGAACTCGACCGCCGACGCGTCTATGCAACCCGAACGCGTACCCATAAGCACGCCGTCCAGAGGCGTGAAGCCCATCGAGGTATCGACGCACTTGCCGCCGTCTACCGCCGTAATCGACGAACCGTTGCCGAGGTGGCAGGTTACGATTTTAAGTTCTTCGGGCTTTTTGCCGAGGTATTTCGCCGCTTCCGCCGAAACGAACTTGTGGCTCGTGCCGTGGAATCCGTATTTTCTTACTCCGTATTCTTTATAGTCTTCGTACTTGATGCCGTACATATACGCCTTTTCGGGCATAGTTGCGTGGAAGGACGTATCGAACACGAGCGCCATGGGAGTTTTGGGCATAACCTCGATGCAGGCACGCAATCCGGTTGCCGCCGCGGGGTTATGCAAAGGCGCAAGCTCGAAGGTCTTTTCTTCCAAAGTTTTCAACACTTCGGGAGTTACGAGCGTAGTCTTCTTGAAATACTCGCCGCTTGCCACCACTCTGTGACCTACCGCGCCGATTTCGTCCATCGACTTGATAACGCCGATTTCGCCGTCCTGCAATGCGTGAAGCACAAGCTCGATTGCCACCTTGTGGTTGGGCATATCCTGATTATAAATCTTTTCCTTGCCGTTGCCCTTCGCCTTTAACAGCGAGCCCGCAATGCCTATTCTTTCAACGCCGCCCTTTGCAAGCACGGCCTCAGTTTCCATATCGATAAGCTGATATTTGAGCGAGGAACTTCCCGCGTTAACTACTAAAATTTTCATCTCTGTTTTCCTCTTTTTATATTGATTTAGTCCCTCCGTTCAGAAGCAAGCAAGACAAGAAGCGCGAGCATTTTCGAGGGGAGTTTACTTAACGGTAAATGACCCGAAGAAAAGCGGAGCGCGCCCGCCCGCGTCTACGCGGTCGCACGGAGCGAAGCGTAGTACGCCGTATTGCGAAGCTTATGGGCGGAGAAGTAATTATTCTGCCTGCAATGCGGTTACAGCTACGGTTGCAACAATATCTTCTACATTGCAACCTCTCGACAAATCGTTCAAAGGTCTTGCAAAGCCCTGACATACGGGACCGATTGCCATATAGCCGCCGAAACGCTGTGCGATTTTGTAGCCGATATTGCCCGCGTTGATGTTGGGGAATACGAACACGTTTGCGTGACCTGCAACCTTGGAGCCGGGCGCTTTCAGCTGTCCTACCTCGGGAGCGACTGCCGCGTCGAACTGGAACTCGCCGTCCAGAGCGAGGTCGGGAGCCATTTCCTTTGCAAGTGCGGTCGCCTCCTGCACCTTGGGTACGGACTTGAAGAACTTGTCGTCGTTGCCGCTGCCCTTGGTCGAGAAGGAAAGCATTGCAACTCTCGGCTCGATACCCGCAATCGCCTTAGCGGTCTTAGCCGAAGATACGGCGATATCCGCGAGCTGCTGAGCGTCGGGCTCGATATTGATTGCGCAGTCGGCAAATACCGCAACGCCGTCGGGATTGTACTTGTTTTCGCCCTCGGGGGCTATCATGATAAAGCAGCTCGATACGGTTTTAATTCCGGGAGCAGTTTTAACTACCTGCAAACCGGGGCGCAAGGTGTTCGCCGTCGAGTGGCAAGCGCCCGAAACGTAGCCGTCTACGTCGCCCGCCTTGAGCATAAGCGCGCCGAACATGGTTCTGTCCTTAGCCTGCTCCTTTGCCTGCTCCTCGGTCATACCCTTTGCCTTTCTTGCCTCGTAGAGAATGTTCGCATAAGTAGCCGTCTTTTCGGAAGTGAGCGGGTCGATGAGCGTTACGCCCGTCAAATCAACTTCGGGAGCGACCTTTTTGCACTCCTCCGCGTTGCCTATAAGCACGATTTTCGCAATGCCCTCGGCTGTGATTTTAGCCGCCGCTTCGATTACGCGCTTGTCCTCGCCCTCGCAAAGAACGATTGTCTTTTTGCGGGCTGCCGCTTTTGCCTTAATCTCTTCAAGTAATCCCATATCAAAACTCCTTAAATTGCTTTATTTATCCGCGGTTTTGGTTTATAATGTAAACGGTTAGCCGCGGTTGACTTAACATTGTTATTATATAACAAATATTTGCGGTTGTAAAGATTAAAATGGAAATTTGTGCTATTATTTGTGAATTTAATCCCTTCCATAACGGTCACAAGTACCTTATTGAGCAGGCGAAAAAACTGACGGGGTGCGACGCCGTCCTTTGCGTTATGAGCGGAAGTTTTACTCAGCGCGGCGAAATTTGCCGCGTCGACAAATTTCGCCGCGCAAGACACGCGGTTTTATGCGGCGCGGACGCCGTTTCAGAGCTCCCCGCCCCCTTTGCCGTTGCCCCCGCCGAGATTTTTGCGCGCGGCGCAATCAAGATTATTTCCGCTATCCCGCAGGTTAAATATCTTGCTTTCGGCGCAGAGTTCTGCGGAGATTTCGAAAGCGCGGCTAAAATACTTTGCAACGAGAGCGAGCAGTTCAAAAAAGCTCTCAGCGCGGGACTGGACGGCGGCGAAAGCTATATCCGCAGTTTGTCGGCGGCGTTTGAAAAGTGCGGCGGCGCGGAAGAGTTGCTCTCCTCCCCCAACAACATTTTGGGGGTCGAGTATGCGAAAGCCGTTTATAAAAGCGGCGCTAACATAAAGCTCGTGCCCGTCAAGCGCGTGGGCGCGGGATATTCGGACGGCGGGCTTGCGGGTGAGTACTCCTCGGCGCACGGCATACGCTCGAATGCGGACAGCCCCGAAATCAAACGGAGTATGCCCGACTGCTCATACGTGGATTTTATAAATTCGCGCGACAATACCGCGCGGTTCGAGCAGACGGCGGTCGATTATTTATATTTGTGCGACAAGGAAAATTTAAAGCGCGTTTACGGTTGCACCGAGGGACTTGAAAACAGGCTGAAAAGCCTCGCTTTCGGCAATTCGTTCGGGGATATTGTCGAGATAACCTCGTCGAAACGCTATTCCAAAGCGCGTATTAGGCGCATACTGTGCGGCAATTTGCTCGGTTTATATTCGGACGATACGGCAAAGCTTTTGCAAGGCGAATTATCCGCAAATATACTTGCGGTTAAAAAGGACAGAGCCGACCAACTGTTGCCCTTGTTGCCGCACGGTGGCGGCGACGAAACAACTTCGCGCGCATACGCTTTATGGCGGTATTTGTCCACCCCGTTAACTTACGATAACCCCAACGGAAAAATGCTCTTGGTATAAAAAAGGCGTGCCTTGGCGGCACGCCTTTTTTTAATCTTCCTTTACCTGATTTAATATTACCGACGGTATCCACTCCTTTTCGCCGTCAATGCGCCAATCGTCCAGCCCCTCCTCGATAAAAAATACAGTCTGCAACATATCTAACTGATTATTTATTTTGCCCATAAGCTCGGACGAAACGAAGTCGGGAACGTCGAGGAATGCGGGCATTTCGTCGAAAGTGCGCGGATAGCCCTCGGGGTGCAAGCACTTGTAACTGCCCGCCGCTTTTAACCGTTCGTACACGTCGGCGGAAAAGACGGGCTTTGCCAAAGACAAATATTCCTCGTACGTCAAGCCCTTCCAGCGCGGCGAAAAGCGAATAACTCTTTGCCACGCGTTATCCACCTGCGTTCCCAAGTCGTACAGCTTACTGCGTATAACCGCCCTCTCGTTGCGCGTGCGTGCGGGCAGCTTTTTATACCTTTCCAGCGTTTCGGCGTACAGCTTCGTTTTGACGATTTCCCTGCGGCAGAAATCGGAAACCTTTTCCTTGAACTCCTCGTCGATATTTTCGTACCCCTCGTGCGAGCAGGTCGAATACATTTCTTTATCGCCTTTAAAGAGCGCGAGATTTTCAAGCCACACTCTTTCGTCGAACAGTTGCATAAAACCAAGTCCGTTTTCGGCTATGATTTTTTTAAAAACGTCGGTGAGTGCAAACTTATAAATTCTGCCAGGCATTCCCCAGCTTTCGCCCTTGGATACGCCGACTATTGCGGGAATAAGCGGCTCACACTTCGTGCCAAGCGCGGTCAGCTCGAGTCCGTCGTAGTCGTCGTTGTTGCTCGCATACAGCATTTCCGCGCCGTCGCATAAGGACAGCAGATATCTAAAGGCGCGCTCGCCTATCTCGTCGTTATTTATATAGTGAAAAAAGTCCATTTTCTTTCCCCTTTAAAGGTTTTTGCGCCGAAGCGTTTCAACGTTTCGGCGCAAAAAATACAAATCCGAGCTTAATCTGTAAGCCGAGTTCTGTCGTGTACGGTTATCTATCCAGACCGTTTGTCGCCAAACGGTTCGAGCGATGTTAACGGATAATATCGGACGGGCAGCCCCTACATTAAAGTAAGACATTATCCCAATCTTGCATCGGGTGGGGTTTAACTGGCTGTCCGCGTTGCCGCGGACACGGTGAGCTCTTGCCTCGCCATTGCACCCTTACGGAAAAACTTTCCGCGGTATATTTCTGTTCACTTTCCTTAAAGTCGCCTTCACCTGCCGTTAGCAGGCACCCTTGCCCTGCGATGCTCGGACTTTCCTCACGCAAATTTCTTTGCCCGCAACCGTATAATTAACTCGGATTTGCAATTATTTTAACATATTGCCCGAATTTTGCGCAACTATTTATAAATAAATATTGCATTTTGCCGCGTTTTATTTTAAAATGAATATGATTATATACGGGAGATTTTTTAATGAAAAAGACTAAAATTATTTGCACTCTCGGTCCTGCGAGTGAAAACGAAGAAATTCTTTGCGGTATGGTTGACGCGGGTATGAACGTTGCGCGCCTCAACTTTTCGCACGGCACTCACGAGGACCACGCGAAAAAGATTGAACTCATTAAGCGCGTACGCGAGAAAAAGAAAGTTCCTCTGCCCATTCTTCTGGACACGAAAGGCCCCGAGTTCCGCATCAAAACCTTTGCCAAGGGTAAGGTAAACCTTAAAGAGGGCGACACCTTCACCTTTACCACCGACGAAATCGAGGGCGACAAGACGCGCGTTTCCGTTTCGTTTGCGGGCATCTGCGACCAGATGTTCCCCGGCGATAAAATTTTGCTCAATAACGGACTTATCATTTTCGAAGTCGTCAAAGTCGAAGCGCCCGACGTTGTCTGCAAAGTGCTTGTCGGCGGCGAGCTTTCCAACCGCAAGTCGATGTTCTTCCCCGACAAGGAGCTCGAAATGGAGTACCTTTCCGAGCAGGACAAAGCCGACCTCAAATTCGGCGTCGAGCAAGGCGTAGATTTCGTTGCCTGCTCGTTCGTTTCCAAGGCGCAGAACGTTATCGACGTGAGAAACTGGCTGAGAGAATGCGGCGATACCGACGACCAGATTGAAATTATCGCAAAAATCGAAAACCGCGCGGGCGTGAATAACCTTGACGACATTATCAACGTCTGCGGCGGCGTTATGGTTGCCCGCGGCGACCTCGGCGTGGAAGTGCCTTTCGAGGAGCTTCCCTCCATTCAGAAAACTATCATAAAGAAGTGCCGTATACGCGGCAAGCGCTCGATTACGGCTACGGAAATGCTCGAATCGATGATTAAACAGCCCCGCCCTACGCGTGCGGAAATTTCCGACGTTGCAAACGCCGTTTACGACGGCTCTTCCGCCATTATGCTTTCGGGCGAGACGGCGGCGGGCGCATACCCCGTCGAGGCGGTGCGCGCTATGGCTAAAATTGCCGAGCAGGCGGAACTCAACACCAACTACATTGCTTACATAAAGGACAGCGACTACCACGTCAAAAATCTTGCCGAAGCGCTCTCGCACTCGGCTTGCACGCTTGCGCAGGATATCGGCGCGAAGGTCATCGTTGTGTGCACGCGTACGGGCGGCACGGCGAGAACGGTTTCCCGTTTCAGACCCATGATTGACATTATCGGTATGACCACCGACGAGCGCGCGTACAGAAAGCTTGCGTTAAGCTGGGGCGTTATCCCCATGATGAGCGAGGAGTTCTATTCGGTCGACGTACTCTTCCACTACGCTAAGCGTGCGGCAATCGAAACGGGGCTCGTTACAAAGGGCGACAAGATTGTCCTGACGGGCGGCACTCCCAACGGCAAGAGCGGCAACTCCAACCTTATCAACGTTGAAACAATTGGTTAATATAATCACAATAAAACGAAAGCCGCGCGGCGAAAATTCGCCGCGCGGCTCTTTTTGTTTCAGTCAAAATTTAAGTTATCATATAAAAATAATTCGCTGTCGAGAAACTGACTGACCGTCATTCCGAAACCATCGGCAATTGCGATAAGCGTTTTCAAATTAACACCTTTCGCCTTACCTTTCATTATGCTTTTTAACGTTTCGTGGGACAAACAAGCCTGCCGCTCTAATTTGTATTGCGTCAACCCGTTAAGCTTTAACAGCTCCTTTATCCTCTCAGCTACCGCCTGACTTATATTCATTGTAAACCTCACGGGTTAAATTTCACCTTAAAGTTTAATATTATAGTTTGAAATTTTAGGGGTTAAAATTCACCCGATAGCTTGACTTTATTATGGAAAAAGAATATAATACGGTTAGTTAAGTAAAATTCAAGGGAGAAAAATATGCAAAATATCGTTCAGAACGAAAAATTCGGTGAAATAATCTACGACGAAAATTTTTGGACGGGCAAAAAGAAACTCACCATTAACGGCGAGGAACTCGAAAAGGTTTCGCGCAAGGAATTTAAAACCAAAAGCGGCGAGCAGGTTACAATTAAAGGTAACTTTGTAATAGGCGCAAAACTTATAATCGGCGGTGAAGCCGTAACGATTATGCCCACCGTCAAGTGGTACGAAATACTGCTTGCTATCATACCCTTAATTCTGATTATAGTCTGGGGCAACTCGGTTGCGCTGTGCCGTATCGTTCCCGTGGTAGGCGGCGCTATCGGCGGTGCAATAAGCGGTTTATGCAGTGCGGCAAGTCTGTGCTTTATGAAGAGCGTTAAACAATTATGGCTCAAAATCCTTATAGGCGTCGTCTTTATCGTAGTATCGTTCGGCGTTTGCTGCGGTATAGGCTGCATTATTGTAAGTCTAATAATATAATTGATAAAAAAGAGCCCCGCGGGCAAATGCCCGCGGGGCTCTTTTTTTCTTTTAACTGAAGCTCGAAATTTTTGCCTTTACCTCTTCCGCGTCCATTACGTACTTGGTTACGGTTTGCAGTTCGGTTATTTCGAACGCTCTCTCCTGTTTCAAGCCCGATATATCCAGATTTAAAGCCGCGATAACGTAGTCGCAGATTTTATAGCGTATAATGTCCGAGCCGAACATTAAATCAATCCGGTTATCCCTGTTATACTGTTTCAGCGTTTGGTAATTGATATCGGGAACTTTGAAATCGCTGCCGCCGCACTCGTCGATTACGTTGAACACGGCGTTCATTTCGACTGCCGAAATAATTCCGTGCGTTCTGCCCTTGGTGTCGGTAAACTTTTTGAAATTCTTATCGCTTACGAAGATATTGCCCGCGTTCTGCCCGATAATCTGCTCGGTGAGCTTGGCGCGCACAATCTTGCTGTCCAGAGCCACCTGCCTCTGCTCCTTATCAGGATATGAGAAGCCCGTTTTGCCCAGCGTGCTCACGCTCGCGTTCTCATCGAACATTTTTATAAACGCCTCGCACAGCGACCAAACCTCCTGACTGTCCACACAGCCGTACGTGTCGATAAGCGCTCTGTCTACTATAAGGTTGGCGTTGTCCTTCTTTATACTGTCGGAAACCGCGCTTAAAATCAGATACGATTTCACCGAACGGTCGCCGTAGAACATATTTTCGCGTATTTCGGCGAGAGGCACCGTATCGAAATACGTATCCTCCACGTCGTTGAGCTTGCCTACAAGGTTTACTATCGCCTTGATTTCCGCCGCCTTTATTATGCCCTCTTCGTACGCGAGCGGGTGGTCGACGCCCAAGGTGTTGTTGTCCTTTATCTGCTTTGTGAACACGCCGCGGATAATAACAGACTCGCATACCGCGTCCATGTCCTTTACGTTGTCGATTGCTGTATTTACGTCGAGGTTGTTCAAATCCTCGAAATTCTCTATACCGAGCGCGTTTATCGAAGTTATGAGCTGGGCAATTAGCTCCTGCCTGTACCTCTGCACGCCGCCCTTGATTTCGTAGAGAATTTTTTCCTCGATAAGCGGCGCGGGGTTACCCTCCTCGTCCTCGCCGTTCAAAAGCACGTCGTTGAGCGCCTTGCTCATTACGCCGCTGAATATGACCGACGGGTACACGACGTCCAGCTTTGTGCCCGAATATCCCGCGGGCGCAGGTCCGTTGAGGTTTAATATCTCCGCCTTAATCTTTTTCGTCAGCGTATCCGCATCGATATTCATAACGTCGATTTCGAAAATTTTCAGAACGCTCGAAAGACTTCTTAACTCCTTTTCGGTGTAGTAGCCGTCGTTGCTCTTAGCTCCCAACAAAATACCCTCGTCGATATTGTCATGAAGCAATTCGTCCAGCCGCGAGGTTATACTGCCGCGCACCACTTCCGAAGCGTAGCACACGGTCAATTTCGAAACGTTTGCGTTGACGGTCGAGCTCTCGTTCATATCCTTTAAGAACGCCGACAGACTGTCCGTCAGCTTTTCCGAATCGAAAACGAACCCGCCGTCGGACGAGGAAATGCCCATAATTTCGTCCAGCGCGTCGATAAGCCTTATTATCTCCGTCTTCCAGGGGTTGGAAGAATTGAACTTTTTCAGCCTTTCAGTCGTTGCCGCCTCTTTAAACCTTACGGGTAACTCGAGCATTTCGTTCACATCGGAGTTTTCAACGAGCGAGCAGACCACGGAAGCCGAGAGAATATAGCTTTCGGAAAGCATCTTTTTGTTCTCGCTCTGCGCAAGCTTTGTAAGCACGGCGGAAACATCCGTCTCTTCGGACAGACCGAACTCCTTGACGACGCGCAGAACGTTCTCGATTTCGCTCTTTCTAACTACTGCCGAAAGGACGTCGTCCTCAAGCTTCTGCTGTGCTGCCTCCGGCACTATCAGCTTGAAACTGCCGAAATCGGTATCCTCGCCCGTGAGGAATTTGGATACGGTGTAGTGCAGAACGCTCGATTTCAAACAGGTTTGCAGGCTCTCGGCGGTAAATTCTTCAGAGGTGAATTTGTCCAATATACTGTCCGCCTCGAACGTGCCGTTTACTATGTCGGCAATTTTTATCTGTGCCGCGTCGAGCGCGCCCAAAAGGTTTTTGAGCTCGCCGTCCTTGCCGTTCGCCGTCACCCAGCCGTCGAGGTTGTCTTTTAAGGACTGCGAAATTACCACCGTTTCGTCGCCGCCCAGCTCGTTTACAAGGTGCAGAGCGACCGTACCCTCGAATATTCTGCTGCTATTTAAAAGCGTTTTAAATACGTCCCTTTCCACAAAGTCGGCAATCGCCGTCTTCATATCCGCGTTCTCGTCCTGCAACACGGGCAGAATGAAGTCCACAAGGTCGGAAAGGCAGTCAAACAGCGCGGTCAGCTCCTCCGCCTTTATGAAGTTGACGGGCAAGCCGTCGGCGTTCTTTTCGCGCGCGACGGTCGGAACGTACGCATACTCCTCGCCGTAGTTTATGAGCGACGCGGAAATTACCGAGCGCAAAATCTTGGACCGTACGAGATAGTCGGCAAGCGTGTTGCCGTTTTCGTCCTCTGTGGTAACCGTTTCCGCCAACGAGGTAAGGAAGGTTTCCATATCCCTGTCCTTGTCGAAGCCGTCGAGTATGGATAAAAGGTCGCTGTTTTTACCTATCGCCGCCAAGCCGTTCAAAACGTTGTACATTTCGCCAGCCTGCACCACCTCGCCCTTGACGTTATATGTGGTTTCGTACACAAGGTCGCGCGGAACGTATATGCCCTCGAAAAGATTGGAAAGCGCGCTCTCTATGAGCCTGTAAATTCTACTCGTCGAAAGCGTTTTGCCGATTATGCGCGAACTTAAAACGCTCTTCGTGATATCGTCGTAATATTTAATGTTCTCTTCGTAGTCGGGGTTGCTCTTGTCGAAGACCGCGATTACCGCTTCGAGCGGCTGTTTATCCGAGGCAATGTTGTTATACAGGTTGACCGACGCCTCGGTGACGTCCATAAGCGCATTGATTTCGCTCACCCACTCGATATTTTCGCGGAATATATCCGTATAACATACGCCCTCCGAACCCTCTTCGGTAAGGTAGCGGTTGGCGGCGTAGCAGTACAGTCTGCCGAGGACGGGGTCGAGCTCTTCCGCTCTGTTCTCGTTCAAAAGCGATATCTTTTTAATCTGCGGCAATACGTCCGCAACAACCCTCAAAACGTCGTTCCTCGTATTGATTTTCTCGCCGAGCAGGTCCATAAACAGATTGAAAATAATCTGTATATCCTTTTTGTTTACGAGTTTGGAAACGTTTATATGCGGCTGTACTATCTGCACGGTAGAGCCGTCTACCATTTGCTTTAAAACATACTCGTCGGGAATATAGTCCGAAAGATAGCCCTTTGTAAACAGTATCTTTAAAAGCTCTTTGTTTTCGTCGCTCAACTTTTTCGTGAACGATATATCGTCAATGTTGGCAATTGCCGAGTTGACGAACGACATTGCAAAGTTTATGACGTAAGTCTTTGCGTCGAACTCGCTTATAAGGTCGTTGAACTCTACGCGGAAGCCCTCTTTGGATATGACGTTAATTACCGTGTCGAACGCGCTCTTTGTCGCCTCGCCGTTTACAAGCTCCCTGATTTCGTCGCCGCCGTACTTCAACAAAAGCTCCATCGTGTCGCGCGCAAAGTCGGTGTATGCGGAAAGCTCCTCGCGGAAAACTATGTTGCCCGAAACGCCGAGGTCCTCGTCGTCCAGCTCGCCCGAGAACACGAGGTCTGCGGCGAAAAGATAGTACGGAACGTCGTCAGTCGAGGAAATGCTGTTTAAGACCTTGAAAATGCCGTACGTGCCGTAGCTTTCAATCGAGCGGTACACGGAATAATACTCGTTGACGTTGTCGTTGCCGAGGTCGTAATCCTTCATTTTACCGTCGCCGCGCCCCGCCACTATATAGAGCGCGGTGCCGAGGAAGGAAAGCGACAAAAGCCCTATCGCCACGCCGCGAATAAGTCCTACCACGCCGCCGCCCGTATGGTGCTTGGAATACCGTCTGTCAACCTTGTTTTCAACGTACTTTTGCTTTATCTTTTCCCTGTACTTCCTCTCGGAATAACAGCAAAGATAAACTATGTACATTATAAAGTCGAGTATAAGGAAGACGATATACATAAGTATCGCGAACGCCACGCGGTATATAAGGTCGGCGAGCGTATATATATACGCCTTGCTTGCGCCGAGCATAATCGTAAAGTCCTTATCGCCTATAACCGTGGGCAACCACTCGACGAACACTTCCTTTATGCCGTCGCAGTCTTTCTTTACTCCGAGCGTCGAGGCAAGCGAGCCGTCGCCGCCCATAAACGCGTCTACTAATTTAAGCACGAACCCGTCGACTGCGGGCAATTTTATGAGCACGGCATAGATTATTATGCACACTGCGGCGATTGCCACCTCGTGAGCGAGCAGAATGAGGCTCTTTCTCAGCCCCCTCTTCAAGCCGACAAGCGTCGAAACCAACACCGTTACCGTAAACAGCACGGTGGGCACCCACTTTACGAGGAACGTTACGAGGTCGGGCAAGTCCCAGTGAATTGCCTTTACAATCAAATCGACAAGCAGTGCAATGCCTATGCCGCCCGCGACGATAACGAATATCAGCACCGCCGTCCTGAATTTGCGGAAGGCTATCGCCATTAAAAGGAACACGGCGGCAAGCACAAACAGCAACATCTGCCAGTTTGCGAATATGCCGTTTATGAAGTTTTCAAAGCCCGAAGCGAGCATATTCATTTTGCCGTCCTCCTTTTAAGATTTTTTACGTTCTTTTTATTACGGTCTGTTGGGAATGTTAAGGTATACGTTCGGACAATTCTGGAACGCGTTTTCCTTAACGGAAATATTGTGTGTGGAAATTACCACACTGAGTTTTGTACAGTTAACGAACGCACCCGTATCAATCGTTAAACTACTGCTGAAAATTACAGAAGTGATTTTCGAGTCTTTAAACGCGCCGCTGTCGATTTTCGTGACGTTATATCCGTCTATTTCGGCGGGAATAACTATGTTGCTGTCACTGCCCAGATATCCGTATATCGCAACGTCCTCGGAATTGATTATTCTTACGAGATAGTCGCCGTCGGTATACTTTTTAGCGTCCTTTTTGAACATAAACAGCGTTACGCACACGAACGCGAGCACCGCTATTATTACGAGCACGTTGAATACTTTGGGCAGTTTCGTAAGATTTCTCGTCGTTGCGTCCCTCATTATAAAGGGGTGCTTGCTCTTTTTGTACTTCTCGCGCTTTTCCTTTTTGTCCTTAATCTTTTTCGCCTTTTTCCCGGGCGCGTTCACGTCTTCTTCCGGCTGAGGGTTGGTTTCGTCGCTATAGAACATACCGAACTTGTAGGTATTGTCCTCGAACTCGCCCTCCTTCCACACGAACCTGTCGAACGCCGCCTGAATCAAGCGCACGGATATCGTCTTGCAGTTGTAGCTTACCCTCAGCTTTGCCTTGGGTACGAACTCCTCCTCCGCGCCCGCGAGAAACTGATTGTATACGACCACCGACTTTTCAATCATATTGTTGTCGACGTCGTACTGGCACACCTCGAACTGCATTCCGAGAAGCTGTTGGGTTACTTTGTTGTTGAACCTGAATACTATGTACTTGCGTTTGGACTTGTCGTCCTGAAACACTATGTATTCGCCGAGCGTTACGGGGTCGGAGGATTTGTCGGTGTATTTTATCTTGGTTACGTTATTAAACGAACTCATATTCCAGCGCACCTCCGTTCATTGCTTTTGCGTTTTTGCGGCGGAAACTCAAGACCGTTATCAGATAACTGAACACCGAAAGCACGAAGCTTGCGGCTATCGCTATATAGTTGAGCCAGTTGTTCGAATACTGATACGCCACGTTTTTGCCGTATATTACGCTTCCGCCCATAAGCTCCACGATTATATGCCTCAAAACGAACAGCACCGTGAATATTACCGCGCTTTTAAGGCATGCGTAAATGCGCAGCCTCTGCATGGAAATGGGGCGCACGTAGTTCTGGTTGATGACCGTTCCGTCCGCCTCGGCTATTACTACGTTGACGTGCGCGCAGCTCTTTTTGAGCGCAATTATCCTCGAAGAACAGTCGGTCAAGTCCCTTTGGGTAACTTCCAACACGGAAATTACCTTTTTACGGCGCGAAAACTGCACGACGTAAAACCTTATATGTCTGAACGTTTCCGTAAAGTTGCATACAAGATACTTTTCATACGCCGACTTGCACACGACGTACTTCTTTATAAACCGCCGCGTTTCGCCCGAGGTGAGGTATATGGAGTTTATCGAATTGACCGACCTCTCCTTCTTTATCAGCTCGTCCTCGTGGTAGTTGTGGTAATATTTGTTTTTTGTCAGATTTGTGCATACGAGAGTTATCACGCCCGCGATAAATATTACCGCCGATATAAGGCACAATACTCTCCACCATAGCATTATCATAAAAACCTCTGTTTTTGCCGTATATTTATAATTCTTCGTCGCCGCCTTCTTCTTCCGTCCAGTCCACGGTCTCGTCGGCGTAATCGTCCTCGTCCTCAAATCCTTCGCCGTTATCTTCCGGCGGTGCGACCGCGGCGGGCGCAGGTTCGGGTTCGGGGGCAGGTGAGGGTGCGGGCGGATTGATAGGCTTTGCTATCGGTCTGGTTGCCGTTACGGGTTTTTGCGCGGGTTGCGCCGTCGCCTCGGGCTGTGCCGCAGGTTGAGGTCCGGGTGCGGACTGTGTTGCCGCTTGCGGCGCGTTTCTTTGCACCTTGGTCTTGGGTTTGTGCTTATGCACAAGCTCTTCCTTGTCGGGCAGTTTTTCCTCTATGCCCTCGTCGAAGAGCGCGTTCAGGTTGTCCGCAATCTCCTCTCTGTCCACCCTTGCGCCGCTGATATTCTTGATATTTATGCCCGCCGTACGCTTCTGCGCGTTTACGGGGTCGAGCGCGATATCCTCGAAAAGAAGCACAAGCGATATATTCTTCGTCATATTGATTACGGGAATGGTAAACCCTAATACGAGAATGGACACGATAGCCCACAACAGCACCAAAAGCAGCGTATATTTCTGCCCGCCCGCAAGCGTTAAAATGAGCGCAAAGCCGCCCGCGCACACGCCCATTATCAGAAGCATAATGAGCGCGGGCACGAACACGCTTAAAATCACTGTCATTTTGCCGCGGCTCTTCATCGAGTTTACGCACACCGAAACGACTTCGCCCGCCGAAAGCTCGGGGTTGCTGTCGATAACGTACGCCGTGGGCGAGAACACCGCGACTACTATTATAGTGTAAACGAGGTAAATTATCAAGCAGGGAACGGCAAAAATAACGTAAATCAGCCATACCTGCGACGAAGCGACGAACTGCGTTACCGTCAGCCCGAGCACGAACACCGCGCCGCAGATTACCGATACGAGCAACAGTCCGCCGAGGTACATAAGCCCCTCGATTATTGTTGCCATAATCTTGGTCCACAGCGGCTTTTGCGAAGCTCTTTTAAGCGACTGCGGCACGTCGACCGTGCGCTGGTATTTCGCGATTTTCGCCTGACGCACGTCGGCTAAGTCCACCATTGCGCCTAAAATTACCGTCAGCCGCGCCACAAGCGACATAAAGAAGTACAACATACTTTTAATTACGTTCTTGTTCTTCCATATCGTCTGGGCGGACATCTTGAACGCCTGCCTGAAATAATAGGCAAAACCTTTATTCATATTACCTCCGTGGGGCGCGAGTTGCGCCCCGCTTTTCTTAATTTAAACTGCCGCTTACCACGGTTACGCCCGCGGGTGCGGTGGTATTCATCTCGTACCTTGAAGCCATATTGTACTTTCTGTACGACGAGCCCTGACGCCTTAACTGATATACAACCACGGCGAAAGTGTAAGTTACGTTTCCGTCCTCGTCCTCGCTTTCCGTCACGGTGACTTCGAACACGTGGCTTTCGGCAACGTCAAGCCCCTCTACCGAGTAAGCATCGCTTAAAAGCAAGCCGTTTTCGTCCGTCTTGGGAGTGCCGTCCCCGTTGAACGCGCCGCTGAAATCTACGTACAGTTCGCGCTGCATACTTACCGCTTCGGAAGTCGTAACGTACCTTGCCTCGACGTCCGATTTTACCAAATCTCTCAGTCTGTACGTTGTGCTGACGTCCTTGCGCGCGCCGCTTTCAACTCTGTAAACGGTTACGCCGAGAAGGTACTTTCCGTTCTCTCTGAACACGAGCACCTGCAATTGGTGACCTGCCGCCTGCAAGTTCTCCTCGCCGTCTACCGTATAGCCGCCGTTCAATACCCATCTGCTTTCGCCGTCGAAGCTATATACCGTGCCTCTGCCGCTTTCGAGCGCGCTTTCGGTGACGGTTATTTTCACTCCGATTGCGGGGCGGGCGTATTCCTCCGCCTCGGCAAGCGTGATAATCTTAACCGTCGCACCCTCGAAAGTACAGCCTTCGCCAAGCTTGTAGTTTGCGCTCAAATCGGTCTTTCTGCCCGAGGAGCTTTCGCTGAACAGCGTTACGCCTATCAGCCACTCGCCGTCAACGTTGAACGCGAACACTTCGTAACTGCAGACCGTCGCCTCTTCGTCGAACGTAACGTTGCGGTTGAGCTTTTCACCGCTTGTAAGCGAGCTTAACGTAATTCCCGACAAATCGACGCTTTCTATAACGTTTTGCACAACCTTAATAATTCCGTTTTCGGGGTTTTCGCACTCGAGTGTGTAAATGGAAAGCTTTTTGCCGTTTCCGTCAACCACGCATACGAGTTTGGTGATGAGGTCTTCGTAAACGTCCGCCTCCGCGGGAACGGTTACGCTGCTTTGCGATACGATTATTTTGTGTCCGTAGCCGAGCGTTACGCCGTCGGAAAGGCTTACCGCTTTGCCGTCTTTGTTGAACTCGTAGGTATACTTTTCGCCCGTGTAAGGGATAGTCTTGGCTACTTCGCCGAGCTTATAGCTGATTTTAATCGGCTCGTACGACACGCGCACCTGGAAGTCTGCCGAGTACAGTCCGAGCGAAGTTATCGTCGCGTTGGTCTTGTCATAGGTGTAGTAAACCGTATAGTTGCGCGAAACGTCCTGACCGCCGCTCGTGATACTTACGCTCTCTATCGTAAGCTTGCCGCTTATCGAAGTGGGCGCAACCTTGTTGCTCGTGATTGTAAGCTCGTCGCCGCCCGCAAGGTCGCCGTTTATAAGCGCCCTGCTTGCAATTACGAAGTCTTCGGCGCCGAGCGTGAGGTCGCTTCCGCTATATGTCTGAGCCACGCCGCCGTAAGGGTCGGAAGGCGTTACCACAAGCACGCGGCGGGTTATCTTAATATCCGCGCTCGTTGCGATGATATCGTAGTTATCCATTCCGTCGAACTTGAGCATTACCGTGTACGTGCCCACGTTGTAGCGCGTTACGGGCTTGTCGCCGTCGAACAGCTCGAACGAGTACTCTTCGGGAAGTCCGTTTACAAAGCCGCTGTATTCGGTAAGCTGTGCGCTGAACGCGGGGCGCGAGTTGGAGTAAACGTAGCTGCCTGCGCCCTCTACCTCAACCTTGTAGCTGAGCGGACGCTGTTCGATTGTAAACGTTAAATCGCCGTAATCTATCAGATAGCCGTTAATACCGTCGCCCGAGAGCGTTACTTCAACGGTGTATACGCCTGCTTTGACGGGCGTCGTGCCCTCCTCCAACGTGTTGCCGTACTCATCCTTGAACGTGTACGTTGCGGTGATTTTTGCCTCGTCCTCGGCGGTAAAGCCGTACTTATCGTCCGCCGCCGCACCCGTAACGTTGTGAACGTGGCTGTAACCGAACTTGCCTACATCAACCTCGTTACCGTCGTAAACGTAGGGCTTAGTGCCGTTGAATACGGGTTTTACGAGTACCTTTCTTTCGGTTACGGTCAGCGTACCGTCGACTACTTCCCACTTGTAGTTTTTCATTACGTCGCCGCCGAGCTCAACCGTTACGGTCTTGTAAGCCACAGTGTTCTCGGGCAGAGGAAGTTTATCCGTATAAGTAAATTCTACGGTAGCCTTTTCGAGGTCGCCTTCGACGAAGTCCGCAATCAAATCGTCCTTCGTGTATTCCTCGTTACCCCTTTCGACGTTGCGGTCCTTGACCTTGACCGTAATTTCGCGCTCGGTAATTTCGAGCGTACAGGTAAACGTGCTGTTGTCGTCGAGCACGTAATTATCAGGGTACGTTAAACTCTCGGTATCGAGCGTCACCGTGTAAGTGCCCACGTTTACGGGCGTCTTGTCGTAGGAAACGCTGTATTCTATTGCGTCGCCGTCGCAGAGGTTGGCAGTCAAGCCGTCGCCGCTCGCAAAATCGTACTCCTTGCCGTCGTAGGTGTGAGTTACTTTCGAAAGTGTTATCAAAAGCTTCTTGGGCGTAATTACAAATTTTACGGGTTCGCACTTCACGTCGTAGTTGGTAGAAATCTGCGTCTGTAAGGTCGAGCTTCTTACCAGCGTTTTGTCAAGGTCGAGGAACACGTAGTACGTGCCCGCGTCAATGGGCGTGCCTGCGGGCGTCGTCCCTTTGTCGTCAAGGCAGTACTTGACTGCGAACTTGGCGATTTTTTCACCCTCGACGAGCGCGTCTTCCGCCATTTCGTAACCCGCGCCGTATACGTGGGTATTGCCGTCGTACTCTTCGTCCGCCCAATCGCCGAGCGTAACCGTGATTACCTTGCGGGTGATTACGAAATCGACTGCCGCGCACGTAATATCGTAGTTACCTATGCCGTTGCCTTCGCCCGCGTACTTGATGAAGCTGTTTACAGGGTCGAACTTCACAGTGTACTCGCCAGCGTTGACGGGAGCACTGCCGCCTTGCGTGCCGTATCTGAGCGCTAAAGTCGTAATCTCGTCGTTACCTGCAAGCTCGCCGTCTATGGTATACCGTTTGAACTCACCGTCGAACGATTCGCCGTACTCAAATTCCGTCTTTTCTCTGTTCAGAATAATGGTAATCGCGCGCTTTGCTATGTTTACTTTGCCGTAAACGTAGTTAATCTCGTAATACTCTGTTACGTCACTGCCCGAAGCGGTGATTACCACTTCGAACTCGTTGTCCGCGTCCTGAACGGCGTCAAGGAACTCTAAGGGGTTGCCCGAGATAGCAATCTCGTGTCCCTCGAGTAGCTTGTCGTCGTAGGTGAAACCGCCGTCGGAGTAAGCCGTACCGCAATATTCTCCGCTTATACTGTTGGTCGTTACGGTAATAGCTATTTTTGTTACGGTAAGCGTGCCGTAAACGTAGCTCTCGATAACGTAGTTAGGCGATACGGTGTACTTACACTCGTTTGTCGTGCTGCCTATTTCGGTCTGACTGCTTATGCTGGCTTCGATTACTTCGAGCACGTCGTCGCCGAGAAGTCCCGTTTTGCCCTGCTTTACGCCGTCCTTTATCCACTCGGTTGTATAGTCGTCCGTCTTTGTAAGAGGATTGCCGCTGTATTCCGCAGTCGCGCTTGCCGTGGTGACTATTATGCGCCTTTCGGTTACAGTCAGCTTTGCGCCGTCCTTAAACGAAATCACGTAATTGGAGAGCTTGCCGCCCGCGACGGACATATTGTTTGTATCGCCCGTTATGTCGTACTCGCCGACGTTCAACAGCTTAGTCATATCGCAAGGCTCGCCGTCCTTGGTGAACTTCAAGCCTGAAAGGAGCTTTTCGCCGTTTATAAGAGCGTACGGATAAAGCTTAGCCGCGTTCAGCTCCTCGCCGTAAACTCGGCTCATATCCGAGATTTCAATGGTGAAGGGCAACGCCTCAACCGTCAAAGTGCCCTCCGTCACGCGGATATCGTAGTTCGCCGTAACGTTTACTCCGTTTGCGGTAATTGTTATATCCATCGTGTTGGGGATACTGTCTGCGTCGGTAAGCTGTGCCTGATTGCTGATATTAAGCACGTGCCCTTCGACGAGCTCTTCCTCGTCGTAAGTGCAACCCGCGGTGAGCGGCGTGCCGTCGTACGGGCGCGCTTCGGGCGTATCCGTGGTTACGTTTATAACCTTTTTGTAAATTTCCAGCCGCGCGTCGTTCGGTTGATAACTTACGACGTATTCGCCCGCCTCGTTGCCGTTAACGTCTAAAACTTTATACATTGCGGTGTTTGCGCAAGACGAGCTGACGTTGCCGTCCTTGGTTGCAAACGCGCCGTCGAGCACGAGGCTGTAGCCTGCGGGCAGAGGGTTGCCGTCCGCGGTTATATAGGTTACTTCACTTTCGGGTGCGTTTTCGTCGAGAACAATCGGCGTGCCGTCGTAAATCTTCGTAACCGTCTTGCGCACGATTTCGATGCCTATACCCGTTACGGTAAGCGTGCCCGCCTTGCCCGTTTTAAAGGTGTAATTTGCCGTGCCGTCGCCGCCGTTTATTACTATGCCGTCGCAGACTATATCGTACTCGCCCGCAACGAACGAAGTTACTTCCTTGCCGTCCTTTTCGAACGCGGGAATAACCGACGTGAGCGTATCGCCGTTCACAAGCCCTTCTACCTTCCTGTAGCCGCTTGCGCCGTAGGGATATACGCGCGGTTCGCCGAAGCCGACCTCGATATCGTCCATATCGATTACAAGCTCTTTTTCAATTATTCTGAACGTTACTTCGTCGCAAAGCTGTAAGTTATAGTTGGCTTTATCGCCGCCTTCTACCGTGCAACCCGCCCAATCGAGTTCGGCAGTATAATTGCCTACGTTCTTAGGGTCGGGCACGTCGTAACTAACCGCAACGTTGAGTTTTTCGCCGTAACCCATACTGTCAACCGTGGCAGTGCAGATTGCCGCGCCGTAATCCTCGCCGTACTCGAACTGCGTTTTGCCGCCCGCGTTGAGCGTTACCGTGATATTGCGGGGAACGATTTTGAACGCTACGTCGCTACAAAGCTGTAAGCTGTAGTTGCTTATTTTGCCGCCCGTAACCGTGCAACCCGCCCAATTCAGTTCGGCAGTGTAGTCGCCTACGTTCTTAGGATTGGGTACATTGTAAATAACCGCGGCGTTGAGCGTTTCGCCGTCAACCATACTGTCAACGGTGACGGTGCGGATTGCCTTGCCGTAATCGTCGCCGTACTCAAACTGCGTTTTGCCGCCCGCGTTGAGCGTTACCGTGACGGGCTTTTTGGCGATTTTAATTTTGCCGTAGATATAAGTTATATCGTAGTTGTGCGTTATATCGGTAGTTCCGCTGTAAACCTTGTACCTGGTTTTGTTATCCGTGCCCTCGCCCTCGGTTGCGTCGGTGTACGTAAACGCGTTATCGACTACAAGCTCGTGGTCAAGCTCGGTAAGTAAGCCGTCCGCCTCTTCGTATTCGGTATTGCCGTGAGCCTCGCCGTCGTAAACAACTCCGCTTACGCTACCCGTTGTGATAGATATCGGGCGCGGGTTGATGATAATCGTGCCGTAATCGTAGTTTAAATTATAGTTTGCGGTAACGTCCTTGTTGCCGTCCTTGATTACTACCGTAAGCTTGTTTACAACACCCTTGGTAACGTCCGTGCGGGATACGAGCTCGCCTACTACTTCGAATCTGTGACCCTCGACGAGCTTTCCGTTCACGTCGGTGCAAACGCCGCTATATTTGGCAGTGCCGTCGTAAGTTGCGACGATATCCGCCGTCTTGACCTTAATCGCGCGCTCGGTGACCGACAGCGTGCCGTAATCGTACATACCGCTTTCGATTACGTAGTTGCCCGAAACGTTGTATACGCACACGTTTTCGATACTGTCCTTTTCCGTCAGCTTCGCACAGCTCACAACTTCCAGCTCTTCGCCGTCGATAAGTCCGACTTTGCCCGTTCTCTCGCCGTCAAGCACCCATTCCGTTGCGTAGCCGTCGGGTTTGGAGAACTCCTCTCCGCTGTATTCTCTCTCGCCGTCCGCCGTAGTTATGGCTATGTGGCGGGGAGTTACCTCGAACTGAGCCGCGGGAACAAAATCGAAATCGTAGTTGGAAGCTTTGCCGCGTCCGCCCGAAATTGTCGCCGTGCCGTCCAGGTAGTACATACTGTACTTGCCGACGGGCAGTATGAAGAAGCCGCCGTCCGTGTCGGGCTCTTTCTTTTCCGCGCCCTTGAAGTACTCGACGTCAAATTCGAGATATTCGCCCTCGGCAAGGGGCACGGAAGTCGTGCTCGTCAACGTCGGCTGTACGCCGTAGACCGCAGAAGTCTTGTCAATCGTAACTTCAACGTACTTGGGCAGAACCTTAAGCTTGCCGTACGTCTTGTCGTCCGCGCCGTAACGCAATTCCAAATTATCCGTTTCAACGCCGTTTTCGTCGACAATCTTAAACCTTGTGGTATTGTCTACGCCGTCGCCCGTCGTTGCGTCGATACGCTCGCAGATACTTTCCTTATCCACCACTATGCGGTAGCCGTGAAGGTCGCCCTCGATACCGTCGTAATCTTCGGTGGAAAGGGGCTTGCCGTCGTATTCCTTCCGAGCGGAGCCCGTGTAAATGATTATCACGCTACTGTCTATCGAAAGTACGCCGTTCAAGCCGTCGACCGTGTAATCTTCGGTCGCGTCGTCGCCCTCCGCGTTGACTATCGTACAGCTTACGTAAACTATATCGTACAAGCCCGCGTTTACGGGTGCGTTCGCCGCCGAATACTTGGTGCCGTCGCCGCCTACGTAGCTTACTTCCGTAACCGTCAGCTCGTCGCCGTCTACAAGCGGGTCGGAAGCGCCAACGTTATAGTTGTTTACCGATACGCTGTACTCGACCGCCGTTCCGTAGGGACCTTTGAGGTTGCTGAGCCTTATGCTGACCGATTTTTTGTCTATCGTAAGCGTAGGCTCTTCGTTAGAGAACTCAAGCGTGTAATTGTCTATACTGCCGCCGTTGACCGATTTTCCGACAATCGCTACGGGATAAGTGTCTGCGTGCACGGGCAGTTTGCCGTCTTCACCAGCAAACGAGAACGTGAGCTCCAGACTTTCGCCGTAGGGCATTTCCTCTTCAACCCCGTAATCGAGAGCGGTCGGCAGAGCGTCGCCGTAGGTTATCTCCGCATTGCTTACGTTGACCGTCAAGGTCATGGGTTGAATAACAAATTCCAAATCGTCGCAATTTAATGCGAGAACGTAGTTGTTTATGCCGCCGTCGACGGGGTTGCCGGACCCGTCGGTTACCGTGCAGTTTTCAAAGTCGAGCGAGGCGATATAAGTGCCCGCGTCCTTGGGGGTTATGCCCTGCGCCGCCGCACGCGCTAAGAACGAGCGGGCGCGGAACATACGCGCCATTGCCGCCGCGGTCTTTTCAGAATACGTAACCGCGATTTCCACCGTATGGTTAGAAAGCGCGCCTTCCACCGTTGCCGCCGCGCAGATTGCGCCGTCGTAGTCGTCGCCGTAGCCGAAAGTATTAACGCTTACGTCAAAGCTGATTTCGATTGCGCGCTGTAAAATTTCGAGCGTGGCGTTATCATTGAACGTTATATCGTAGTTTTCCACGCGGGCGTTGCCGCCAGATATCGCCGCCGTAGCCGTAATCGCGTACGTGCCCGCCGCCGTCGGCTCGCTACTCTTGTCGCCGCTTTCCTTATTAATAAACGTGTAAGTAAGTTCGAGCTCGTCGCCGTAGTACAGCTCGCCAGAGGTAATTTCAAAGGTTACGTTTATATCCCTTTCGCCGTAAGTAAAGCTGTCGTCGGAAATTTCAACCGTAAGCTTGCTCTTGTTAATTACGAGCTTACCCTCGTAAACGTAATTTACGGAATAGTTTTCGTAAAGCGCGTTGCCGCCCTCTACCGTCGTATTTACCTCGTCAACCGAAATGTCGTACTCGCCCGCGTTTATAGGGTTGCATTCTATGCCGTTTAAGCTGAACTTGTATGCAGGGACAAGATTTTCTCCGCTTGCAAGCTCGCCGTCGGTCACTTCGTGCCTTATCTCGGGCAACTGAGCGTCGCCGTAATCAGCCTCGCCACCGTAAACGGTTACGGTTATTTTCTTTTGCTCTATGGTTAAAAGTCCGTCTTCGCCGCTTATATCGTAATTCGGGTCGTTGACTTTAAGGTTGATAGCCGCACCGTCGTACGCAATGGTGTACGTGCCCGCGTTTACAGGCTGACGGGTTTCAAGATAATAGTACGCAACCGCAAGATTGTCGCCGTAAGGCAGTTCTGTTATAACCTCGCCGTACGCAGTTACCGTGTAAGGTATTTCCTCGGGCAACGGCTGACCGTACTCAACCTTGACGTCCTTGGAAATTGCTACGTGCAACTGTTTGGGAATTATTTCGAGCGTGCCGCGGTTGCAAACTATTTCGTAGTTCAAAAGGTCGTCTGCCGCCGCCGTTTCGCCCCAGCCCTCTTCCGAGTAGTCTACGCCGAACTCGGTTGCAACGATAGAGTAGAAACCGATATTTTTACGCTCGGTAAAGGTGAGCAAGCTTTCGCCGCCGACCTCGGTAAAGCCGATATATACCGTAAGCTCGTCACTGTACGCAAGCTCGCCCGCCGTGAAGCCGAACGTATGCGTTTCGGGCATATTGAGCACGAAATCGCCGTACTGCGCGGTCATATCGTCAAGAGTGATTTCTACCTGCTTTTTGTTTATGGTAAGGTAGTTGCCGCTACGCAAAGTGAATCGGTAGTTCTTCGCTAAATCTTCTCTGCCGTTGACGTACTTTTTGGCAAGTTTAACGTTATACGTGCCTGCGTTTACGGGGGTATCGTAAACGTTGCCGTATTCGTCCTCGTAAGCAAAGTCGAAGTCGGGCATACCCTCGTTATAGGGCAGTTCGGTCGTCGAAATTTCGCTTTGGTCAAGATTACAACGGAGAACCAATATAGTGAAATCGGGGGTGGAAACAGTTTCGCCGTACGTATATGTTGACTGGGTATACATAACATTGACGTCGCGCGGATAAATATCAAATTCGTCGTGTTCACATTCAACGTTGTAGTTTAACTCTAAATCAAATTGCTTGCCATCGGTTGTGTGAATAACGCTATCTCTTGCGACAAGATTTATGTAATACCAAGCCGCGTTCGTAGGTATTTCGGAAGATTTATCCCCTTCAGTTACTAAACCCGATTCATAGTAATTTCTGTAAACTTCATACTCAACGGTTAATTCAAGCTGGTCGTTGTATTTAATTCCGACGGTGTTTTCCTTATCGAAATTGCCTACCCCCGAGGGATAGCCGCGATAATCGCCGTAGTCGGCGTTTTCCACGTCAATCAACTGCAATTTAAGGTCGGCCTTTCCGATAGTCAGGTTAACGACGCAAGCGTTGACCGTATAGTTACCCTTAACGTCGTCCCCGCCGTTCGTAATACTGTACTTTCCAACGTGAATTTCATATATTCCTGCATTTCGGGGCGTTACGTCTTTGTCGTTTCCTTGCCAATAGCTGTATTCCAACACCTCTAATTTGTCGTTGTAAGGAAGAGTGTACTCATTAAATTCACTATCGATTATTACGTACATATTTTCGGGAAGCTCGTCACCGTAAGTGCACGACTTTTCGTCAATCTTGATGAAAATCGTTTTCTCAGTAATCGTAAGCGTGCCGTTTTCAAAGTTTACAATATAATTATTTTTGTCGGCGAGCTCTTCGCCGTCGTAAACCGTGTAGCCAACACCTACGATATCGTAAACGCCTACGTTTTGGGGCGCTACTTCCTCGCCGTCCAACTGATATTTGAAATCTACTTTGATTTGCTCGCTATACGCAAGCTCGCCCGAATTATCCGTATCGTAATTGTTTACGTCCGTGGGATAAACGAAGGTATTGCCGAACTCGCCGTACTCTTTTTCGTAGTCGCTCAATTTAACGGTTATTTCGCGCGGCACGATTTCGACTGTACCCCTACCGAAGATAATGCGGTAATTAAAGTAGCCGTCGGGGATTTCCGTTACTCCGTCGCTTTCGTAAACGGTTGTTGCCGTCAGATGCGAATGTACGGTGTACGTGCCTACGTCCACGGGTTTTACAATCTCTTCGTCATTTATATCACGGTAATAGACCGAAACCTCAAGCTGTTCGCCGTAGGGCATACCTTCAAAGCCGTCTTCTGCAAGGTTTTCTATGCTCTTAAAGTTGTTCAATCCGTCGGGATAGCTTACCTCATCGCCGTACTGCACGCCCAAGATATCATTAAGCCGTATGCGGACGAGGCGCGCCGTAATTTGAAGATTTTCGACGTCTTCGCAGATAAAGTTATAGTTATCAGCGCCTTTTTCGACTACCGTTTCGCCGTCAGCCTCGTAAACTACGCACGCGTCGGTTTTAAGGCGCGCCGAATATGCGGCGCCGTTATCCAAATAATTCGCATTTTTAGGCGTACCGACTACGCCGTCGATTAAGTATTCGACAGCCACTTCGAGCCTTTCGTTATAAGCAAGCTCTATTGTGTCAAAATTGGCGTAGTTATCCACGCCCGCGGCGTAAGTAAACGTTTCGCCGTAGTTCACGTTTTTGATTGTGTTAAGTTCTACCATTACGGTCTTTTTGTTGACCGTCAGCTTGCCGTCGACGACAACTACGTTATAGTTATCCGAGGGTTCGCCCGCCGAGTTTTCGACGCGCGCGTTGAAAGCCGTAATGCCGTACTCGCCCGCGTTCTTGACGGGAACTTCGGTCTTATCGGGGTCGCCTACCTTGTAGTAGCCGAAGTCCGCGACAAACTTGTCGCCGTCAGAAAGTGCAAATTCTTTGACCTCGCCGTACACGTCGGCGTAGATTTTGTGGGTTATCTCTTCGGGCGCGGTGCCGTAAGTCGTTTCGTTGTCGTCGTCGAGCATGACGAAAACCGTTCTCGCAATTACCGTTAGCGTGCCGTCCTCGTAAGAAACGTTATAGTTTTTAAGGTCGCCGTCCTTTACTCCCACCGCCGTGGCTTTAATCGCGTAATCGCCTACGCCGTTTAAAGGCGAAGGTTCGTACGAATAGGAAAGTATCAGGTCTTCGCCGTAGGGAAGTCCCTCGCGCAGTCCCTGCCTGTAGGTGTATTCGAAGCCGTTATCTTCGATTTCGTCCAAGGGCGTGCCGTATACGCATGTCTGGTCGTTGGGTTTAACCGTAACGGCAAAAGTTTCAACGGTCAAATTACCCTCTTCGCATACGATATCGTAATTATCCAGGCCGCCGTAAATCTGAACGAGAGCGTTTTCGGAAACGTTAATACCTATTATGTATTCTGCGGCGTACATTGTATAGTCGCCCACAGACAAGCGCCATTCGTCGCCGGTCTTGTTTAATTCCTTGCCGCCGTCTTTATATCCCAACAGTACCCAAAGTATTTCGTCGTAGGCGAGTGCGGGTTCGTCCGAGCCGTCCGTCCTTTCATAGTTGCTTTCCGTAGCTACCGCATTTACAAAGCCGTACGTCCTTGTTACGTCCGTTAACTTGATTCGTACTTTCTTTTTGTTTATGGTCAGCGTGCCGTTGTAAGGATATTCTTCGCCCGTTTCCACGTTAATATCCCCTGTTGCGAACACGTAGTTGGAGTTGCCCGGCGGGCATACACTGCCGTCAGCATTGTAGAATACCGAGTTTTTCGTATCGATAACTATCTCGTAACTGCCGACGTTTCTGGGCTTTGCGGAATGCTCCGCGCCGTCGTATACGTACTTGACCGCAACTTCGAGCGTTTCGCCGTAGTAAAGCTGACCTACGATTATATTCGGGTTCTTGGCGGGATAAGTCCAATCGTCGCCGTATTCAACGGTGATATCTTCTATCTGAACGCCGATTAACACGCGGCTTATTACCAACTGACCGTCGAGTACCGTTATATTATAATTTTCGGTATCGCTTCCGATAATAAACTTACCGCCGTTAAGGTACGCGGCTGTTGCGGCTATGCCGTAAACTCCGTAGTCCTTAGGCGTAACGATATTGTCCTCGGTTTTAAAGTAATAAACGTGGTCGAAGCGCAGTTCGTCGCCCTCTACAACCGAGCCCGAAGTTACTTCAAAGCCGATTTCGGGCAGTTCCTCGCCGTAATGAATATTTTTCGACGGTTTAAGCTGTACGGTAATCTCCCTCGAAATGACCGCAAGTCTGCCGTTTTGTATAAGGCTGTAATCGTAGTTCTTGGCGCCGTTCGGCAGTACGTTGCCGTCTTTATCGTAGACAGCCTTTATGCCCGCAACGAAAATCACGTAATCGCCGACGTCCTTAACGTCACGGTCGTAGCCGTACTCAAATTCCACCGTTTCGCCAAAGTAAGCACTATGGTTTAGCAAACATAAATTTTCTGGCAGTTTATCGCCGTAGATTGCCGTACGGTTTAAAACTCTGCCGCTTAAATGAATAGGCGTTACGTCAAGCTGTGCGTCGGGGCAGGTAATTTCGTAGTTTCTGAGCGTTTCGCCCTCGTCTACGTCTTCGTTGTAAATACTTGACGGCTTAATCTTAAACACTTTGTAGTAATAAGGCGTTACGGTGTACTGTCCGACGTCGGGCGTGCCGTCCACCCCTACGATTTTATAATATATACCAAGATTCTGATTGTCGGGAAGGTCAAGACTGCTGCCGTCGGAATTGACTATTTCCTCTATGTGCTTGTCACCGGAAAACAAACCGCCGATTGAAACGTCGTAAGGGCGTATTCCCACGGAGAAATAATCGCGTGAGCGCGTAAAATCGCCGTATTTGTACTTTACGCTGAGCTTGATTTTTTCAACGGTAAGCGTACCCTCAACGTATTTCTTTACGGAGTAGTTTGCGTTTTCGTATCTGTTTGCGTTATTGATTTTGCCCGACTCGATAATGTAAGCGGCGTTGCCTATCATGGCGAGTTCGTCGTCGTTCACAAGTCCTTCCTGCGTTTCGTCCGCGAGCCAATCGCCGTCGGCTTCCACCGCGTACTTAACCGTATAGTCGGTGTTTGTAAGCGGAGTTGCGTCGTAAGTTTTGCTGTCGGTTGCCGTATACACGATTATCGGGCGGTGAGTTACTTCCAGCCAGCCGAAAACGGTTGCGTCGGTATCTATGTAATAGTTGCCGTTGGGCGCGTTGTAAGAGTTGGCGTTGAGGCGCTTTTGCACGTCCACTATGCTCGTGGCGTTTGCAAGCACGATAAGCTCGTCGCCGTTTAAAAGTCCCGCCTTGGTGTTGTCGCTCAAAAGATAGGTTTTGTAACCGGTGTTTTCGAGCGCCGTGCCGTCGTAAATCTTGGCATCGTCGGCGGTCACGTAGTAGATTACCCTCTGCGTGATTGTCAGCGTGCCGACTTCGAGCTTCAAATCGTAGTTGGATAAGCTTCCGCCCGTAATCTCCCAATCTTCGGGGTTGGGCACTATGGAGTACTCGCCGACGTCCAACAGCGTGTAGCCCTGCCACTCTTCGGGCGTACAGGTCACGCCGTCCGCGTTCTCAAAGTGCGTATCGAAATCGAGCGATTGACCGCTTGCCAGCTCGAAATTGTAGCCGGGATATTCCAAATCCTCGCCGTAAACGGCGGTGATATCTTCTATGATTACGCTTACCTCTTTGCGTTCAACCGTAAGCGTACCGTAGCTTACCTCGCCGACTATCTTATAATTGGAACGCACTCCGTCGTACGTGGGCACGCGGTACGAGCAAACGTTGTCCTCCGAGCCCGCGTCGGTGCGCGAGGTCACGAAAGTCGGTTCGAGCGCGTCCGTGCCGCAGAGCCCTTCTCCGTCTGCGTTGAGGCGGGTTGCCACGTAGTCCGCGTTCGAGAAGGGCGTACCGTCGTACTCGCGGCTTGCGGTCGCCGTTTCAACCGAAAGCTGCAGAACGTCGATAACGAGCGTGCCGCTCGTGTGCTCGATTACGTAGTTGTAGCCGACGTCTTTGCCGTGCTCGTCGTAAACCGTATATCTGATATCGTTTTTAACGCCGTCCTCGCCCGTTGCGTTTATTACCGAGAAAGGCTGTGCTATTTTGCGACTGTGTTCGGGCACGATGCCGCTTATTACGGGGTCGTCGCAGACGAGCGGAGTTCCGTCATAAACCTTGCGGTCACTGCCCGTAAGTACCGTCATATTGCGCTTTTTGACCGTCAGTTTGCCGTAGGTATATTTGATATCGAAGTTGCCCGTTACGTCGTCGCCGTTCAGCTTTACTGCAACCTTGAAGTCGTTTAAGTACTCGCCCGCATCGGTCGTGTCGAGGGATAAGCGCTCAACCGCGGATACGGTGAACTTATTATTAAGCATTTCCTCCACTTCGAAATCGAAATAATTAAAGGGTTTGCCGTCGTAGGTGTGTGCTTCGGGAGTGCCCGTAGTTACCGTCAGCTTTGCGGGGGTTATCGTCAACGTACCGTACTTAGAATTTTCCTCGTCTACCTCGTAATTGTCCGAAAGGTCGGTTACGCCGTCTCCTGAAAGCACCGTAACGCTAAACTTGTTTGCGTACGTGCCCACGTTGGGGTTATCGGGCAGCGTCGTCCTGTCGGCGTACGCCTTATGCCCCTCCACAAGGTTATTTCCGATAACGTTAGTGTTCTCGGCGGGTTCGCCGTCGTACTCCTTTTGCGCATTGCCCGTATATACGGTTATTTTGCGGGGAGAAACCGTCAGGCGCGAAGTGCCCGAGCTTACGTAGTACCAACCGCTGACGTCGTTGTCGCCGTGCATAATCGTAACGGTATCGGGGCGCACGATATACTCGCCCGCGTTTTCAACGCCGTTTGCGTACGTGGTGATAAAATCGCCGACGGTCGTCGTAATCGTTACCGTATCGCCGTTGACAAGTCTTTCGGAAGTTTTGTCGGAAACGCCGTTGCCCGCAAAGTGCGGCTGTCCGTCGTACTCAAATTCGTACGACAAAGGCGTTACGGAAATATTTCTCTTCCTTATCGAAAGCGTATTGCTATGCGGCGTTATGTTGTAGCAGTCGGTGAAGTCGTCGCCGTTTTCGTCGATAATTTTTACGGTGTCTAAATCGACCTCCACGCTCGTGGTCGCCGCGCCGTAGTCGCCGTAGTTGAACACGAGCACGCTCTCGTCCACTCTGTGCCCCGAAATAAGCTGCGGAACGGAGTAATAGTCGTGAATTTCGCCGTAAGTTACGCTGCCGCTCTTGACGTTGAAGTCGGCGTCGAGCTTCTCGATTTCGAAACTGACCTCGGACGAATAGCTGTAACCTATTATTTTTTTGGTTACCGTGCGCGCCGAGTATTTACCCGCTTTAACGGGCTTTTCTCTCGTCCAGTCGCCGCTTTCGCCGCGGTACTCTATATGCTGTTCCGAAGGCGAGGCAAGGAAAGCCTTTGCCGCCGTTACCTCGTACGGCTCGTTGAATTTGACCGTTTGGGCAGACAACGACATGTCGGACATGTACGCACCCTTTGCGCACATGAGTCCGACTGACGTGCCGACAAGCAGCGCAAGCACGCCGCAAATCAGAAACCTGAATTTGTGCAGAACGCGCTTCGCCTTTGCCAGTTTTTCTATTCGGTTTTTATAATTGTCGTATGAAATCATAAAATACCTTAATTTCCGCCCTGTTTTTTGTCCTTAAAACCGTTTAATCAGTGAATATAAGCTGTAAGCTTACGGGTACTTTGCCGTTTACGTTTGTAAACTCGTAGCAGTCTTCGTTGTCTAACGTATATTCGTCGAATGCGTACAGATACAGCACGGTGCTGTCGGTGTACTCCTTCTCGGCTATCGCCTTTGTAATTCTGAGCTGGTCGTCGCCCGCAAGCGTCGTGTTCGAGGATATCGAAACGTAATCGGTTACCTCAAATTCGAGCTCGTCGGCGTATCCGCCCATTTCGTAATCTTCCCTGCTCATATAGACGTTGACCGCGGTGAAGGTTAAAAGGCGCTTGTTGATTTTAAATTCGCCGCCGACAACCGTTATATCGAAGTTGCCGCGCAGATTACGGTCGATAAGCTCTACGCCGTACGTGTAATTATCGCCCGTTATAACCTTATACGCTTTATCATCTATTAATTTAATTTCGCCCGTATAAGCTTCGTCGTCGGGCAAAGGCTTTATTATGCCGTTTGCAAGGCGCATTTCCTGCTCGTACACCGCCTTAAAGTCGCTCTTTTCCAAGAGCTCCGACTTATCGCCGTTCTTATCGGTTATGTTCGTGATTGCAAGCAGGACGTCTACCGTATAAGCCGTGCCGTTGTACGTCTTTTCGTAGTTCTGCAACGTTACGGTTATCTGTGCGGGTACAATGTCGTACTTTGCATCCTCCGCCGAAAGATTGTAGTTGCCCGCAAGCTCCTTGTCTTTTATCTCTACGTTGTAGGCGTACTCGCCGACGTTGAGCATTCCGCCGAAATACTTGAACTCCAAATCCGCCGCCGTTAAGCCGTCGGGGTTGTTTGCCGCGTTTGCGGTGATAGTAATATCGCTTGCCTTCGATTCCTGAACTTTGCCCGTATACTCCTTCGCGGTCGCGCCGGTGTACGCCTTTAAGGTTACGGTAAAGTCAGCCTTGGTGACGGTGCATACGCCGCTATCGCCGGATATTATCGAGTAGTGTTTTGCGTTTTCTTCCGACTTTAACGAAACCGTGAACGTGTAATCGCCCGCGTTTACCGCCTCGCCGTCGAACGTAACGGCAAAGTCGGCTAAGCTCAGACTGCTATCTCCGTCAACCGAGTCTATTACGTCGTTTCCGTTAAGGCTTATATTTCCGTTCAGTCCCTTATAGGGCGTTTTGATATTGTCTTTGAGATTTAAGGTAATCTCGATTGCCGTAACCTCGAGGTCGCCGTACACGAAAGTTATTTCGTAGTTGCCCGTAACGTCCGTCGCGCTTCCGTCTACTGTCGCGGTTATGGAAATGTCGTACTCGTTCTTGATTTTTTCGACTTCGGTTACCGAAGGTAAATCAGCCTCTTCGGGAGTGACGAGCGTGTGTCCCGCAATCAGTCCGTCGGCAGTTATTTCCGCATTGGAAAGCGCTCTGCCGTTATACGGTCTGCTTGCGCCTTCCGTGGTTATCGTTACCGCCAGAGGCGTTACCGTAAGCGTGCCGTAAACCGTTTCGATATCGTAGTTTTCTGTCACGTCTATTTCCGTTTCGCTGTCATCGTAGTTGACGACTTTGCGGAAAATTCTGTACTCCGAATCGTTGTCAACGGGCGTTGCGGTAACGTTAATTACATAAACGATTTCTCTGTTATAGTCCACCGCCTTGGCATAATGCCCCGCAACGGCACCGACAAGCTCCGCATCCGTCGCGCTCTGCCTTTCGCCGTTGTACTCGAACGACTTGGTCTGCGTGGTCAGCGTTACTTTCTTCTTGCTGATGGTTACCTCCCCGTTTTCGACTGTGATTTCCACGTCTCCGTTGAACTCATCGTAACTTTCGGCAAGCTTTGCCGTAAGATTATACGTACCGAAGTTCGAGTGGTCGTCTAAGGGAGTTATCTCGTCGTATATAAGCACGAAGTCGTCTTTCGTGAACACGTCGCTTTCAACCGAAGCTATCGGCGACTGCGTAAGCGTGAACTCCTTGCCGTCGATAATTACGACCGACTTTTTGGGCGACAAGTCGAACTCTTCGCCGTCGTACTCCTTGGAAAGAGCGTTTAAAGTGACGGTTACCGCGCACTTATTAACTTTAACCGTGCCGTCTACTATGCCGTCCTCATAATCTATAATACTGAAATTGCCGCTTTTAAGCTCCGCCCTGAAGGTGTAATCGCCCGACTTTAAAAGGGGCGTCTTAAAGCTGCCCTGCCAGGTCGTAAAATCGAAGTCGGCGGCGGTTAAGAGCGGATTGCCGATATTGAGCGCCGCCTCGCCGTCAATCTCGAGCTCCTTGCCGTTAAACGTTAAAACTACGGGTTTTGCACTTACGTTGACTTCGAGTTGTTCGATAGTGACGGTCGCGTCGTCCATCGTCAGATGGTAGTTGCGCGCCTTGGTTTCGTCGGTCAGCACCGCTACGTAGTCGTACTCGTCGGCGTCGATTATGAGCGAGCCGTCTTTGGTCGCAAACGCGAAGTCTGCGCCGCTTAATACGTCGCGAATATTTTCTTCGTCGTTCAATTTAGCCGACAGCACGCCCGCCGTACCTGCGGGGAAGACGAACTCTTCGCCCGAGTAGGTTGCCGTCAAATCCTGTAAAGTGACGTTTACGTTGAACTGTTTAACCGTTATATCGCCTTCGGGCTCGGTATAGAGGAAATTCCTGGCGAAAACGTCGTCCTCTATCTTTACCTTATATGTATAATCGCCCGCGTTGAACAGCACGTCGGAACATTCTAAGGTGAGCTCCTTTACGGAAATCAGCTCGGACTTGACGGGGTCTTTCTTTTTGTCCCATATGCTTACGACAACGTCAGTTACTTTAAGCTCGTGCACTTTGTTATTGAACAACAGCGCGTCGTCACCCGTGAGAGGTATGACGTTTATCGAAATCGCCTTTTTCTTTACGCGCACGGTGCACGTCATCTGCTTTTCGGGATTGACTACCGTGAAGTTGTTTGCAAAGGCTTCGTCGGTAAATTTCACGGTGTACGAATAGTTGCCCGCGTCGATTATCGCCGACGAGTACACGATTTCGAAATCGCTCTTGGCAAATTCTATGCCGCTTCCCGTCCTTTCGTCAATCACCTCATATTCCGTGCCGTCTAACGTTATATGCTTTATCGCCTGATTGATTTCGAACTTTTTCTGCTTGCCGTCGTACTCCATATCTACGTCTTCATTGTCGGCAAAATCGTCGAGCGAGAAGGTTATCGCTACGGGAGTTACCGTAAGCATGCCGCAATCTTCCGAGTAGCTTATGTCGAAGTTATCCGTAACGTCCGCGCCCGTGCCCGTCACGATTACGCAGTCGAACAGGTTTTTCACACTGCCCGCGTTTGTAATTCCGAAGGGCTTTGCGCCCGCGGGAAGCTGAGCTTTATAGTTTCTCATAGCGCCCGTAAGGCTCGGTTTGATACTAACTTCCGTATTGAAAAGCAGTTCGCCGTTGTAAGCCCTCGAATCGCCTGCCGTCTCCAATGTTATCGCGCGGCGCGTAACTTCGAGTTCGCCGTAATCGGTTGTAACTTCATAGTTGGATAAAACCGATTTGCCGCCGCTCAATATATCCCACAGGTACTCGTTTCTGACAGAGCCTACGTCCGTAATCTCCGTCAAGTCCTCGAGCGCGGTCAATCTGTGGTCTAAAAACAGTTCGTTATCGGAGATTAATTCCCCGTTCCTTAACGGCATACCGTCGTAAACTTTGTTCGCCGAGCCCGTCGAAACGGTTATCGGGAAGGGCTTAACCGAAAGCTCGCCGTAAGTATAATCGAGCTTGTAGTTTTCCGTTACGTTTTCCGTTCCGTCGTACACTGCGACGTCAAATCTGTTTTCAACGATAAGCTTTCTGCCGACTGCGTCGCAAACGTCGCGAACTACCGGTAATCTGTTTATATTGGTCAAACGCGAAACTTTGTGCTTTGCGTTTGCAAGCTCGCCGTACGTAAACTCGCCGCTCGACTGATTGAGTCCGTTATAGGTCAAATCGGGCGTGTCGGTTGTAACTTCCAAAACAAACCTGGCGATTTTCAGAAGCGCGTACTCCCTCGAATTGTCGTCGGCACTCTTAAATGTCAGTTTGTAGTTTTTCTGTAATTTTTTCTTGGAAACCTCCACCTCGAAGACGTAACTATCCGCATCCTTGACTTTATCGGGGGTGCTTGCCGTAAACACGACGGACAAATCGCCCGCGGTCAGTCCCGTGTCGTCGGCGTAGTCGCCCTCCGCTACGGGCGGAGTCTTTTCTATACTGACTACCGTTTCGCTTGCGGCAACCGTCTGCGCCTCGCCGTTATACGTGCGCGCCGCGTCCTTGAGCGTTACGGTGACGGGCATGGGGTTGACGGAAATCTGAACGCCGCTTACGTCCACGTCGAAGTTTTTCGCGGTGGCGCTGTCGGAAATTTTTACCGTGTACAGATAATCGTCGCCCGCGTCGATAATTTCGTCGGCTACGACCGAGAAATCTTTCTTCTTAATCAGGTTATCGAGCTCTATGCCCTCGGTAAGCGTTACTCCGCGCTGTAAGCTTATGACGTCTATCGCTTTGTTTACGTCTACCTTCAAAGCTTTGCCCGTATAAGTGAACGCCGCCGCTTCCGTAAATTCTTTAAGCGTTACGGAAATGGGCAAAGGAGTTACTTCCAGAACGCCGCTTTCGGGAACGTACAGCTCGTAATTGGAATAGCGCTGTCTTTGGGCGACTTCCTTATCTTTGAACTTAACCGTATAATAGTACTCGCCCGCAACGCACATTGCGCGGTTTTCCGCCACCACCTCGAAATCGGTAAAGTCCAAGGTGAATTTTTCCACCGTTTCGCCGTCGGGCAAGAGCGGTGCGACCGTGAAATAGCTTTCGTTTTCCAGCGTGGGCGTGTGCGTCGTGCTGTCGTAATTGACCTTTTCTCTGTCGTCGGCGTCGCTTACGAGCGTGACCTTTACGGGCAGTCTTTTAACCGTAAGAGTGCCGTAATCGTAAGTAATTGCGTAGTTATGAGTGCAGTCGCCGTACTCGTCGACGAAAGTTATGTCGTAGCTGTTGGTTATTTCGCCGACGTCGGTGAGCGAGGGCAGTTCGCCCGCAACCACGTTGTGGTTTTCGTTGGCAAGCGTATACTCGATATGTCCGTCGGTGAGCGGGTCGCCGTCGTAATACTTATCGGAGGAAAAGGTTCTTACGGTCGTTTCGAAATGAGTAATTTCGATAGCGCCCGCGACGCGGCTGATTTCGTAGTTTTCAACCAGTCCCTTTAAAGTGACCTCGGCAATAACGTTTTCCGAAACGCCTACGTCCCTGCGCGAGCCGAGGTAGGAAACGCTGACCAGCTCCTCGCCCTCGGCAAGTCCTTCGACCGAAAGCGGCGCGGTATCGTTCTGCATAGACTGCTCGTCGCCGTTGTAGACGAACGTTCCGCTCTTAGCCACAACCGTCAGCGGGCGGGGCGTTACCTTCAAATAACCCGTATATTCCTGCAAATTAAATTCGTAGTTTTCCGTAACGTCGACCTTTTCGCCGTCCTTATAGTCGTAAATGAACAGCGAAGTTACCTGCGTTTCTATCTCGTCGACGTTGGTTATATGGTCGCCGTAGCCCTCGTTTATGACGAACTCGCAAATCTGACCGTCCACAAGCGACGAGCCGTCTACGAACTCTATCTCTTTGGCAACCACCGCCTTGCCGTCGTAAACCTTTTCGTAGGATACGGGGCGCACGGTTATCGGGCGCTTTACCACCTCTATTCCGTCGTACTTGAAGTCAACTATCTCGTAGTTAGCCGTTACGTCCTTGCCCACAACGTCGAAAATGAGCGGTTCCAAATCTTCGGGCAGGGTGTCGCCTACGTTTAAAAGCTCCGCGTCGGTCGAGCCGTAAATTCTGTGACCGCTGCAAAGTCCGCCCTCCGAATCGTCCGAAATCTTGTATTCGTTGAAAAGCACTTTCGAGCCGTTATAGACCACCTTTTGCGCGGGCAGTTCCACGCTTATCGTCTTTTTGTATACGGTAAGATATGCGCTCTGTACCTTAATGGAATAATCGCCCGTAACGTTGAAACCGTTTTCGTCGTAAATTTTGACGGTTGCGTCGCTCTCAGATTCGCCGACGTCCGTCTGCGAGCCGAGAAACTCCACCTTTGCGTAGTGACCCGCGGCAAGTTTGCCCTCTTTGAGCATAATGTCGTTGAGCTGGTCGTCGAGTTTGAGCGGCGTGCCGTCGTATACCTTTTCGCGGTCGCGCAGTACGTACACGAGCTCTATCGGGTCGGTTTTTATCGAACCCGTTGCATACAGCGCCAGCGCCGTCCCGAGTGACGCCGCTACCGCTACTATCAATATTCCGATTATAAGTATCGTTTTCCTTAACTTTGACATATCTGTTACCTGTTATGGGTGGGTTTATATCTTATACGTTTTGTTCTATTAAACGGATTGTTTCTTTACATAATGCCAGCTTGTTTTCGCCGAAAAGTTCGTCTAAATAATCGCACACGTTGTCCGCCATCTGCTTGACGTATACGGGGTTTTTGCTCTCAAGCTTTCTGAATATCTTTCTTGCAAGTATATCGTCCAGTGCTTCCACTTCCGTTCCCCCGCACGCCACAAGCACGGGCACGTAACACTTTATCTGTTTCATTATTCGGTTACCGAACGTTATGTGGAAGGTCTTTATCATAAACTCGTCGAGCTTTTTAAGCCTTCTGAGGTTTCTGTCCGAAAGTGCAAACTCTCTCTGCGCTCTGTCCATAAGCTCCTGCAAGTGCGTTGCAGATACCTTCCTCGGCTTGCCCACCGCCTCGAAAGGCGTTGCTTTCTTATCCAGGTTTATTACCATTGCACGGTCGTATACCTTATCCGAGATAGAGAAAGTACTGTCGTCGTTGTTCGCCGTGCCGATAAACCACATATTCGTAGGCAGTTTCATTTTGCCGTTACTCTGCAACAGCTTCGGGTCGTCGTCCCAACGGTCCGCTACTACGTCCAGATTTCTTCCGTCCGGGTTGGGTATTTCCAGAAGTGACAAGAACTCAGCAAAGTAATACTCCACTCGCGCTATGTTCATTTCGTCGAGGACGGTTATGTATATTTCTTCGTTATTGTTCGCCTCGTACATTTTGTACAAAAGCGTCGTTTCGTTAAATCTTCTTGTGAACTCGTTGTAATAGCCTAAAAGGTCCGTACGCTCCTTCCACATTGGCTGTATGGGTACGACTACCGTTTTGTTTTCGAGGTACTCGCCGAACGCGTATGCTAGCGAGGTTTTACCCGTACCAGACATACCTTGCAAAATTATCAGTTTTGTTACCGCCAGGCCGCCGATAAATCTTCTTATATCCTCGATATCGTAGTACAGCCGCAAACTGCCCGCGGAGAAGTTGCGGAAGTCCTCGCACAGCTCCTTTAACCCGATTTTGTCGTCGTAATTAGGGCGCACGTAAGTTTCGTACTCCTTATCTATCTGCGTGAGCATATAGAAACGCGAGCCGTCCGTGTTTACCTCCTCGTCGGGCTTTTTGTCTTCCTTTTCGGCAGGCGCGGGCACGTTGCCGTGAACGCTCTGCGCAAGCCCGCCCGCGTTGGGCACGTGCGCCTTGCTTTCGCCCACGTTGTAATTGTCGATATTCTTGAGCTTGGGGCGCTGCTTATCCATCTTTTTAAAGTCGACGCCGAAGTAATCGGGTCTGACCCTGAGCCGCGCGCGGCACACCGTTGCGAGTATCAAAAACAACAGTAAAAGGGGCAATAAAATTATGAACGCGAGGAACACGTACTTTAAGTCCGAGCTCATAAGCGGCAGGCTTTTGCCCGACGATAAGAGCGCGAGCACTGCCGCGCCGAGCAATACGAAAAGACCGATTATGAGGATAATCGGAACGAGCAATTTCAAACCGTTATTGCCGTTTTTGTTTTCGTCTTGCCTTTTCATAACTTTGCCCTAAATCTTAACCGCGTTTTTTCTTTTCGTCCTTAGTCCACAAAATGGACTTGCGTATTTCCTTTTTAGTAAATTCCCACTGCTTTTTAAAGAATTTCTGGAACGCCTCGTACTCCTGTTCGAGCTCGGTGAACCGCTCGCGCGAGGTGTACTCGGTCGACGGCGTCATTTTGCCCTGCTGTATGCGTATGCCGTCCAGCTCGCCTTTGGCAAGCGCCGCTTCCTCTTTGAGCGCTTCGAACTGCTTTTCGTACTGCATTTTCAGCGCCTCGGACTTGGTCTGTTCGGACTTGACCGTCCCCTCGCAACGCTGTTCCATCTGTTTGAGCTTTGCCGCAAGGTCGTCTTCGAGCCGCTTTTTCTCGTTGTCGTAGTCGGTCATCTTGAACTGCATTTCGCTTATGCGCCTGTCGCACTCGTCGACCGCCGCGACGTATTTGGCGTTCGCCTCGGTAAGTTCGCCCGTAAGACTTGCCACCTTCTGCTCGTATTCGTCTACAGTTGCCGTCATCTTTTCGGCAAACTCGGTATTTAAAGCGGCGATTGCGCTTTCGTTTTCGCTCTTTATCTTTGCGACGTTAGCCGCGTGCTCGTTCTTTAACGCCGCAATATCCTCGATATATTTCTGCTTTAATTCGGCTATTTCTTCCTCTTTAAGCTCGATTGTGTGCTGAAGTTCGCCTATTCTGCGGTTGAGCTCTTCCTTTTCGGCGTTCAAACCCTCGATTTCCTTCAAGAGCCCTTCCAATTGCAGGCGCACGTTGGCGAGCTCCTCGCTGTCCTTCTCCAGATGGCGGTTGCGCCTTTCGAGAACGAGCATATACTCCTCGAGGCTCTTGCCCGATTCCATAGCGCGCTTTTTCAAACGGTTGAGGTCGGCGATAAGCTTATCTTCCTTTTCCTGCTTGCGGCGACGCTCCTCCTCGGCGTAGTTGAGCTCGAGCACCTCGTCGAGCTTGTTGCCCGCCTTATATGCCACGAACGACATAAGGTTTGCCGCCTCGGCTATCTCGTCCGAGAGCGCCTCGGAATAGGGCGCGAAATTGAATTTGACCTGCTCGGACGAAAAGCCGTCGCCCTTGTACGAGGCGATAAAGTCGTACAGCGCCAGCGCGTTTTTGAAGTTGTTGTTCATCTTCAAAACGTTGGTCTTAACAATCGGCGGCTTTATCATGGGCGACTTTGCAACCTGTTGCATTAAGTCGGTGTTTAACAGCGAATTTATTATCTCGCGGCAGTCGCTTATTCTGCGCACGCGCTTTTCGCACTCGCCGTCGGGTATGGGATAGGGGTTGTCGGAACGCTCCTCCAAAACGCGCATTTCGATTTTGAGAGTGCGCTTTTTGGCAACCACTCTTTTATCGATGCTCATATCCCCCACGTAAGAGCGGCGCAGGTTGTCTATTTTTTCCAGTCTGTACTCGATAAAGTTCTTTATGTAGCACAGCATCATATATAAAAATCTGTTCTCGTATACCGCGTAGTCGGACAGCTTTTCGACCATATAGAGCTGGTCGGGCACAATCGGGTCGCCCTCTTCCTCGGGCAGGTGGGTTATCATATCGCTGTGCTTGGCTAAATGCACGACCGTGTCCTTGGAAATCTTGCGTATCTTTTCAATGGGCACGACCTCGCCGTTCTGCCTTATGAACTGCCGCTCTTCGGCAACTGCCTGCTCGACAAATTTAAGACCGTCCTCGATTGCCTTTATCCAGTCTTCCTCTACCGTGACTATATATTTAGTTGATTCGAGTTTATCCTGCTCCGTATCGGTCTCCGCAATAGCCCGCCTTTCCTTTTCGCATATATTCGATTTGGCGGTCTCCTTGCGGTAGTCCTTTAAAGCACGGTAATAGAAGTCTAAGTTATCCATAGAGTTCCTCTCTCGTCGATTTCTTTTTCAAGACGATGAAAAACAAATCCGACGATTTAAGGGCGTTGCCCTCTTGCCGCATTATTTCAGCGCCCACAATTATTTGAAAATGCGGCAATTCACCTACCGAGGCGAAAGTATTCGCAAATTGGGTCGCGCTGCGCAAAAACGCGGTTTTGCTTGCTACGTTTATTATTTTTTATACGTTTTGTTCGATTAGTCTTATAGTTTCTTTACAAAGGGCGAGTTTGTTTTCGCCGAAAAGTTCGTCTAAATAGTCGCACACGTTGTCCGCCATCTGCTTGACGTATACGGGGTTTTTACTCTCAAGCTTTCTGAATATCTTTCTCGCAAGTATATCGTCCAGCGCTTCCACTTCCGTTCCCCCGCACGCCACAAGCACGGGCACGTAACACTTTATCTGTTTCATTATTCGGTTACCGAACGTTATGTGGAAGGTCTTTATCATAAACTCGTCGAGCTTTTTAAGCCTTCTGAGGTTTCTGTCCGAAAGTGCAAACTCTCTCTGCGCTCTGTCCATAAGCTCCTGCAAGTGCGTTGCAGATACCTTCCTCGGCTTGCCCACCGCCTCGAAAGGCGTTGCTTTCTTATCCAGGTTTATTACCATTGCACGGTCGTATACCTTATCCGAGATAGAGAAAGTACTGTCGTCGTTGTTCGCCGTGCCGATAAACCACATATTCGTAGGCAGTTTCATTTTGCCGTTACTCTGCAACAGCTTCGGGTCGTCGTCCCAACGGTCCGCTACTACGTCCAGATTTCTTCCGTCCGGGTTGGGTATTTCCAGAAGTGACAAGAACTCAGCAAAGTAATACTCCACTCGCGCTATGTTCATTTCGTCGAGGACGGTTATGTATATTTCTTCGTTATTGTTCGCCTCGTACATTTTGTACAAAAGCGTCGTTTCATTGAAACGTCTTGTAAATTCGTTGTAATAGCCTAACAGGTCCGTACGCTCCTTCCACATAGGCTGTATGGGTACGACTACCGTTTTATTTTCCAGGTATTCGCCGAAAGCGTACGCGAGCGAGGTTTTACCCGTACCAGACATACCTTGCAGTATGATTAGTTTTGTTACCGCCAGGCCGCCGATAAATCTTCTTATATCCTCGATATCGTAATACAGTCTCAAACTGCCTGCGGAGAAGTTGCGGAAGTCTTCGCACAGCTCTTTCAGTCCGATTTTGTCGTCGTAATTAGGGCGCACGTAAGTTTCGTACTCCTTATCTATCTGCGTGAGCATATAGAAGCGCGAACCGTCCGTATTGATTTCTTCGTCGGGCTTGCCCTTCGCCACTTCCGTGGGGCTGGGCGTTGCGAGCGCCTGCTGTGCCATATTGCGGACGGGTGCGGGATATCCCGCGGCGTTTGCAAGATTGCGCTTGACGTAGTTCAAATCGCCGCCTATCCTTTCGAAGTGCTTGTCGATTTTTTTCGACACGCCGTCGATTACCGCCTCCTGCGCCGCCTCCTCTTTGAGCTTCTTTTTCTGCCGCTGTTGTTCGGCGCGCTCCTGCTCGCCGAGCATTACTCTTATTGCGAGCACTACTATAAGCACTAAAATGAGCGTTATGTAAATTATCAGCGCCACCTTGCTTGTGAGCGCGGATATGAGTTGCGAGAAAAACTTATCCGCAGCCAAAATGCCGTTTATCATAAGTCCTCCTCCAACCCGTCGTCGCCCTCGTCCTCGGCGGGTCGGTCGCCGACTGCGGGCTCTTCGGGCTCTTCCTCAGCAGGCTCTTCGGGCTCGTCGGGGGCGGGTTCTTCCGCAATAGCGGGCTGTTCTTCCGCAACGGGCGCAGCAGTTTCTTCCCCGACAGCGGGCGCGGGCTGCTCTTCGACTGCGGGCTCTGCCGTCTGTTCTGCGGGCGCATCTTCCGCCGCGGTCGCACCGTCCGTCGGCGTTTCAACCACGCGGACGATTTTGGTCAGCGAACGCTTAATCTTCGTAAGCTCCTCGTCGGCAAACAGCTTTTCGACGATTGCAAACACCGCCTTTTCGCCGCCGTCCTGCCTGAACATACGCGTGTTTTTAAGGATATACGAAAGCTTTGCAAGGAATATATTCGTCACCGCTTCGGGCTCGTCTGCCCCGCACGCGAGCATTACCGAAGTGAAGCTTTCGCTCTGAATTATATTCTTATTGCCTATCGCAAACTTCTCGGTTGCATTCAGCGTTTCGGAAAGGTCGTCGACTTTTTTCCATATTCTTTCGGTTACGAAGTGCTCTTCCTTCGCCTCGGAAAGCATCAACAGGAAGTCGTCGTGCGATAAAATTTTAGGCTCCGCCTCGTCTACGTCGGTTATCGTCGCTTCGGAAAGCACGATCTCGGCAACCAGCGCCGCGTTGAGCATTTCGGGCGGCAACATATCGATATATCCGTCCTTGGCAACCAACACGTAAGTGAGGTTATCGGGCAGACGGAAAGACGTTTCCTCGTTAAAGTTGATTACAAACTCCTCGGTAGGGTGGTTCGCGTACTCGAGGAAGTTGCAAAAGTAACTGCCGAGATTGTTTATATTCACGTTCTCGATTACGACTACGCGCTCCTGCTCGCGCGATTTGTGCGCGTTATATACCGCGTTCGAGAACGCCGAAAGCACGAACTTGCCCTCGCCCTCTTCCCAAAGTAAATCGGAAAGCGAGTTCCAGCTGTCGTCCGCGGTTATAGGCGTTTCGTTGCCGTAATATTCGTTTAAAATCTTGACGAATTTGGGCAGAATTTCGGCGTTTTTGGAAGTTATGAACACGAGCTTGCACGACGCGATTGCCGCTATCAGCGAGCGCGCCGAAGTGATTTCGAGGTTAATTCCCCTGTGCATTGCAAAGTTGCGCAAGTTCCTGCACAGCTCGCCGAACGATACCTTTTCGGCACGCGCCATATCTATCGCTTCCGCGTCGTCGAAGCGCACCTCGTACGTTGCCGCGAGCGCCTCCGCCGCTTCCTGCTCGGCTTTCTGCTCTTCGGTGACCTCGGGCTCTTCCTCTTTCGCTTCCTCGACGGGCTGTTTGTACTTGACTTTGGCTATCTCGGTAAACTCGCCCACGTTGTCGAGCATATCCGAAAGCACCGCGTTGGGGTGTATGTATTTCTGTTTATTGCGCTGTTTGATTACCACGCAGATATACGCGATTGCAAGCACGTTGACCACGAGCGCAACCACGGCGATTATCGCGTAGAAAATTACGTCCTTATTGCTTATCGCGTTACCGACCGCAAAGAAAACGAGCACCGCGTCCACGTAGAGCGCAAGCACGATTGCAAGCGCAATACGCAAGGTTACGGGCAGTTTTCTGCGCGCCGCCTTGACGTCGGACGGAAGGTCGCTTTCCGTAAAATCGACAGTCTTGCCGTCTGTCGAGGTTTCAACCACCGCGTTCTTGAATTTATGCTTTTCGTCGTACTCTTTGAGCATCAGTATGCCCGAGAGCTTGTCGGTCGTTTCGCTGTCGCCTATGGATACGGTGTAAAGTCCGCCCTCGACGAAGTAGCCCCTGTCGCTTGTGTACTGGCTGAAAGTCGTCTCGTCGAAGGGAATTTTAACGCGCACCGCGTCGCCCCTTGCTACGAACACCTTGGTAAAGCCCTTGAGCGCCTTATTGATAAAAGACGATTTCGTATTCTTTTTAACGACGTACATTCTGGGCATTGCGTAGCCGTCGTAGCCGCCCACGTTTCTTACCGTAAAGCTTATCCCGCTTTCGTTGACCTGGAGATTGCTGTACTCGAAAGACGTGTACGAAAGTCCGAAGCCGAAGGGGTATTTTTCGACAGTGCCCTCCGCGCCGATAAGCCCCAAAGGCTTGGTCAGCTTGCCCGACGGCGAAATTATGCCCGTCAGCATATCGAGCGTCGCTATCGTGCCGCCCTGACCCGATATATACGTTAAGAGCACTGCGTCGCAGAGGTCGGCAAAGCCCATATCGATATCGCCGTCGCACGCAACCACCGCCACGATTTTGGCGTGTCTGCCCGCAATGGCGTTTAAAAGCTCCGTCTGCTCGGGGGGCAGTCTGTCGGCGCCCAGGGGTGCGGAAAGGTAGACGATTGCGCAGTCCGCGCTGTTGCACAGAAGATGCGCGTGGTCGATTAAATCGCTTCTTCCGCGCTCGCCCTTGGCATAGCCCAGACCGTAGCCGACCGTGTCGAGCTCGTAAATATTAATCGCGTCGAAAGGCATTACCTCCGCCGTTGCCGCCGTGGGGTAATACGCGCGCTGATAGCTCAAATCTTTCGCGTACTCGCCGAGCACCGCGATTTTCAGGCTGCGGTTTAAAGGCAGTATTCCGCCCTCGTTTTTAAGTAAAACCGCCGACTGGCGCGCCGCGTTGAGCGCGAGCGTGTTGTGATTTATCTCGTCAAAGACCGCCGTTTCGCCCTTTTTGAGCGACTTGAAGCCCTCCGCCGCGCCGTCCTTTGCCGACTGCATAGAAAAGACGATATCGATTATGTTGTCGCAAGCCTTATCCAAAATTTCGCCGTTGAAGACCTTGAAATTCCTCACGAGGCGGGCGAAGCTGCTCTCCGCCATCTGGTCGTTGACAAAGCGCGTGTGCGCCTGCTTGTAAGCTTCGGTCAGCGCGGTCAGTTTATTGACGAGCGCGTCGGTTATATCCTCGGAAAGGAACAGGAAAGACGCGCCGCTGTATAAAAAGTCGAGCGCCTCCTCAACCGACGAAACGACGCCGTAAACGAGGTCCTTGTACTTAAAGCGTCTCGTAACGTTTTCCGCCTCGGCAACGTCCGAAAAAATTACCGAGCCGGGCGCCGACGAGCTGAGCACGATATCGCGCACTCCCCGCCTTGCCGACTGCTCGCTATCGTCGTCCGATTGCACGTCCTCGAAATTGACGTACGCGCCGCCCCTTCTGAGTCCCGAAATCTTTTCCGCGAGAAAGCGCGCCAGAACGCAGTTGTCGGCGGTGAAAGTTTCTTTCGATAAATCGTTGGTGCAGTTGAAATACGCAAAGCTGTTTTTGGCGCGCGCCTCTTCGCCCACCGCGGCGTAAATGTCCGCCACAAGCTCGCTGTTCCATGCGGAAGCCAAAGCCGTGTCGGAAGGGAAATGCGTTACGCGAATACCCTTGCAGCTCTCGTCGAAAGGTTGGTTTTTAAGTTCGAAAACGGGAAATTCGTAACTGCCGACGGACGAGCTCTTGAAAAACTCGGTCGAGGTTATCAGCCTGACCTTCTGCTCGATTGACAGCTTTACGACAAACCGTTCGTATTTTAAAACAGCCATTGTTTACTCCGATTCTTTCACGCGCATCTCACGCGCGGGCGTGAGGCACAATTTTCGTTATAATTACATTTTGCATTATATCACCTTGCACGCGTGTGTGTCAATAATATATACGCACTAATTTTCACAATATGATTTTGTAAATTTTAACCAGAAAAACGGACGAAAAATTAGAAAGAGCGCGGGCTTTCGTCCGCGCTCTTTCATTAAGAGAGAATATGAAAAAAGTTAGAGTGTGCTAATCTTTGCGCCGAGGTTTTCCGCCCCTTCGCACACTCATTGTATAACCCGAATGTGTAAACCGTATGAACGGAAAATGAATTTAAAGTAAAGTTTTAAAGCGATTGAAAATATTTTCCGCCGTCCTTATTCCGTCCGCCGCCGACGAAGTTATGCCGCCGCTGTAACCGCTGCCCTCGCCGCACGGGTAAAGATTTTTCACCGATACGCTCTGCCCGTCTTCACTCCTCAGAATTTTCACAGGCGAGGAAAAGCGCGTTTCCGCACCCGTCATAACCGCCGAGCCGCTGTCGAAGCCTTTGAGCCGCTTTGCCATATCGGGCACGGCAACCTTTAAAGCCTCTGCCGCCGCGCGCGGCAAAACTTCGTTTAATGGTGCGAACGCAGTGCCCGCCGCGTACGTGGGCTTAACCTCTTTAAAGCCGTCCGACACTCTGTCCTTTGTAAAATCGCCGAAAAGCTGGCAGGGCGCTCTGTAACTGCCGCCGCCGAGCTCGAACGCTCTCTTTTCTATCTCGCGCTGAAAGCGAACGCCCGCAAAAAGGTCGTCGCCGCCGAAATCGGAACGGTGCATCTGCACCATCAAAGCCGAGTTGGAATTTATTTTATCGCGGGCGCGGTTGCTCATACCGTTGACGACCACGCCGCCCTCCTCGCTCGCCGCGGGAATGACAACTCCCCCGGGGCACATACAGAAGGTGAACACCGTCCGCTCGTGAGCGTGACTTACGAGCTGATAGTCCGCGGCGGGCAGATATTTTGCAAAATCGCCGTACTGCGCGGCGGAAATCGCCGACGATAAGTGCTCTATGCGCACGCCGACGGCAAAGTCGCGGGCTTCCATATAAACGCCGCCGTCATTCAACATTTCGTAGGTGTCGCGCGCCGAATGCCCGACCGCGAGCACCGCGGCGGCAACGCGCATTTCGCTCGTCTTTCCGCCGACCGTGTTTTCGAGCACGAGCGATTTAAGTTCGCCCTCTTCCGTATTTATGCCGACGAGCTTCGTGTTAAAGAGGTACTCGCCGCCGTTCTGCGTGATGTATGCGCGGATATTTTGAAGTACGCCGTACAGTCTGTCGCTGCCCACGTGCGGCTTGTTGAGATAGAGCACGTCCTTGGGCGCGCCGAAGCGGACGAAGCCCGCAAGCACGTCGCGGTTGTAGCCGTCCTTGGTGCGGGTGTTCAGCTTGC